>CAUWMZ010000061.1:0-33906 GCA_963560035.1 uncultured Parabacteroides sp.
CCTTCCCCGGCTCCCCGCCGGCCTCCGGTCCACTGACCCATGGGGAATAGTCTTCTAGCGGATATTGTGTTTATTGTACGCCATGTACTCTGTATGTTGACAATGCCTACCTTATTGGTGTTGTGATATTCTTCTTCTGTTTAGATTATCTCTCAAGTCTATTATCGCTATATTTTATTATGAACTATTATCTATCTGTTTGTCTTTTAATAAAGTCCATACAGTGTAACATTATTGTAATATATGCGTAATTGATGCGAAATAATTGTTTCAGATATTTGCTGCAGAATTTATAACAATTATTTATGGAGACATTTTATCTATTTCTGGTCATATTTTTATTTGTACTGGCGATTGTAGATTTATCAGTAGGTGTTAGTAATGATGCTGTAAATTTTTTAAATTCTGCAATTGGTGCAAAGGCGGCTTCTTTTAAAGTCATAATTGCTATTGCCGCAATAGGTGTATTTGTCGGTGCGGCATTATCAAATGGAATGATGGATGTAGCTCGGCATGGAATTTATCAGCCACAGCATTTCTATTTTTCTGAGATTATGTGTATTTTGGCTGCAGTTATGCTTACGGATGTTGTCTTGCTTGACATTTTTAACTCGTTAGGAATGCCCACATCTACGACAGTTTCCATGGTGTTTGAATTAGTTGGAGGAACAGTAGCTATAGCATTGATAAAGATAGCAAATTCGGATGGCGTATTACAACTAGGAGATTTATTAAATACAGAAAAGGCTTTTACAGTCATTTTAGGTATTTTTCTTTCTGTGGCGATTGCATTTTTCTTTGGTACAGTTGTTCAATATTTGTCTCGTATTTTATTTTCATTCAATTATAAGAAAAGTTCAAAATATTTTATAGGGTTATTTGGAGGTTTAGCGGCTACTTCTATTATCTACTTCATGTTGATAAAAGGTATAAAAGATAGTTCTTTCATGACAGCCGACTATAAGCAATTAATCTATTCTCATACAGAAACGATAATCCTTGTCTGTATGGTATTCTTTACGATCTTAATGCAGGTTTTACACTTGTTAAAGGTTAATGTCTTTAAGATAATAATTCTTATGGGAACATTCGCATTAGCATTAGCTTTTGCAGGGAATGACCTTGTAAACTTCATTGGAGTACCATTGGTTGGTTATTCTTCTTATATGGATTTGATGGCGCAAGGGGGTACAACCACTACTGATACATTTTTGATGTCATCATTGTTAGGTCCGGCTCATACACCATGGTTTTTCTTAGTTGGTTCAGGAGTTGTTATGGTATTTTCTTTAGCAACTTCCAAGAAAGCACAAAATGTAGTAAAAACATCTTTGGATCTATCCCGTCAATCAGAAGGAGAAGAATCATTTGGAACATCTCCTGTTGCTCGTGTATTAGTTCGCAATTGCAGTAATCTTTCAGTTACGATATTAAGCATAATTCCGACTCCAGTGAAGAATTGGATCGATAGTCGTTTTAATCAAAGCGAAATGATTATTGAGGATAAGGCTAGTTTCGATCTTGTTCGTGCTTCTGTAAATGTTGTTTTATCCGGATTGTTAATTGCGGTAGGCACGTCTTTGAAGTTACCATTATCTACCACTTATGTAGCATTTATGGTTGCGATGGGATCCTCTTTAGCAGATAGGGCTTGGGGGCGTGAAAGCGCTGTCTATCGTATTACAGGAGTTTTGTCTGTTATTGGAGGATGGTTTATTACGGCAGGAGCTGCATTTACGATCTGTTTTATTGTTGCGCTTTTAATATATTGGGGTGGTATACCTGCTTTAGTGGCGATGATTGGATTAGCTATTTATTCATTAGTACGTAGTCATTTTGCATACAAGGCTAAATTGAAAAAAGAAGCTTTAAAAGAAGAGGTAAACACAACTGTGTCAAAACTTCGTAAGGCCACAGATAAAAATGAAGCATTATCATTGTTTCGTGAACACAGTCGTGAGGAGTTGCAAGCAGATTTAGATTTCACCGCAGATGTTTTCGATAAGGCTATAGATGGTTTTATGAATGAAAATTTGCGAGAACTTCGTAAAGTATTAAGTGCCGTAGAGGAAAAGAAAGTTCATTTGAAACAAGTAAAACGTGTTGGTACATTAGGCGTTACTCAGTTGGATCGTGAAATAGCGATTGATAAAGGTTTGTATTATTATCAAAGTAATGACTTTGCGAGTGAGATAGTATTTAGCATACGTCGCTTAGCAGAACCGATGAAAGATCATATTGATAATAATTTTAACCCACTGAGTGAAGCGCAGAAGAATGATTTTCAGAATGTCTCTTCTCAAATTATTTCTTTCTTGAGAGATTCTGCAGGGTTGATACGATCCAATGACTATACTACAAATTTCGATGATTTGATCGCTAAATCTGCTTCCTTGTTGACTCAACTAACAGCAGTGAAAAAGGGAGAATTGAAACGTATCCAAGGGCAAAGCGGAAGCACGAAAGTTAGTATGGTTTATTTAAATATGGTTCAAGAAGCACAAAATGTAGTTTCGTTTACTGCGAATATTTTAAAAGTAAGTCGCAAATTCCAAAAAGAATAATAGTTAAACTTTACAGTAATTAAATATAGAAGCGCATGATGGATATCATTCCGTTATGCGCTTTTTTTATCTCTTTATGCGAATGTTATCCTATTTGTTTTTTATGAGCTAGTATATTTGTGAATTAAACAACAGGAAGGAAAGATGAAAAAAATAGTTGTAGCTTCAGATTCTTTCAAAGGCTCTATCACCTCTTTAGAGATAGCGGATAGCGTTGCGATAGCGGTTCATCGGGTATTTCATGATTGTGAAGTAAAGAAAATACCGATAGCAGATGGAGGAGAGGGAACGGTTGACGCTTTAGTATTTGCGATGGGAGGGCGGAAGATTTCATGTTATGTACATGATCCGTTAATGAGACCAATAAAGAGTACATATGGCATTTTAGGAGATAATCAAACTGCTGTTATAGAAATGGCTTTAGCTAGTGGTCTGACGTTACTTTCTCCTTCAGAGCGTAATCCATTATTGACTACAACATACGGTACAGGAGAATTAATACGTGATGCATTAGCTAGAGGATGCCGTAAATTTTTAATAGGAATAGGAGGTAGCGCTACGAACGATGCAGGAGTTGGTATGTTACAAGCGTTAGGCTTTCGTTTCCTTGATAAAAACGGCAAGGAGTTAAGACAAGGGGGCGCTATGCTTCGGCAAATATGTTTTGTTGATAAATCCGGTATAGCTGCAGAATTAAAAGAGGCGTCATTTGAGGTCGCTTGCGATGTTGATAATCCTTTATACGGTGAAATGGGAGCCGCTTATGTTTTCGCTCGTCAAAAAGGGGCAGATAATGAAATGATTCATTTGCTTGATGATGGCTTAAGAAATTTTGCGAACATAGTCGCTAAGGAGGAGCAGATAGATATTAACAATATTCCCGGGACGGGAGCTGCGGGTGGATTAGGAGGCGGATTGATTGCTTTTTTGAAAGCAAAGCGGAAATTAGGAATTCAGATGGTGTTAGATGCTTTGCGTTTTGAGGAACTTATTAAAGGTGCGGACTTAATCATTACGGGAGAGGGTAAATTAGATTGGCAAACATGCATGGGAAAAGCTCCGTATGGAGTATTATGTGCAGGAGTGAAATCGCAGATACCGGTAATAGCTATAGCAGGTTCTGTCGAAGCGACAGAATACTTGAATCAACATGGCTTTTTAGCAGTTTTGTCATTACTCCCATATCCAATCTCATTAGAGCAGGCGATGGATAAAAATTTTACGCGAGAAAATATAGTAAGAACAATCGAACAAATGCTTCGTATCGTGCGATATCGTTTATGAGCAGTCTTTTGCATTCTGACAAAAATCGTAATTATTTCTTCGCTAAATTTCGTAATTTTGTAGTTCATTATTGAATATACGAAGGCTATGAAATATCAGCTAACTGCACCGAATGAAGAGATTCGGACAACCATAAAGCTCCCAGCGTCTAAAAGCATTAGTAATCGTGCGTTGATTTTGAATGCGCTGAGCTATAGCCCGTACGATGTGGAGAATCTATCTGATTGTGATGATACGAATTTGATGGTAAAAGCATTAAACTCGAATGGTCGAGATTTTAATGTAGGCGCAGCGGGAACAACAATGCGTTTCCTGACAGCTTTTTTGTCAAAAGTTGTAGGAGAATGGACCATAACAGGGACTGAGCGTATGAAAAATCGTCCAATAAAGGTGTTGGTAGATGCCTTAAATCATTTAGGTGCTAAAATAGAATATATGGAAAAAGACGGTTTTCCTCCATTACGTATTTTGGGTAGCGCTTTGCAAGGAGGAGAAATATCATTACCTGGAAATGTTAGTTCCCAATATATTTCTGCGATCTTGATGATTGCCCCCTTAATGGAGCAAGGTGTGACATTGCATTTAGAAGGGAAGATCATCTCCAAACCTTATATCAAAATAACATTGAGCTTGATGGAGCGTTATGGCGTGAGGTCTTCGTGGATTGGTGATACGATCAAGGTTCTCCCTCAAGAATATAAGCCAATACGTTTTATGGTAGAATCAGATTGGAGTGCCGCTTCATATTGGTATGAGATAGTGGCTCTTTCAAAAAAGGCGGAAGTGGAATTACTTGGGCTTTTTAAGAATAGTGTGCAAGGGGATGCGATAGTGGCGGATCTGTTTAAACGCTTAGGTGTAAATACGACATTTACGGAGCGTGGAGTAGTGTTAAGGCGCCATGGAAATGTTTGTGAAAAGTTTGTTTATGATTTTGTGAATGAACCCGATTTGGCACAGACATTTGTGTTAACGTGTATTGCTCTGAATGTTCCATTTCGCTTTTCGGGACTTCAGTCTTTGCGTATCAAGGAGACTGACAGGATAGATGCGTTGATCAAAGAGTTGCGAAAAATAGGATATCAGTTGTCGAATCCGAAAGATAGCATTTTGGAATGGAATGGCGAGCGCCAGGAGCTTGAGGCGCATCCGGTAATTGCGACTTATGAAGATCATCGAATGGCATTATCTTTTGCTCCTTTAGCCTTAAGACGTTTGGAGGGCATAACGATTGCGAATCCAGATGTTGTTAGTAAAAGTTATCCACACTATTGGGACAATCTTTTATCTGCGGGGTTTAAGATTGAGTCATTAGATGCGTAGGAGGATATTAGGACAGAATAATTTATCAATATAATCGACATTCGTCAATTATAAACGAACAATAGATATGTGGTATATAGTCATAAGTATTATTTGTTTAGGCATTGTTGCCGCCATTGCGGGATATTTTCGGAATAAGAAACTCCAAAAGATGTTAGATAGGGGTGAGATCACGGAGATACCAGAGGCAGAAGAGATACCAGAGGTTTGTTGTGGACAACATGAGACCTGCGAAAGAGATAGCTTGTTAGCTGCTGTCAGTAAAGAGATCGAATACTATAATGATGAAGAATTAGATCGTTTTCGAGGTGTAGAAGCTGATGCGTATGACGAAGATGCGATTAATGAGTTTAGCGAGGTGCTCTATACTCTTCGCGAAGTAGAAGTTGCGGGCTGGCTTCGTAGTTTGCAATTGAGAGGTATAAATTTGCCTGATGCATTGAAGGATGAAGCTTTCTTGATTGTAGGCGAACGTCGTCTTCATTAGTCAAATGAATATTTGAGGTAGTATGGATTTATTACAATATGATTTTTTTCAAAACGCACTTATCGGAAGCTTATTGACAGCCATCGCTTGTGGAATCGTGGGAACTTATATTGTCTCTCGACGCTTGGTGTTTATTAGTGGTGGCATAACACATGCCTCATTTGGAGGCTTAGGCTTAGGTTTCTATTTAGGCATGAATCCTATTTTGATGGCTATGTTCTTTTCTATTTTATCTGCTTTTGGTGTAGAGTGGGCTAGTAAGACGCAAAGTGTGAGAGAGGATTCAGCTATTGCAGGAATATGGTCTTTAGGTATGGCCTTAGGAGTGATCTTTATATTCTTGACACCAGGATATGCGCCAAACTTATCTGCTTATTTGTTTGGAAACATATTGACGATTTCCACAACAGATATTTTATGGATCTTAGGACTAGTTGTTTTGTTGATCATTGTTTTTTCTCTTTTCTTACGAGAGATTGTTTATGTGGCTTTTGATAGAGATTTTGCCGTGACGCAAGGACTTCCTGTGAAATGGATTGAATATACAATGATGTGTTTTATTGCTATTACGATTGTCCTTTCGATTCGTTTGGTGGGGATCATGTTGTTGATGAGTTTATTGACATTACCGCAGGTGACTATTAATTTGTTTACATCTGATTTTAAAAAGATCATGTATGGCAGCATTGCGATTGGTTTTTTAGGCTGTGTCTCAGGGTTGATACTTTCTTATTTCTTGAATGTTCCGTCGGGAGCATTTATTATTTTATTCTTAGTCGTTTTATTCCTTATTTTAAAAGCGATAAAACCATTTCTACATCATTGTTGATAATGGTTGTCTATTCTTGTATGCGGCTTTTTTATGCTTATATATAGAAGTTATTTGCCGCTTGCATATGGTGTGCTCGCTGTTTTCATTAGCCAGGATCAATCTGTCATTTCAAAATGAGAGCTATAAAAATGATAAAAAACCATATCGGACTAAAATATTAGTACTCATATGGTTTTTTTAATGGAAATATGTTTCTATTATCTTACACGATTTTTTAGTGTGTTAAGATTTCCAATCCAGTTTCTGTCATCACAAACGTATGCTCCCATTGTGCGGAAGGTAGCTCATCTTCAGTGACGACAGTCCATCCATTATCTTCATCAATGAAAACTCTCCAAGTACCCATATTGATCATAGGTTCGATAGTGAAGACCATACCGGGCACTAAAAGCATACCGGTTCCTTTTTTCCCGAAGTGGCATACCTCGGGTTCCTCATGAAATTTTAGTCCCACTCCATGTCCACAAAGATCTCGGACTACAGAATAGCCGTTCTTTTCTGCATGTTTTTGAATAGCATGTCCAATGTCACCTACAAAACCGAAAGGTTTAGCGGCGTTCATTCCAATCTCCAGGCACTCTTTTGTGACTTGTACTAATTTTTGTTTTTCAGGAGAGACATTGCCGATCATGAACATACGTGAAGCATCAGAAAAGTAGCCATTAAAAATAGTGGATACATCCACATTAATAATATCACCGTCTTTTAAGATCTCTTTCTTACTAGGGATGCCATGGCAGACAACTTCATTTATGGATGTACAAACACTTTTGGGGAATCCCTCATAATTGAGCGGAGCGGGAATAGCTCCATGTCCCACAGTGTATTCATAAACGAGTTGATCAATATCAGCGGTAGACATTCCTTCTCTAATTTCTTGTGCGACTAAATCTAGTACTCCCGTGTTTATTTCTCCACTTTTTCGGATACCCTCGATCTGCTCAGGTGTCTTGATGAGTCCACGCTTGGGCACTAAATGTCCCTTGTTTTGGAAATATAGGATTTTTTTGTCTAACTCGGTCAATGGTTGGCCTTTGATAATCTTCCAATTGTTTATCGTTCTATGTGCCATATCATATATTATTATATTATATCTTTATCTTTTTTGTTTTTCATGAATTATAAGTAAGTCGCTCAAATGTGTATTTGGTCGGATTATTTGAATATCTCGTTGAGGTGTGTCAAGAAGAGAAGAGCGGGTTTTGTTGCTTGCTCCTGTTATTTCGCTAATAGCGCAGGCAAGTAGAGGCTCATGAATGTCTCCTAATTCTTTTAGTTCGCTATCGAATTCATTTATCTGTATGTTAGGATAAAATCCATTCTCATAGTTTGCCTCGTGTAATTTATTATAAATTCGGAATGTAACAGGCGAAAGAATCCAGCCATAGGTGGCGGATTCGTTGTATACAGTCATACCAACAGTTTTACCTAACGTGTGTTCTCCTATCAATTGTACATCTATGTAGGGGCGTAAGGAGTTGATGACAAGCTCAGAAGCGGAAGCGGTGGTGGTGCCTGTTAAGACAAAAAGTCTTGGTAGGTTTAAATTGCATGTTTCTACTTTGCTTAGCTCTAAGAAATTCATCACGTTCGCGTTATTTAGATTTTTATCGTTGTATTCCATGATGCACATAGGTTCCCCTAAAGTACTTTTAGGAGCGATAAGAGAAGCTAGCAATTGGGCTGATGTAAGCAAGCCTCCACCATTATAACGAAGGTCAAGGATAAGTTCATTTACATCTTGGCTCTTAAAATGGGTGAATATTCGACGTAGGTGTAGATCATAACTGAAGTCATTTCGGTCTAGTTCATTAGGCCCTGTCGCAAAATGGTTGTACATTAAATATCCAATGCGTTTATTGCCATAAAAATAGATTGAATCTTTCAGGAAAGGAGTGTCTTCGACAGGTCGTGAGGCTTCGATCGTTACGATTTTGCCAGGGATGATCTCATTGCCGAAACTTTTGCCTAAATGGAGTGTGATGCTACCTCCATTCCTGAGTGCGTTAAAATCTTTAATAGAACCGAGTGGGCCATTAATGCCTAAGATCCAATCTCCTCTTTTTAGTCCGGCATCAGAGGCGGGAGAGTTTGGTAATACATAAAGGATTATTGCGGTTTTGAATGTGCCTGACTTACTTTTCATATTATAAACGGCGAAATCAAAACCATAAGAATCGTTGGTGTCAAAAATAGATCGTGTTGTAGTTGCCTTTTCCAGACGAGAGAAATAGTGATGTCCTTCAGGAAGGTCTTTGCCATCTTTTTCGGATAACAACGTCTGGAAAAAAGATTGAGGATCTTTATCGGGTTTTAATTCTTCATGACTTGGCATTTCGGAATACCAGAGATAATTCTCTCGCATTGTATGTTCGATCCATTCATTTACGCTATCATCACTTGTTGATATGTTGATATCCTCTTTTTCGCAAGCGACGAGTGCCAATAGTGAGAAAATAACGATTGTGAAACGTTTATAATTCATGACAGAATGTATTAAAAACGGGGGACGTGCCAAAAGTATAATCAATCATTGTAAAAGAGTTGTTTTTATAAGTTGCCTAATCATAGGCGACACCTCTCTCACATATACGTTTTGACTCGTCCTCCGTGGTTATTGTTTCACACAAATATACACTATATTTTTTTCTCTATGACGGCTTGTACAACATTTAATACATAATCGCCGAGCTTTTCACTTTCGCTAACCATGTCCATGTAATAAACCCCATCTTGATAGTGATATAGTTTATTGTTGATGTCTTCAATATTTCTGCTTTTCAACTGATTGCGATAGTTATTGATCTCGTTCTCGATATTATAGGAAGGATTGATATCATCGTGTGTCAGTTCTGTCTTGTGTAAGACTTGATTCATTCGTTCTAGTGCTTTAGATACCAGTTCGAACATTCTGTTTAAATGCTTATTTTGTTCTTCTGTAAACTCAGATTTAAATTCATTTCTGCGTTTGATGCTTCGGGCCATATTGTTGCAAGAGTCTGCTATACTCTCAATTTCCGATACAGCTCTTAGCATGATACGAATTTCTTCTTTGCTTTCCGAGCTGAGTCGCCCTTCTGATACTGCTGTCAGATAGTTGGCTATCTCAATTTCCATTCGGTCACTTATGCTTTCGTATTTTTCTACACGGCTGTAAGTTTTTAAGAAAGTATCTTCATTTTTCTCATAAAATAGATCTTTGACCATGTTAAACATTCGGGCTGTACGTTCAGCAAATAAAGATATTTCTTTATGGGCCTGTAAAATGGAAAGCTCTGCGGTAGACAGCATACCTCCGGTGATATAACGTAGACGATATTCTTCTTCCTCGGCTTTTGGTTTGATAATGCTGCAAACAGTTTTTTCGATGAGATGGACGAACCAAATCATGATAAAAGTGTTACTAATATTAAACGCAGTATGGAATGCCGCTAATTTGAATGATACGGCGATAGCTGGATCTGTTATGTTCATGACATTGGTAACAAACCAGGTGATTGCGTTCGTGAAAGGATAGAATACGACTAATATCCATAATACGCCAAAGATATTAAAGACTAAATGGGCCAATGCGGCTCTGCGCGCTTGTGTATTGCCTGTTAATGCGGCTAAATTGGCGGTGATTGTTGTTCCGATATTCTCTCCTAGCACAAGCGCTACGCCTATTTGATAGTCTATCCACCCATTTGCGCACATGATTAATGTAATAGCCATCGTAGCGGCAGAGGCTTGGACAATCATTGTAAGTATAGCGCCAATAAACAGGAAGAGAATGATGGAGAAGAATCCCATGTCGGTATAGTTTTGCAAGAAGGCCAGCATGTCGGGATTGGCGCTTAGGTCTGGAGCGTTGGTCTTAAGATTTTGAAGACCCATGAAAAGAAAAGCAAAGCCAAAAACAAATTCCCCAATGGATTTGCGAGAGCTTTTGCCGGAAAAGAAGAAAGGAAGAGCAAACGCTAATAAAGGTAAGGCAAAAGCTGCTATATCAACTTTAAATCCTAAGGTGGAAATTAGCCATGCGGTGACGGTCGTCCCAATGTTCGCTCCCATGATGACTCCAATAGATTGGGTCAATGTCAAGAGACCGGCGTTGACAAAGCTTACTACCATGACTGTTGTTGCGGAGGAGGACTGGATAAGAGCGGTGATTAATATGCCGGTAAGCACTCCGGTGACCCTATTGGTCGTCATGGCTGTTAGTATTTTTCGTAAGCTATCACCCGCAAATTTTTGAAGTCCTTCACTCATGATTTTCATTCCGTATAGAAACAGCGCTAATGAGCCGATAAGACGGAGAAAATCAAAAAAAGAATAGTCCATTTAAAATAAGTTTAAGTGGATTGTTATCCGATTAATATTCCTAACTTTAGGCAGCGAATTTATAAAAAATAACTGAATTGCTATGTTAGAGACAATAACTATTTACTGTAAAAATAATAATACCTACAAGGAGGTACCCGTTGGTTCTTCGTTGCTAGATGTTTATGAGGCGGTCGGCGCTCCTCTTCGATATAAACCGATGAATGCGCAAGTGAACAATAAGACAGAGAGTTTGACTTATCGTTGTTGGCGGCCCAAAGATGTTGAATTTATCGATTACACGAAGTTGTCCGGACTGAGAACTTATGTACGTTCATTGTGTCATATTTTCTCGAAGGCGGTTCATGATATTTGTCCTAACGCCACATTGAATTTGGAGCATCCTATCTCTAAAGGATATTATTGCGTGATTCATAATGGGAAGAATTTGGATTTGGAGACAATTGAGAAAATCAAGACTCGAATGAAAGAGTTGGTTGATGCAGATCTCCCGTTTTACCATAAAAAAGTACGTACGTCCGATGCTATTAAGTTGTTCAAAGAACGAGGATTGAGTGATAAGGTCCAATTGATAGAGACTGCGGGAATGCTTTATACCTCTTATTATGAGCTGGATGGTTATATCAACTTCTTTTATGGTTGTTTAACTCCGTCCACGGGCTATATTCAATTGTTTGATTTGGTCCCTTATATGGATGGGGTATTATTGCGTGTTCCAAATCAGGATGATCCGGAAATATTACAGCCTATCATTAAACAAGATAAGATGTTTGAGGCTTATAAAGAGCATTTAACATTGCAGCGTACAGTTGGGTTGGATAATGTTGGCGATTTGAATCGGGCGATAAAGAAGGGCCTTTCGCAAGATATTATTTTGGTGTCAGAGGCGATGCAAGAAAAACAGGTGGCTAAAATAGCGGAAAAAATAGCGGATAGTTATAAGAAAGGTGTGCGTATTGTTTTGATATCAGGACCGTCCTCTTCAGGTAAGACTACATTTTGCAAGCGATTGCAAGTGCAATTGACAACTAATTTGCTACATCCATTGGGGATCTCTTTGGATGATTATTTTTTAAATAGAGAAGATACACCTAAAGATGAAAATGGAGAGTATGATTTCGAGTCATTGTATGCCTTGGATTTACCCTATTTTAATACGGATTTGAAGCGTTTGCTCGCAGGAGAAGAAATAGAGCTGCCAAGTTTTAATTTTGAGACAGGGCGAAGGGTTTTTAGGGGTGAAAAATTAAAAATGCGCGAGAATTCTATATTGGTGATAGAAGGTATTCATGCGTTAAATCCTAAACTTACGGAATTTATAGATGAAAAATATAAATATCGTGTGTATGTATCTGTTTTAACATCTATTTCGCTAGATAATCATAACTGGATACCTACAACGGATAATCGTTTGTTGCGTCGCATCATTCGAGATTATCGCTTCCGGGGATATTCAGCAGAAGAGACAATCAAGCGTTGGCCGAGCGTACGCAGGGGTGAGGATAAATGGATTTTCCCGTATCAAGAAAACGCGGATGCGATGTTTAATAGCGCAATGTTGTATGAGCTGGCCGCATTAAGAAAATATGCGGAGCCTATTTTGGCTCAAGTGCAAGAGAGTAGTGAGGCTAATGCGGAAGCTTATCGTTTGTTGCGCTTTTTACGCTATTTTAATTATATCCCATCAGAAGGCTTGCCTGGAACGTCTTTACTCAGGGAATTTTTGGGTAGTAGCAGCTTTAAGTATTGAATTATTCTTATTATAGATTTAAGGTGTTATGAATAAAAGGAGAAGAGAAATTTTTGTAATTTGAGACATAGATTTCTCATCTTCTTTTTATGTGATAATTGATCCCTAAAAAAGGAGATGATTTAACCCGTTTTAAGTGAATAACTAATCACTTGTTGTCAGTTTAGTTAATCACTACCCCTAGTGAATAGTTATTTACTTGACAAGTGAATAACTATTCACTTAAAGCCAATTTAACCGAATCTTCTTTATGATTATAACATACTGAAATACAGTGGTTATTAGCGGTTTTTCTATGGGATGGAATTTTTAGGAAAAAGATTTTTGAAAATCTTTCTTAATATGTGCTGTAACACCTATAAAAGAGCTTTGTGAAGGTCTTGATGTTTTTTGCATAATTAGTGTCTAAACATGACGCTGTTAAAACTAAAGACTTATATTTGCATATTGATTAAAGGAAGGCGGATGAATATTCTGTTCTTATGGCGCAATGATTTGATAATATGTTAAAGCAGCAGTTACAACAAAAATTACAGCAAAAGTTATCACCTCAGCAAATACAGCTGATACGGCTTCTTGAGCTTCCGACTATAGAGTTGGAGGAACGGGTGAAGCATGAGTTGGAAGATAATCCCGCATTGGAAGAGGGAAAAGAGCCAATGGATGATGATCATGCGGATGTTGAGGATAATGAGAATGAGGAATCTGCTGATGAGATGGATACAGATTTATCTTTAGGAGATTATTCTACAGAAGATGATATTCCGGAGTATAAGCTTCGAGAGATGACTGAACGTGCGGAACGAAAGGAAGATGTCCCTTTTTCGGCGAGCCAGTCTTTAAATGAATTCCTTTCTCAGCAGTTAGGTTTACGAGATCTGCCGGAGCGCCAAGTTAAAATCGCCGAATATATTATAGGTAATATAGAAGATGATGGCTATTTGCGTAGAGATCTATCTGCTATAGCGGATGATTTAATCTTTCAAACAGGTCAAGACGCAGACGTGAAAGAGATAGAATCTTTATTGAAAGTAATACAAGATTTTGAGCCGGCTGGAGTAGGTGCACGAGATTTGAGAGAGTGCCTATTGATACAGTTGGATAAAAAGACCAAGACTCCTGTGACGGATATGGCGATACGGGTGTTGAAGGAGTTTTTTGACGAGTTTACGCGTAAACATTATGATAAGATCATGCGTGGACTTGACATTGATGAGGCGACCTTGAAAAAGGTGATTCATGAAATAACGATGTTGAATCCAAGGCCGGGAAGTACATGGGGAGGATCGATGGAAGTTGCCATGAGTCAAATTGTTCCTGATTTTGTGGTTGAGGCGAATAATGGAGAACTTACGTTAAGTATGAATAATCGAGGTGTCCCGGATATGCGCATTAATCGTGAATATGCCGAGATGTTTCAAGATTATACGGCGAATAAAGCGAATCAAACCGCGGAAAGACGAGATGCTGTACAATTTGTGAAGCAGAAGCTTGATTCGGCTCAATGGTTCATAGATGCGATTAAGCAAAGAAACGAAACGCTGCAGCGAACCATGGAGGCTATTATTTGTTTACAGCGAGAATTTTTTTTGACAGGAGATGAGGCGACACTCCATCCTATGATATTAAAAGATGTCGCTGAGCGTGCGGGTTATGACATATCAACAATTTCGCGTGTTAGCAATAGTAAATATGTACAGACTAATTTTGGAATTTATCCATTGAAATATTTTTTCTCCGAATCGATGCAAACAGATACAGGAGAAGAGATATCGACGCGTGAAGTGAAGAAGATTATGAAAGATCATATAGATACGGAGGATAAGCGAAAGCCTCTTACGGATGAAGAGTTGGCCACTATCTTAAAAGAGAAGGGGTATGTGATCGCACGGCGTACGGTGGCTAAATATAGGGAGCAATTGGGGATACCGGTGGCTCGTATGCGAAAGGAAATATAATTATGAGATTATTTGCGAATATAGTATCTTTTGTGTTCCATCCGCTATTTATGGCTACTTATGGAATCATATTGGCGTTGATGTTCACGTTTTTGACAATTTATCCATTGCCCGTTAAATTGTTAATTGCGGGAGGGGGCTTTGTCTTTACCGCGATTGTGCCGGGTATATTTATTTTTTTGTTGGTTAAGAATGGTGCGGCTCGTGATATAGAGTTATCTGATCGGAAAGAACGAGCCTTGCCTTATTTGATATTTGTTATTTCGATAGCCGCATGCATTTATTTTTTATATAGAATGTTGATGCCATTTTGGCTTTTGGCGCTTTTGATGGGCGCATGTACAGCTTTATTTATGGCGTTATGCATCAATTTCGCGTGGAAGATTAGTGCTCATGCGATTGGTATTGGCGGATTGCTTGGCGGTATTATGGGGGTAGCGCATATTCATATGATAAATCCATATTGGGCCTTTATTGTAGTCTTGCTCATAGCTGGCTTGGTCGGAACTTCTCGTATCTTCTTGAAGAGGCATACGCCAATGCAGGTTTATGCGGGGTTTTGTCTTGGATTTATATGTACCTTTGTAGCCTCATTAATGAGTTATATCTATTTATTTATCTAAAAAACTAAAATTATGAATTTTCCTACAGAATTAAAGTACACAAAAGATCACGAATGGATCCGTGTAGAAGGTGACGTTGCTTACGTTGGTATTACAGATTACGCTCAAAGCGAATTGGGAGAAATCGTTTATGTAGACATTACTACAGAAGGCGAGACTGTCGCTAAAGAAGAAGTGTTCGGTACTATCGAGGCCGTAAAGACTGTCTCAGATCTTTTCATGCCTGTAAGCGGTGAAGTTTTGGAAGTAAATGCGGAGTTGGAAGATGCTCCTGAATTGGTCAATGAAGATGCCTATGGTAAAGGCTGGTTGATCAAGATTTCAGTTTCTGATGCTTCTGAGATGGATGATCTTTTGTCAGCAGAAGACTATCAAAAATTAATTGCTAAATAAGAATGACACCTGTTGTAAGTATTATTATGGGTAGCACCTCTGATCTACCCGTTATGGAGAAGGCTGCAAAATTTTTAGACGAGATGGAGATCCCGTTTGAGATGCATGCGTTATCTGCTCATCGTACCCCGGCGGAAGTTGAGGCTTTTGCCAAAGGCGCTAAAGATCGTGGAATAAAAGTTATCATCGCTGCTGCTGGAATGGCGGCTCATTTATGTGGCGTGATCGCTTCTATGACAACTGTGCCGGTAATTGGTGTGCCAATCAATTCAACGCTGGATGGTATGGATGCTTTATTAGCCATTGTTCAGATGCCCCCGGGAATACCTGTGGCGACTGTCGGAATCAATGGAGCTTTGAATGCCGGAATCCTGGCGGTGCAGATGCTTGCTGTTGGTGACGAGCAACTTCAGGAGAAACTATCTGTATATAAGGAAGACTTAAAAAAGAAAATAGTAAAAGCCAATGAAGAGTTGGCGAAAGTCTCCTTCAAATATAAAACAAATTAATTGAAAGTTGAGAGTTGGTGGTAATTGCCTCCAACTCTCGCTGTCATTGTCAATTATTAAAAAAATGGCTTACTTTAATTACAAACGCCGTAAATCGTCAGTTGTTCAGATAGGTAACACACCTATGGGAGGCGATAACCCTATTCGCATTCAATCTATGGCAAATGTATCAACGATGGATACAAAGGCTGCGGTAGCCCAAGCTATTCGTATGATTGATGCTGGTGCAGAATATGTACGTTTTACGGCTCAGGGGGAACGGGAAGCTCGTAATTTGGGCGAGATACGTAAACAGTTGGACGAACAAGGTTATACCACACCGTTAGTAGCTGATATTCATTTTAATCCAAGAGCTGCGGATGCGGCTGCTTGTATGGTGGAGAAGGTTCGTATCAATCCTGGAAATTATGTAGATAGAGTAAAGACATTTAGTCATTTGGAATATACGGATGAGGAATATGCGGCAGAGATAAAGAAGATTCGTGATCGGTTTGTGCCTTTCTTGAATATCTGTAAGCAGCATGGTGCCGCTATTCGTATAGGGGTTAATCATGGTTCTCTCTCGGATCGTATCATGAGTCGATACGGTGATACTCCAGAGGGTATGGTTGAGAGCTGTATGGAGTTCTTGCGTATATGTAAAGATGAGAACTTTCCGAATGTCGTTATTTCAATAAAAGCCTCAAATACAGTTGTTATGGTAAAGACTGTACGATTGTTAATTAAGAGAATGGAGGCGGAACAAATGAGTTATCCTTTGCACCTTGGGGTAACGGAAGCGGGTAATGGAGAGGATGGCCGTATTAAAAGTGCTGTCGGAATAGGAACGCTTTTGTGTGATGGCATTGGTGATACGATTCGTGTTTCTTTGAGTGAAGATCCAGAAGCGGAGATGCCGGTAGCACGTAAATTGGTGGATTATATTTTGGAGCGAAGAAATCATCGTCAAATCGAAGCTTCGATGGCTCCAGATTTCGATCCGATAGATCCGGCTCATCGTGTGAGTCGTGCTGTTGAGGGTATTGGAGGATCGTTTGCTCCTGTCGTAATTTCGGATAGAAGTAATGGCGATTTTGAATTTGATTATTCGTCTTTGCCAGATTATGTATATATAGGAAAGGAAGATCCAGATAATTTGCCGAATACTTTTTCTCTGCTGGTAGATGCTCATTTTTGGAAAGAGCGTCCAAACGCATTCCCTTGTTTTATCGCGTCTGAGGCGGAAGAGTTAAAAGATTATTCATGTCCACTTAAATTTATCCGATTGACATACATGGATTTGACAGATCGGATGATGGAGATTTTAAAGGCTGATAAAAGTGTTGTTGTCTTATTGAGCACGCATCATCAAAATGCGGTGGGATCTCAGCGAGCCGCAATGCATAAACTGATGATAGCTAACTGCGATGTTCCTGTTATTTTGCATCGAGATTTTCAAGAGAAAGAGGTTGAGTCTTTGCAATTGAAATCAGCGGCTGATTTTGGAACACTTTTGTTAGATGGCTTTGGGGATGGTTTGATGTTGCATAATGAAGGTTGTGAGGCTGTCGTGGCAGATCATTGCATGTTTGGTATATTGCAGGCAACCAGGGCTCGTATTAGTAAAACTGAATATATCTCTTGTCCTAGTTGTGGACGTACTTTATATGATTTGCAAACGACAATAGCTCGAATCAAGGAAGCGACATCTCAATTGAAAGGTCTAAAAATAGGTATCATGGGTTGTATTGTAAATGGCCCGGGTGAGATGGCTGATGCGGATTATGGTTATGTCGGAGCCGGAAGAGGACAGATTAGCTTGTATAAGGGAAAGGAGTGTGTCTTAAGAAATATACCGGAAGAGGATGCTGTTGAGCGTTTGGTTCAGTTAATAAAAGAGAACGGGGATTGGGTTAATTGATCGTCTTTTGACAATTTGTTTATCTTTGCGCATATGAAAGTAAAAATTATCAATAAATCGCATCATTCATTGCCGGAATATGCGACAGCATTATCCGCAGGAATGGATATTCGAGCAAATCTGTCGGAATCAATAGTGTTGAAACCGTTAGAGAGAAAATTAATCCCAACAGGTCTTTATATTGCGCTGCCGGAGGGTTATGAGGCGCAGATTCGTCCTCGTAGCGGCTTAGCGTTAAAACATGGCATTACATTGGTGAACACTCCAGGTACGATTGATGCTGATTACCGGGGTGAGATAGGTGTTATTCTAGTGAATCTGTCATCAGAACCATTTACGGTAAACGATGGTGAACGCATATGTCAAATGGTAATAGCCGCTTACAATCGAGTTGATTGGGAGCCTGTTGAGGTATTGGATGATACAGAACGTGGTGATGGCGGGTTTGGTCATACAGGAAAAAAGTAGAAATAGTAAAGGTTAACAAGCATGTTTAAGCAACTGATATATATTGTCACGTTTCTTTCGTTGGTTGTCATATTCCCTATTAAGGCTGTGGACAATGAAGAAGATCAGCGCAAATTTGATTATTTTTTCTATGAGGGTTTAAAGCTAAAGAAAGCGGGAAAATTTGATGCGGCTTATGATGCCTTCAACCATTGTTTGGAAATAGATACGGCAGCTTCATCGGTGTTGTATGAGTTGGCTTTTTTTCAAGTGCAGTTGAATCGACCGGAAAAGGCGGTTGAGATGTTGAAAAGAGCTGTGGCAAATAGTAAGGATAATTATACGTATAAGATGATGTTGGCTTCCATTACCCGTAGTTTGGGAATGTATGGTGAAGCGGCTGAGCGGTATGAGGAATTGGTTCGTGATTATCCCGAGAAAAAAATGATGAATTACTATTTGGCAGAGGCGTTGACTCAAGCGGGTGAACTTGGAAAAGCGATAGATGCTTATGATGCATTGGAATCGGTCATGGGAATGAATGAGGCGATTTCTATGCAGAAATATAAGCTATACGTTCAGTTGGAAAAACAAGATGAGGCCTTCAAGGAGATAGAGAAATTGGCCGCCAAATATCCGATGGAGGCTCGATATCAGATTGTATTAGGAGATTTACATTTGGAGAATAAGCAGTTGGATAAGGCTCTGGCTTGTTATCAAAAGGCTTATGAGATCGATCCGACAAATCCTTATTATATTGTCTCAATGGCTAATTATTATGAGGCAAAAGGAGATAAAGAGGCTGCGGAGAGTCAAATCCGTAATGCCTTGGTTAATGAGAAATTAGATGTTGAGACAAAAGTAGATATATTGTCTCGCTATATATTAAAATTGCAACAAACAAAGCAAGGTACAGACAACGCGAATCACCTGTTTCAAACGTTGTTGGAACAGCATCCGGAGGATATAGATTTAAAGTTAATGTATGGAGGATTGTTGTTGGCGCAGGGTAAAGAAGAGGAGGCTAAGTTTCAGTTTCAGTTAGTGACAGAGATGGAGCCGGATAAGGCGGAGGCATGGCAACAATTATTGAATTTGGCGTTGAAGGGGGAGGATATTCCTGAGATTATTCGTATTTGTACGGCATGTATGGAATTGTTTCCTGAATCGCCGGAGTATTACTTCTACTTAGGTATCGCTTATTTTCAGCAAGAGAAATATCAAGAGGCTTTGAGCACCTATTATGCGGGTTTGGCCATTATTTCAAAGGAGAATGTAGGATTGAAGTCAAATTTTTATGGGCAAATAGGTGATATTTATCATGAAATGGATCAAAAGCGCCAGTCTTATGAGGCATATGATGAGGCTTTGAAATATAATGAGAATAATGTAGTAGTATTGAATAATTACAGCTACTTCCTTTCTTTAGAGAAGACTGATTTGAAGAAGGCTGAACGAATGTGCGCTCAATGTATAAAATTAGAGCCGGATAATGCGACTTACTTGGACACATATGCCTGGATCTTTTTTGTGCAAGGCAACTATACGTTAGCGAAGATTTATATTGAGAGCGCGTTAGAGAAAGATACGACAAAGAGCGCTGAACTTGTAGATCATTATGGAGATATCCTTTTTATGAGTGGCGAGAAAGAAAAGGCCGTGGAGCAATGGAAGAAGGCTAAAGAGATGGGTAAAGTCTCGAAGGTCTTGGACAAAAAGATCGCCGAGCAACAATATATAGAAGACAAGAACGCAAAATGAGAAGAAATTATTTATTGATAATTCTCCTGTGTGGAGGATTTTTGCTATCAATGCTGACAGGTTGTAAATCAAAGAAAGTAGCGACCGTAGAGTCGGCAGGCATGAAAGCGCATAATGAATTTTTCCAATCGATGGAAGATCGTTCCTTGCAGTTTAGGACATTGACAGCTCGGTTAAACGTAGAGTTGGATATTCCTGGGAAACGTATCAGTTCAAGGGTGGATATGAAGATGATAAAAGATAGCGCTTTTCAATTGTCTGTACAGCCCATTTTGGGAATTGAAATGTTTCGCTTAGAGTTAAGCTTGGATACTATCAAGGTGATAGATCGTATGAATAAGCGTTATATGGTTGAGAATTATTCAAATCTTACGGCAGAGCTTCCGATAGAGTTTAATTTCTATAATTTACAGGCTTTATTTACGAACCATTTGTTTATTCCGGGTGAACAAGGGGTAGATCGTAAGCATTATAATCGTTTTAAGCTGAATCAAGAGGGACCACAAGCCGAGATTAAGGCAAAAGATGCCATGGGATTAATTTATACGTTTATGGCAGATGGCGAAGAAAAGCTCCTTTCTACGCATGTCTCTGATTCATCAGACCATTTGGCATTGTTGTGGAAGTATGAAGATTTTCGTCTACTTGGACAGCAGCCTTTTCCTATGTTGATGGATGTATGTTTGTTAAAGGATGGAAATTCAGAAGGAGGTGTGAAAATCCATTATTCACGTGTTCAGTTAGATGAGCCTATTTCGTTAGATTTCTCTATCCCTTCTAAATATACACGCATTACTTTTGGTGAGGTTTTAAGAACGATCAAAAATTTGAATGAATATTGATCATGAGAAGTATCTGGATCATAGTATTGGTATGCTTGATACCTTATGTGACTAATGCTCAGAAGTCTGCCGCGGTTCGGAAATTGGAGCAGCAGCGAAAGGAAGCGTTAGCGGATATAGAGCAGACTAATCTGTTGTTGAAAGAGACTCAAAAGAGCGCTAAGACTTCTCTGAATCGGCTTAATTTGCTTTCTCGGCAGATAGTATCTAGAAAAAAAGTAATCAGCTTGCTGAACCAAGAGTTGGGTGAGATGGATAAAGAGTTGTCAAGAATGCAAGGACAACTCAACGTATTGCAGCGTGAATTGAACGAGAAACGTAGCAATTATGGAAAATCTGTACGCGGTTTATATAAGCGCCATAGTTCTCAGGATAAATTGTTGTTTATTTTATCTGCTGAAGGCTTTTCTCAATCAATGCGAAGAATGCGTTATTTACGTGAGTATGCGGATTGGCAAAAGAAACAGGCGGGGGAGATTGTTGAGAAACAAGCTGAGATAGCTCGTAAGCAAACTGAAATGGAAAAGAGTCGTTCCGAAAAGAGAGTGTTGCTAGGAACTCGTCAGGAGGAGAGCAAAAAGCTGGAGAATGAGGAAAATTCTCAAAAAAAAGAAGTACAACAACTTGCGAATAAGCAAAAGGAATTGAAGGCTGATTTGAAAAAGAAGCGTCGTCAAGCCGAAGCTTTAGATCGTCAGATAGAAAAGCAGATAGCGG
Source organism: uncultured Parabacteroides sp. (assembly GCA_963560035.1). Classification (GTDB taxonomy): domain Bacteria; phylum Bacteroidota; class Bacteroidia; order Bacteroidales; family Tannerellaceae; genus Parabacteroides. The sequence goes on from CAUWMZ010000061.1 coordinate 21,714, forward strand.
AAGAAATAGCTCGTGCCGAGGCAGAAGCTCGTGCGGCTCGTGAACGAGAGCGACAGCGTGCCAAGCAAGCGGCAGGAAAAGGTGGTAAGTCTGCAGATAAGAGTGCTCCGGTGAGAGAAGAACGTGTCGCAGAGACAAAGGGTGGATATGCGATGACAAGAGAAGAAAAGCAGCTTTCGGATAACTTTGCCAATAATCGTGGGCGTTTACCTTATCCTGTGACAGGAAGACATACGGTGGTTGCTACTTTTGGAGAGCAACAGCATCAAGAGTTGCGATATGTGCGTACTAGTAATAGTGGCATAGATATTCAGACTTCTCCAGGGTCAGATGCCCGGGTCGTATTTAATGGTGTTGTGACACGTGTATTTGTTGTGCCGGGATATAATAATTCCGTGATAGTTCGCCATGGAAATTATCTGACTGTATATAGTAACTTGAGTCAAGTTTATGTTAAGGCAGGGGATAAAGTCTCCACTCGTCAGGCAATAGGTCGTATATATTCAGATTCAGAAGATGGAAATTCAACGATTTTGCATTTTCAATTATGGAAAGAAAAGACTAAATTAAATCCATTGCCTTGGCTGGATTAGCGGTAAGATTTTATAAAGGTTATTAATATAATCGCATTGAATAAAATGGGTTCATGAAGAGTGATGTTATTATCTTTCTCATGAACCCATAATGTGATATAAATGGATTCTTTTTATTGCTCATTAAGCAATTTGTATAATGCATTTAAATCGTCCGCACCTACTAGATCGACACTTTCCTTGATGAACAGGCGTTTAAATGTCGGAGTGTCGGGTGCACCCCACCAGCGGAATAATTTTCCCTCCTCATGAACTTTACGAATAATTTCACGCATTCTGTTAAGTTGGTCGTTAGGCATTTCTCCTTCACCGTTCCACGTGAAAAAATCCGCATAGTTGTCACTTACAACAGGAGTAAGTGTTGAGGGAATATTTTTCCCTAAATCTTGGATTTGTCCATCAAGAAATGTAAATCGTTCTACTTCTAGAGGTAAACTTTTTTTAGGGCGGTCTCCTGAAAGGAAGAAGAGTATAGCGCTATTTTTAAACTCTTTGCCATTTACAGAGCAAAAGAAATCTTTGTAGGGCTCTATTTGTGTTTTCAGTACTTTGTACATTTCTTCTCCTTGTGCTTTACAGTCTACCATAAGATAGAAAGGTCGGTCACTTTCAGGGTAAACTTTTCCACCATTGGCTTTAATACGTGCGATAAGCGGTTCTAGATAGAGTTTTCGAAAAGTGATCTCAGGTTTAGGTTCGGGGCGTTCATGCGATACATAAAGTTCGCCATCGATTAGCCATAAATCAGCTTCTACACAATTAAATCGATAAGATAGCGCATCCTGCAAAGGATGTTCACGCCAATAATCGTTGTGAGAAAACGCATTGTAATAAATAGACTGCTCTTTGACTTGATTTTCCGTTTTAGGCGCTTTGCAAGCTCCAAGAGAGAGTATGCAAAGCACGAATAGTAAAAAATGTTTCATATCAAGATAAGGTTATATAATTTGTGTACCAGATTGAATAGATTTCGTTTTTTGTTTATCACCCCAAAGGACTGTTACCTCAAGAGGAACATTTGTTGATATTTCAACCTGTGGCTCTTGCGTTTTAGAAGAACGTGTTTTTACCTTTACATCCACAGTTCCATCCATGCCAAAAGGATAGCGTTCGATGCCATAAGCATCTGTTAAGTTTACGTCAATTGTTAATTTTTTCTCATAGACATTCGAACGAATACCAAAAATCTGCTCTATTAATCCGGCGATTGGAGCTAAGCCTCCCCATCCAACAAAGTTCGGTCGTGCCATGAATCCCGGTTCTTCATGTTCAGGAGCGTAATATTCCCAAAATGTACCGGTATTTTTGTATACTTTTAATACATTATCGTAATGATTACGAGCGATCTCATAAGCAAGTTTACGATAACCTTGTTGAATGAGTCCTGTGATAACCATATAATTTGCTCCAGGCCAAACACCTCCTTGCCAATAACGTCCGTTATCTTTATATTTGGGATGATTAGCGGCGAGTGAAGGTATGCGATGTAAGCGATTAAATGTTTCCTTATTATCCAACTCAGTTACAAAAGCGTCCATCCGTTCTTTAGATAAGACATCCGTTAATAGGGCCCAATAAGCATAAATACCTTTGGTAGAGGAGAGCCTTCCGTCTGCATATTGATCAAAAAGGAAATGTTCTTTCTCGTCCCAAAGATTCTCATTGATATATTTCTTGAGCATTTTTTGCTCATCCTCAAATTCTTCTATTTCTTGCCAACGTTCAAGATAGAACCCCATTTCCAATAGCTGCCCTGCTGTGAAATATTGTTGTAAGCAAACATCTAACCAAATCATGTGTCCATGACTATAAATAGGGTTATATTTCGATTCTACACGAGGCATATTGTCCATACCAGTTCCCCATCCGCTAGTCCAATAAGTTCCATTACGCCAGGTATGATTTAGCTTTAGCCATTTGTAATAAGCGCATAGAGCGGGGAAAATCTTATGTAATCGATCTAAATCTCCAAACTGTTTGTAATAAACTAGTTCACTCCAAGGAATTATATTTGGTCCAGTACTAGTAGGATCGTAGCGTTCGAAACAATCTGCTCCGTCAGCTTTAATTTCACGGCAGATAAATCCGTCAGGATGTTGTTTGGCGTAGAAGTTATCCAATGTACGCTGAAAAGGGAAGAAGCGTGTGCCAAATCGTGCGAACATCATCATGAAGGCGGAGTCCCACATGAAGATATTCCCATTATAAGCCACATCTAGATAGCTGGAGACAAAACCAGATCCAGGTTCAGGAGCTTTGATATTGCCGATGCCAATTTGCCATGCTTTCCAGTACATTTCGATCTCTTTCTCATGGCTGCTCCATATTGGATTAGGTAAGATTTGTTTTGCCTCCTCGAACGTTCCTGGAATAATTGTTTCGGGATCAGCCGTACGGAATTCATTCTCTGTGACGAAAGGCTCTTTTAGGTAGGTGTTTTTATAGGGTAAATTATATTTAGCCTGTTTCTTCTTTTGCTCGCTTTGTGCCAGTAAATCAGGTGTGGATAAAGATGCCGCACTAGCAGCTAAGAGTGATTGCTTTAGGAAGTTTCTTCTTGTAGTCATATTTATATTTAGATAGTCAGTTTATAAATTAAGGAGCTTTTTTATTTTCCAAAAAATCTCTGTGTTTTCAAAAATACCAGAAAAATTTTCTGATCCAGGACCAAAAGCATAGACGGGAACCATCACTCCACTATGTCCTCCAGTTGAAAATTTGCAAACGATGCGTCCTTCATTTAGGTCTCCGTCAACTAACGTTAATCCTCCTGTTTCATGATCTGCGGTAACGATAACAAGAGTTTCTCTATCTTTTGCGGCCCATTCGAATATACGTCCGATGGTTTGGTCGAAATCTTGTGTCTCTTGCATCAGAAGATTGATATCATTTGAATGGCCATAGTCGTCTAATTGTGATCCTTCAATCATTAAAAAGAATCCTTTTGAATTTTGCTTTAACAAGTCGATAGCCTTTAAAGAAGCGCGAGCTAAAAGATCTCCACGCTCGGCAGGTAAGGGAGTATCAACCGTGTCTGTAACACAGAATACTTTACCATGTTTGATTTGTTCTAATTCTTGCCAGCTTCGAGGTATTTGATAACCTTTTGTTTTCAATTCTTGAAAAAGATTTCTTCCATCAGTTCTATTTTCAAAAAGTTTAGATCCTCCACCAAATACAAAATCTACGCCACAGTTAACGTAATCAGCGGTAATTTCAGCTTCTGCGTCACGATCTATATTGTGGCAGCAGAAATCAGCAGGTGTAGCATCCCATAATCGGCAAGTGACAGCGATTCCGCTAGACAGGCCTTTCTTATTAGCCAATGTTGTTAATGTTTCTAATGGTTTTCCATCAGGATCAACGCCAACCATGTGATAATTTGTCTTGTGTCCTGTAGCGATAGCTGTTCCACCTGCGCCAGAGTCCGTTATGAGCTTATTTGCGCAATAAGTCTTAGAAAGTCCTGTGTATTGCGCATTATCCAGCCATAATTTACCTCTATTGACAGTCCAAGCGGAATACATATGCATAAGGCTCATGCCATCTCCAATCATGAGAATTACATTTTTGATTTTTTCCCCTTGTGGAGCAGTCAGTTTTTTTACTTCATAAGGATTTTTCAGAATATATGTCTGTTCTTTATCTCGCTTGTCTTGTGCCATTGCTTTAGGCGAAAAGTTTGCGATAAATATTGTAAAAACCCAAAGGAACAGTGATAAATATGTTTTCATATTATGTGCTAATGATTTATTATTTAACATATAAATTTTCTGCAGGAATAGTTTCTAATTTATCCATGCTAGGAGTACGCCAGCTCCAGCCTAAAAATTCACCTTCATAATCTTCGAAATAGTGTAGGTTGAACGCATGAAACCCTTTTTGTAGGGGAATACGTCCTGTCGCATCGATTGCCGCGTGCGAAGCGTCATTGTTTACAACCATTTCATTATCGATATATAAGATACTTCCATCATCAGAGCGTGTACAAAATTCATAGACACCATCCACTGGAGTGTAGATATAACCAGAGAAGATGTATCCGAAATGATCTTCTTGTTTAGAATCTTTGATAGATGGCTCAAGCATAATATCCTGTTCGATGACTTTCGCTTTTTGTAGGTCCGCAATCCATTGGAAAGTTCCCTCGAAATAGGAGTATGCTACACCTTGTTGTGTAGGATTTACAGAAAGGGCAGGTCGTAAGACAGCTTTAGTTGCCTTAATAGCGTATGTTTTACTAGGGGTAAATCCTTTTTTGTAAGCTTTAGCTTTGATTCCTGTTGTCGTGTCTAATACGATAGGCCTTTCATAGATTGGAGATTTCTCGCTTGGTTCTGTTCCATCTAATGTATAATGGATTGTAGCGCCAGGAGTAGCAGATTGTAGATCTGCGGATATTTCATTTTCGAAGAGGTAGAGATCCTTATCTATGTAAGGAATAGAAACAGTAGGATGTTTTGTGAAAGAGTAGGGCATCCATTCCGCTTTTGTACCCCATTGTTTAGTCGGTTTATTTGTAAGAATAAAATCAAGAGTTCCGCCTTGCATCAATTGCTCATAAGTAATATAGCAAGCTTGAATTTCTTCGCCATTCAATATAATTTTTGAGATATATTTATTTTTTTGAGGTTGGTTTGCCGTGATTTTAAGGGTTTCTCCATTACCCAAATTAACTGTAGCTTTGTCAAATAGCGGTGAAGTTAATATAAATTGATTGCTACCCGGACATACAGAATAGAAGCCAAGGCTGCTTAAGATATACCAAGCTGACATTTGGCCACAATCTTCATTTCCAATAATACCTTCTGGTGTCGGTTGATACATTTCGTCAAGTAATCGGCGAGTCCATTCTTGAGTTTTCCAGGGTTCACCTACATAGCTGTAAAGATAGGCCATGTGATGGCTCGGTTCGTTGCCATGAGCATATTGGCCGATTAATCCAGTTACGTCCGCAAGGTCACCTACTACATCAGAAGATACAGTAAATAAGCTATCTAAGTTAGCGATAAAAGCCTCTTTCCCGCCAAATAGTTGTGTTAATCCATAGACATCATGAGGCGTAAAGAATCGATATTGCCAAGCGGTAGCTTCTGTATATGAACGTCCAATAGCAAAAGGATCAAAAGGTGTATCCCAATTTCCATCTTGGCGTTTACCACGGAAGAATTTCGTGTTTCCATCAAATACATGGATAAAATTTTGAGAACGAGTAATGAAAGTTTTGTAATCGTCTTTATGTCCTAACGATTTTGCCATTTGAGCGATGCACCAATCATCGTAAGCGAATTCCAAAAGGCAAGAGATTGATTCTTTTTTGATATTGGAAGGAATGAATCCCTCTTTGATATAAAAATTCGCTCCTTTTTGATTTTTCTCTGCAGAAATTTTCATTGCTTTTAAGGCATGTTCGGCGTCAAAACCACGAATCCCTTTTAAGTAAGCATCTGCTATGATTGAAGCCGAGTGATAGCCTATCATAGTGCCTGTCTCGCCAGCAGATAAGGGCCATAAGGGAAGCTCTCCACTATGATCGTAAATGTTGAGTAGAGATTGGACCATCTCGCTTACGAGTGTGGTATCTAACAATGTCATAAGAGGATGCCAAGCGCGGAATGTATCCCATGTAGAGAAAGTAGAGAACTGTCTTTGTTCTTGTTGAGTTGTGGCTGTACTCATATCGTGCGCACGATATTCTCCATTTACATCACTTACGATATTAGGTATAATCTTGCTATGATATAGCGCCGTATAGAAATTTTCTCGTTCTGCTTTTGTGCCGCCTTCTACTGTAATAGCGTTTAATTCATTTTCCCATGAAGCACGAGTTTGTTGATATATCGCGTCAAAGTCAAATTCTGTATCGCTTGTCTCTTGTTCTAAATTTAGGCGTGCATTATCAACACTTACGATAGATACACCAACTTTACAAACGATACAAGTCTCGTCAGAAGAATCAAAGCTGAGGATCGCTTGTCTTTCTGCAGGCTGTTCTATTGAGGCGAATGGCTGTGAGAATTGGGCTACGAAAAAGATATACTGTTTATCAACCCATCCTCGTGTACACCGCATGCCAATTATTTCATTGTCGCTGCTTTGTTTGATCCATCCCTCATAGATATATTCGTTATCCAATAAGTGGTCCATGTCGACAACAAGTTTAGCTTCTGTTCCGTTTTTATATGTATATCGGTGGATTCCAGTATGAGGTGTTGCGGTAAGCTCCGCTAAAACTCCTGCTTCTTTAAGATATACAGAGTAATATCCAGGAGAAGCTTTTTCATCTTTGTGTGAAAATCTAATTGGGTTTTTAACCGCTGGGCGAAATAGAATGTCGCCCAAATCAATGCAGCCTGTACCACTTAAATGAGTATGGGAAAATCCCATAAGAGTAGAATCGCTATAGTGATAGCCAGAACAAGCGTCCCAATTCCCTTTTCTTGTATCGGGGCTTAGCTGAACGGCGCCGTAAGGAGTTGTGGCTCCAGGATAGGTATGTCCATGAAATCCAGTTCCTATAAAAGGATTAACTAATTCAATAGGATTTTGTTGGACTTGAGAGCATGCTGTAAAAAAGCATATCAATCCAGCCCAAATAGTCTGTTTGATTTTCATATTATATGTGTAAAGTGAGTAATCATTTGTATAGTATGCAAAGATAAGTCTATTTGGTTGAACGAAAAAAGGCCATATCATCATTGTGATGATACAGCCTTTTTACTTTTTAATCAAACTAAAGATTCAGAATTAGTATCCTTTATTTTGTTTTAAATTTTTACTGTTATCAATTTCTGTTTGAGGAATTGGCATAACATGGTTGATTGTAGGATTAAAATTTCTAGCATTCCATACTTGAATCACTTCGACATTCTTAATGGTCACATTGTTGTTATTGTCTGTGGCAATTGTTGTTTTATATCCGTGTAACGGTTTTTTATAAGCTTCTTGCGCATCACCCCAGCGGACCAAATCTAAATGACGTCCTGTTAATTCTCCGGCCAATTCACAACGGCGCTCATGTTTTAAATCTTCTTTTGTCGCATTTCTCTTTGGTTTTAATCCAGCGCGTGTACGGACTCTGTTTAAAGGTTCGTCACCATTTTTACCTTGCCAGATTAAAGCTTCTGCTTTCCAAAGTAATACTTCAGAAAAGCGGATCAAAGGAATACTTAAGTCTGTTGTCATGTTATCACCACTAGGATTAACAGTTTTGCCAATAGCGTCTTTAGGCTCAAAAGGAGCCATGTATTTTTTAAACTGCATACCAGAAGCACTTTCTGTTGAATAATAAAGACGATTGTTGCCAAGGAAAGTGAAATGATCACCAGGTTTTAAAATAGTAGCTTCACGACGAGTATCACCCTCTTCAAATTCATTATATAACTCAAGAGTTGGCATAAAGTATCCCCATCCGTTATATAATCCCCATCCTTTATTTTCCAACATAACGCCAGGGAGTTTTGATCCATCAGTCTCGGTACTTGTCCACGACCAGATATATTCAGGACTCCAATTATTCTCTATGCGAAATACATCTGAATATTTCGGAAGAAGATCATGATAAGGAATGATAGAGTCACAATAAGTTACTACTGTTTTGTAGTACGAAGGATCGTATTGAGCGTTATATAAAGCGGCCTTTGCGGCATAAGCCCAAGCGGCTGTTTTATGTGGGCGTCCATATTGATCAACTCCCCAATCCTTGAAAAATGGTAAAAGTTCTGCCGCTTTTTGGAAATCAGCGATACAGAATTTGTAATTTTCAGAGACAGAAGCTGGACGAGGTTGATCGATCTCTTTCCAGGACGTCTTTTCTGTTACGATAGGGATACCTCCATTATCTCCATTATCTCCATAGTAAGGCGCTAACCATAAATATGCCCAACCTCTTAAGAAATAAGCCTGTCCTAAAGTCTCATTCTTTACCTTATCAGAGATATTCATAGACGGGACATTTTTAATGATATCGTTGCATTTTTTGATTAGCTGATACATGGTAGGCCAATTATCAACAACGTCACGGCTATAGTCTGCGATAAAGTTTTTGATGTTTGCAGCTCCGGATTGAGGTCGACCTGTTACCATATCGTCACTACAGTTTTCATACCACATCATGCCGCGGCCTGTAATTCCTTCGCTAGCGGTCCAGAAATAAAGACCATTAGCGGCGGAGATCGCGTCTGCTTCTACCTTCCAGAAATTTTCCTGAGAAGGTTCACCTTCTTGTACATGAGTTAAGAAATCATCACAGCTGAACAAAGAGAAGGAAATAGCTGCTAACGCTAAGCTTTTGTATATATTATTTTTCATATTCTTTTTTCTGTTTGTTAAATTAGAAATTAACATTTACACCAAGGCTGAATACTCGAGCTACAGGGTATTTACCACCATCAAGTCCCATACGTCCAACTTCAGGATCCATTCCATCATAGCCGGTGATTGTGAATAAATTCTCACCACTCACATAAAAGCGAATATTTGTATCTGCACATCCCAGAGAGCTCATAAGAGTTTTAGGTAATGTATAGCCAACGGTAAGATTCTTTAAGCGTAAATAGCTGCCATTTTCCAAATAGAAATCAGAACGTCGTCCGAAGTTTTGGTTCTCATCTGCCATTGTTAAACGAGGTATGTCAGATGATGGATTATAAGTATAAGAATCTAATAGATCTGTTGATAAGTTGAATCCTTGATCTGTAGGATAAGTTAAAGCCTTTGTTCCGTTGAAAATCTTATTTCCTGCAACACCTTGGAATAAGAAAGAAACATCAAATCCATTCCATGCTAAAGAGCCATTTAATGCAAATGTGCATTTAGGAGCATAACTGCCTTTGAACACACGGTCATCATCGCTGATTTGTCCATCATGGTTAGCGTCAATAAATTTGATATCTCCAGCTTTTGCGTTTGGCTGAATACGATTACCATTGCTATCGACATAATTAGCTGCTTCTTCATCAGAATGGAATAGGCCATCAGTTTCGATCACGAAATAAGAATACCATGGCTGACCTACCGCAGATCTTAGAGGTTGAAGGCTGCGAATTTCATCGTTGTGTTGCATATATTCACGGTCTCCTAAGCTGCGTACCTCATTTTTTAAGGTGCTAAAGTTTGCTCCTAAACTATAAGTGATGTTGCCTGCTTTATCTCTCCAGTTAATGCCAATTTCCCAACCACTATTACGCACTTTTCCTACATTGCCTAATGGTGCTTTTTCAATACCCGCAACAGAAGGAACAGTCATCTCTTCGATTAGGTCTTTGGTGTCTTTCAAGAAGTAATCAACAGTTAATCCCAACTTATCTTCAAATAAGTTTAAGTCAAAGCCTAAGTCTGTTTGTTGAGATGTTTCCCAAACAAGATTTAGATTTTGGAATGTTTGTAAACTAACTCCTTTGATCGGTGTTTGTCCTTGATTTCCTAAGTAGGTAAAGTAAGGAGATTCTGAGAATTTGATATCGTAAGCGTAACGATCAACAGAGGCAATATTTCCAATTTGTCCCCAGCTGGCACGAAGCTTTAATAAGCTGATGACAGGAATAGCTTCTTTGAAGAATGGCTCAGAAGATATTTTCCATGCTCCAGATACGGCGGGGAATACGTCTGAACGATTAAATAATTTGGATGTCGCATCATAGCGAATACTGCCTGTGAAGAAATAACGATCGTCGAAAGAATAAGAAGCTCTACCAAAAGCAGAAACTTTTGATTCCTCTGTGAAAAGATCTGCAGGCTTGCTCTTTGTCCAATCTGAGCCATTGACAAAATGTTGAGCCCAGTCTTCCTCGTAAGCGAAATTGTATACACGGGTATCATTAGAACGATAATTATCATATCCCATTGTATAACCTGCCATTATAGATAATAAGTGCTTTTCATTGAAGTCTCGAGAATAGGTCGCGGTTGTTTCCCATAACCAACTCTTCTCCGCTAAATCTTGGATGTAAAGATCGTTTTGATCATTGGGTTTACCAATTTCAGGAACTTTCATCGTAAAGGACTTATATTGATAGTTGTGAGAACTAGCAGAAAAGTCTGATTTAATAGTTAGTCCTGTGATTGGCTTCAAGACAAGAGATGTTGTGGAGAAAATACGTTGATCAGGTCTATATTGGCGAAGACGTTTTAAAGTAGCTACTGGATTTTGAACTTCACCGAATGTACCTGCGATACCTAAATCTTTAGCCCAAAGAGGAACAGTGCCACCAAATGCGGGTTGGCCATTTTCGCCCATGACAGGATTTCCATTTTGATCGTATTCATAAACAGTAGCGGAGCGAGGCATGCTCATGGCTTGAGCGATTACACCAGTGTGAGTACTTGTGTTTAAGTCTCCTTGTCCGTTAGAATGTTCGAAATTAACACGTTCAGATAAGGTAAGCCATTTATTGATTTTAAAGTCAACGTTTACACGAGCGTTTAAATTCTCTTTGTATGTGTTTAATAAGATTCCTTGACGTTTGTCATAAGCGACAGAGGCAAATGCTTTTAAATTTTCGCTACCGCCAGTGACAGAAGCCGCATAATGTTGAATTCCCGCAGTACGGAATATTTCATCCAGCCAATCAGTTCTTGTAACTTGGCCATAGGGATAGATGTTGGGATCTAATCCACTAGGGATAGGGATACCACTTGCCATAGCGGCATCTGTACGGATTTTAATATATTCCTCAGCGGTTGTCATTTTGGGTAAGTTTGTAGCGCTTTGGAATCCATAATACATGTTTGCGTTTACTTTGACTTTACCCGCTTGTGACTGTTTGGTAGTGATTACGATAACACCTCCAGATCCTACGTGCGCACCATAGATAGCAGCAGAGGCTGCGTCTTTTAATACAGAAATGGATTCTACATCTTCTGGGCTGAAAGGCGCTCCAGGTACACCATCTACAATATAAAGGACTTGGTCGTTAGAGCGAGAGCCTTGACCGCGAATCGTAATATTAGGTTTAGACATAGGGTCTCCACCGTCATTTGCGATTGTCACACCAGGAAGTTGTCCTTGTAGCATGCCTTCTAAACCCAGAGGGCGTCCTTTTATGTCTTGGTCTAAATTGACAGAAGATACAGCCATTGAAAGGTCTTTTTTTCGGGTATCTCCGTAACCAATAACAACGACTTCGTCTAGTTTTTGAGTGTCTTCTTCTAGTGTGACATTAATCTTGTTTTGTCCATTGACTGAGATTTCTTGTGAAATATAGCCTATGTAGCTAACTTCAAGAATTGCATTTTGTGGAACTTCAAGTTGAAAATCTCCGTCAATACCTGTGATTACACCATTTGTAGTTCCTTTCACTACAACATTCGCTCCAATAACAGGCATACCTGTTGCATCAAATACGACTCCGGAGATTTGCTTTGTGTTTTGTTGTGTTGAGTAATTTGTTGATGGCTTTAAGTCGGAAGTCATAGCCATTGTTGAGGCCTTGATATTTTGTGTTCCGAAAACCATACAGCATAAAGATATTCCGGCACATGTGCGTGTCGTAAAAGTGTAGTAATAAGATTTCTTCTTCATACTATATTATTAATATATTGTATTAATTATTAAAGTTTCCCACCCCCAATAAAGAGGGTGGGAAGTAACAGTAATTCAA
>CAUWMZ010000062.1:0-33523 GCA_963560035.1 uncultured Parabacteroides sp.
AGTCGCTATTGTTGTATATAAAGGTTTAATACCTGTAGTTGGCCGAATACTTACTGTAGATACACCGATACTGTAAGAACCACCTTCTTTCTCTCGAATATTTTCAAAATAAGTTAGATCTAGGATTTGTTTTAAAGCAGTTGCGATCACTAAATTTTCCAAATTATATTCCATCATTCCAGAGTAGATATTACAAATAGAAGCTTTAGGCGTTTCCATGGTGTGGGTGAAATGGTTTATTATTTCTCCTTTTTGTATTCTTGGTAATTGTTTTACATTTCCTTTCTCAATTCTTTTTAGTGTAGGAAGAGTTGCCAAATATTGTTCGATGAGAGGGCAAATGCTATCTATATGTAAATTGCCAACGAATGTAAAAGTAAAGTCTGAAGCATCAGAGAAACGCTCATTTCGCATCTCCATGATGTGATTATAGTCAATATCATTTAAGTCTTTTATGTGAAGTCTTTTAGCTCTTGGATGATTGCCATAAGCCATTGCTGTCAATGTATCACTAAATGCGACCATTGGGTCAAGTTCATTATTTTGTAATTGAGCTTTTAATCGAGTTATAAATGAAGTATAAGCTTCATTATCTTTACGTGGGGCCGTAAAATTAAGATAGATTAGCTCGAAGAGTGTCTTTAGATCAGAGGGTGCGGCCATACCATTGATATTTTCGCTATTGGTGCCCAAAGACAATTTACAAGAGGCTATTTTCCCGGTTAGTCGCTTATTTAATTCGGTTGAGAAAAAATTTCCTAAACCTCCTAAAGCAATTACATTGTCGAAAAGCTTTAAGTTATTCGCTTCTTTTGCATTAAATAAAGTGCTGCCGCCAGGACTAGTAGCAGTTAATAAAATCTCATCTTTTTTAAAATCAGTAGGTTTTAATACAACCTTAACACCATTACTTAAAGTAAGTATAGTTGTTCCAAACCGTGTATCCTTTTTGTTTTCAATTATTTTTCCCGGATTAGGAAGTTGAGGAATTAATGGTTCATTGGAAATAACATCTTGATAAGGTTCAACAACTATTTGTTGTGCCTTTAGGAATGTTTGCAATAGTTGTTTTTCTGTTGGATATTTAATTCCGTTTTTATCAGGGCCAGTTAGACTTATTACAATATTGTCGTCTCCTATGACATTTTGAATATATTGATTAACCTGCGCTAACGAAATATTAGGCGCAATTTGTGTCATTAGCGAATACTCCATTTCGATGCCCGGAATATAGCCGCCATTTATAAAGTGGTCGATATATTCGTTAACAAAAGCACTGTTTTTTTCATTATCTCGTTCGTTGTAGGCAGATTCCATCATTTTCAATACGAAAGAACGTGCTCTCTCATATTCAGAAGCGGTAAATCCATATTGCTTTATGCGTTTCATCTCTTTTACGAGGGTAATTAGTGCTGAGTCGATGTCATTTTCTTTTACTTGAGCAGCTACTTGCCATGCTCCTTTACTATTAGCTATCATGAAGTTGTCACTGTCATAAGCTTGAGCGTAGATAAATGGAGGATTAGCTTGATGTAAAATTTCATCGAATCTATCGTACATAATAGAGGAGCAAATCTGCTGTATATAGTTTTTTGCCATTTCAGTAATGCTACCTTTCATCTCTTTGGGTAATTGGTCATGTTTATAAAAGAGAAAAAGAAGTGTATTTGTACTTTCTTTATCTTTTGCGATTGAAATAAGAGGCTCTTTGTTGTCAGGAACTATTATTTGTTCTCTTTTTGTAGGGTTGACAGGGGCTGGAATATCAGAAAACATTTGTTTGATCGTTGTTTCTACTTGATTTATATTTATGTCTCCAACTATAATGATTCCTTGTAGATCAGGTCGATACCATTTTTTGTAGTAATCTCTTAATTCTTTTGGCTTGAAATTATCTATAACATCAATAGAGCCAATGGGTAATCGATTAGCATAGCGACTTCCGGGATATATTTTGGGTAGTTGCTGTTCCAATAAACGAGATTGGGCGTCTTGTCTTGTACGCCATTCCTCATGAATAACGTTTCTTTCCTTTTGGATCGCGGAGTCTGTTAAACTTAAGAATCCGGACCAGTCATGAAGAATTAACAAGCAAGAGTCCGTAATACCACTTTTATTAACAGGTGCGTTTGTAATCATATATACAGTCTCATCAAAAGAGGTGTAAGCATTAAAATTCTCAGCACTTCTCATCCCGACACTTTCAATATATTTATCCATGCCGTTGTTTGGAAAATGCTTGCTCCCATTGAAAGCCATATGCTCAAGAAAATGAGCTAACCCTCGTTGGTTATCTTCTTCTAAGATAGAGCCAACATTTTGAACGATATAGAAATCGGCTCTATGCTTAGGTTGAGTGTTGTGACGGATATAATAGGTTAATCTATTACTTAATTTGTCGTATCGAAGTTTGGGATCAATAGGTAACTGCTGGAGTTCTGGCGCCTTTTGTGCGATCAGCTGTGAAAACACAGTAAAAAAAAGGAGTAAGACGGTTAAGAATATATTTCTTTTTATCATACAAATTGTATTTATTAATGAATTATGGTGGCAAAACTAACAAAAAATGAGCAATCTCATTTATGTTTTTAGTGAGTGATAAATGTGGCGTCTATTTAATATAATTCTAATCTATTCTAGATAAATTATGAGTATCAGTCATGCAGGGTATTGAATGTAAATGCTTACCTTTGCAGACAACTGCCCGTGTGGGTAGATTTATAGAAATAATTAATAATCACACTTATACAAAGTATGGGAAAGTATAAATTAATCAACAACGTGTTGGGGTGGGTTGTCTTTTTGATCGCTTCAACCGTTTATTTGATGACAATGGAACCCACAGCCAGTTTTTGGGATTGTGGTGAGTTCATCTCTTCAGCATACAAATTGGAAGTGGGTCATCCGCCTGGAGCACCATTTTTTATGTTGACAGCCAATTTATTTACACAATTAGCATCTGATCCATCAAAGGTAGCCATAATGGTTAATTCGATGTCCGCTTTATTTAGTGGCTTGACCATTTTGTTTCTCTTTTGGAGTATTACCCATTTAGCTCGTAAAATTGTTGTGGAAGAAGAAAATGATATGTCTCTTGCGCAAATAATTACGGTTATGGGATGTGGCTTGGTTGGTGCATTGGCTTATACGTTTAGTGACACATTTTGGTTCAGTGCAGTAGAAGGAGAGGTTTATGCCTATTCTTCATTGTTTACAGCGGTTGTCTTTTGGTTGATTTTAAAATGGGAGAGCGTTGCTGATCAACCGCGCGCTGATCGATGGATAGTCTTAATTGCTTATTTGATCGGATTGAGTATCGGAGTTCATTTATTGAACTTATTGTGTATTCCTGCGATAGTTTTGGTTTACTATTATAAGAAATATCCAAACCCAACGATGAAGGGTACAGTCATAGCTATTTTAATCTCATTTGCTATTGTTGGCTTGATGATGTATGGAGTTGTTCAAGGTTTAGTTGAGGTTTGTGGTTATTTTGAACTCTTATTTGTTAATGTATTAGGAATGCCTTATAATTCGGGCGTTTACGCATTTGTCTTTATATTAGGCGCAACTTTGATATGGGCAATTTGGGAAACGATGCGAGACGAGATTAATCCGTTGCGGATGAAGATCTCTTTTATTCTTTCAATAGTTTTATTAGGCATACCGTTTATTGGAAGTGGCTATTTAATCGCAGTAATTTTAACAGTAGCATTAACGGCTTATCTGTTTATCTGCAAAGACTTAAATATTAAGCTAATGAATACTATTTTGGTCTCTTTAATGGTGATCGTAATAGGATATTCTTCTTATGCGTTAATTTTGATTCGCGCCACAGCAGATACGCCAATGAACCAAAATTACCCGAGTGATATATTTACATTACGGACCTATTTGGCTCGTGAGCAATATGGTAAAAACTCTTTGATATATGGACAAACTTATGTCTCGGAAGTAAAAAGAGAAAACAAGGGTGGAACATGTGTACCTGTATCCAAAAAAGGTGAACCAACTTGGAGTAGAATCATAAAGAAAGATAAGAGCGAGAAAGATCATTATTATATATCTCGTCATGAGATGGAGTATGAGTTCGTAGATGAGTTAAATACGCTATTCCCACGTATGTATAGTAGCGATGGACGTCATGTGCAAGCTTATAAAGAATGGGCTCAAGTAAAAGGAACACCGGTGAAGTTTAATCGTTGCGGTGAGATGGTGACTGTAATGAAGCCGACTTTCGCGGAGAATCTTCGCTATTTCTTCGCTTATCAGTTAAACTTCATGTATTGGCGTTATTTCATGTGGAATTTCTCTGGTCGTCAAAACGATATTCAGGGCCATGGGGAAGTGTCAAATGGTAATTGGATTACAGGTATTCCGTTTATTGATGAGGCTTTAGTAGGCCCTCAAGAGGATATGCCTTATGATATTGTTAATAATAAGGGACATAATGTTTATTATATGTTACCTCTTTTATTAGGTATTATAGGTATCCTTTATCAGACTTATGCGGGAAAGAAAGGTATTCAAAGTTTTTGGATTACATTTTTCTTGTTCTTTATGACAGGTATAGCAATTGTACTCTATTTGAATCAGACTCCATATCAGCCGCGTGAGCGAGATTATGCTTATGCAGGATCGTTTTATGCTTTCTGTATTTGGATTGGTTTTGGAGTCGCTGCTTTAGCTAAAGGGTTACGTCGATATGCGCATTTATCACCCGTGGTGGCAGCTTCAATTGCGACATTGTTAAGTCTTTTTGTTCCGATTCAAATGGCTGCTCAAAATTGGGATGATCACGATCGCTCAGGACGTTATGTATGTCGTGATTTTGGCGCTAATTATTTAGAGTCATGTGAGCCTAATGCGATTCTGTTCACGAACGGAGATAATGATACATTCCCTTTATGGTATGCGCAAGAAGTGGAAGGTATTCGCACCGATGTACGTGTATGTAATACGAGCTATTTGCAAACAGATTGGTATATTAATCAAATGAAGAAGCAGGCATATAAGTCTGATCCTCTTCCGATATCTTGGCAACCAGCCGATTATGTGCAAGGTACTCGTGATGTTGCTTATCTTTTTCCAATGACAGATCAGCCTATCGATTTGAAGACTGCTCTTGAGTTTGTTCGTAGTAATGATCCGAAGTTTAAGAAAATACCAGGTATAGATCAAAACTTAGATTTTATACCAGCGCAAACATTAAAGATGGCTGTAGATTCAGCGACGGTGATGGCTGCGGGTGTGATCGATACTGCAGATATTCCTTTTATGAAAAAGGAGATGATGATAGACTTGAAAGGGAAGGATATATTGGGTAAACAGGAATTGATCATATTGGACATGTTACAAACTAATAATTGGAAACGTCCTATTTATTATGCGATAACAGTAAGTCCGGATCAGTTTGTTAATTTAGATCGATATTTCCAACAAACCGGTATGGCTTATAAGATTGTTCCTATGGAAACAAAAGGTACGGATCGAGCAATCAATACGGATAAGATGTATGATAATGTAATGAATAAGTTCAAATGGGGTGGAGTCAATACGCCAGGTGTCTATTTGGATGAAAATGTAATGCGAATGTGCAAAAGTTATCGTATAGCTTTATTTACTAAATTGGCTGCGACGTTGATGGTTGAGGGTAAAAATGATAAAGCTCTTAACGTATTGGATAAAGCGATGGAAGTTTTGCCTCCAGAGAATGTGCCGTTAGATTATAGTGCTCTTTCTTTAGGGGAACTTTATTTCCGATTGGGTCAGAAAGAAAAGGCAGAGAAAATTTATGAAGGTATAGCGGATAATGCAATGCGTACGGTCAATTGGTATTTCCGTTTACGTCCAATACAATTAGCTTCTGTAGAGGATGATTTAGGTCATAATTTGGCAGTGCTCCAGGAGGTATTACGTATATGTAAACATTTTGATCCTGAATTTGCGAAACGCTATCAAGAGGAGTTTGATAATTATCGAATGGCCTATGGATCTGTAGCTAAAGAGTAATATATAATTATGTTTATAGAACAACCGCCCTGGTTTTACAGGGCCCTGTTCCCAGGGGTAACTTGGCGAATACCATCAGAGAAAAAATGTGTATATCTTACATTCGATGATGGTCCTATTCCCGAGGTTACCCCTTGGGTTTTAGATACATTAGATAAATATGATATAAAGGCTACCTTTTTCATGGTAGGAGATAATGTACGTAAGCATCCAGATGTTTTTCAAATGGTAGTAGAGCGTGGACATCGTTTTGGTAATCATACATTCAATCATATTCAAGGACTTCAATATTGGACACGTCATTATTTAGACAATGTGGAGAAAGCGGCAGAATATATACCAAGTAATTTATTTCGCCCCCCTCATGGGCATATGCGTTTTCCCCAGGTTCTGCAATTGCGACGTTATTATCATATTATTATGTGGGATGTTGTTACACGAGATTACAGTCCACATATGACTCCTAAAGGAGTATTTAATGTAGTGAAGAATTATACGCGTAATGGTTCTGTCATTGTGTTTCATGATTCTTTAAAAGCTGAACGAAATATGAAAGAAGCGATGCCTCGAGCAGTGGAGTGGCTTTTAAATGAAGGTTATGAGTTTAAAGTTTTTGATTGATCGTGCAAATATCTCAGTTTATAAAAGATAAAGCCTTGGAGTTGGGCTTCTCGGCTTGTGGCATTGCTAAAGTAGCGAAGGCGGAGAGTGAGCAAGATTATTTTGATCGGTGGATCGCAGAAAAGCATCATGCTGGTATGGGGTATATGGAAAATCATCGAGAGATTCGTCTTAATCCAGAAGGCTTGGTCGATGGAGCTAAATCGGTTATATCGGTCGCTTTAAATTATTATCCTAAAGAGCGTCGTGATCCGGCAGATCCCTATATCTCTTATTATGCTTATGGTCAAGATTATCATATAGTAGTAAAAGAAAAACTACGTCTGTTATGGAAAGCGATAGATGATTATCATAGGGCTTCTAAGGAGGAGCAAGGACCTTCGTTAGAAGCCCGTGTTTTTACTGATTCTGCACCAATATTAGAGCGTTATTGGGCATGGAAAGCTGGATTGGGATGGATAGGGAAGAACACAAACTTGATTATTCCGGGTAAGGGTTCTTTCTTTTTTTTAGGGGAGATTGTTACGACATTAGATGTAGATACTTATGATACCCCTCAAAGGAGTCGCTGTGGTAATTGTACTCGTTGCTTAGATGCTTGCCCAACAAAAGCGTTGGAGAAACCTAAACATTTGAACGCATCTAAATGTATTTCTTATTTGACAATAGAGAATAGAGGTGAAATACCCGAAGAATTGGCTTCTAGTTTAGGCAATCGTCTTTATGGTTGTGACACTTGTCAAGTGGTATGTCCTTGGAATCATTTTTCAAAGCCAACAGATATAGAGGCCTTTTATCCTACTTTATCGTTACTTTCATTGAAAAAAGAGGATCTAAAGCATATGAGTCGCGAAGATTATAATTGTATATTTGCGCATTCAGCGGTGAAACGAGCTAAATATGAAGGTTTATTACGTACGATACATTATCTAAAAATCTAAATTACCATGAGAAAAACATTTAATTTTTTGTTGTTTTTTTTACTGTCAATGATGACAGTATTGGCTGTTCCTGGAGATTTGCAGAAAAAGCTTGCTGCCCTAAAAAGAATCAGTAATATTGAAAAGTTAGAATCCAATCATTATTCAGAGAAGTATGTTGTGCGTATTACACAGCAGGTAGATCCCAAAGATCCAACAGCGGGGACATTTACTCAACGAGTTATTGTTGGACATGTTGGTTATGATAGACCAACCATTATTGTTACAGAAGGATATGGCGCATCTTATGCGCTTAGTCCTAGGTATCAAGAAGAACTGTCAAGATTATTAAATGCCAATTTGGTATTTGTTGAATATCGTTATTTTTTGGAATCTACTCCTGAACCTAAAAACTGGGATTATTTAACAGCAGAAAATTCCGCTTACGATTTACATAATGTGCGAAATACGTTTAAGCAAATTTATCCGGAGAAATGGATAAGTACAGGTATTAGTAAGGGAGGGCAGACTACGATGCTTTATCGTGCCTTTTTCCCTAATGACGTAGATTTTTCTGTTCCTTACGTAGGACCGTTATGTAAAGGGGTAGAAGATGGTCGTCATGAGCCATTTTTGCGTAAGGTAGGAACAAAAGAGGAGCGAGAGAAAATTCAGTCATTTCAGTTGGAGGTCTTGAAACGCAAATCCGAGATGCTTCCTTTATTAGAAAAATATTGTGTGAAGAATAAGTTAACTTTCCATATTCCCCTAGTGGAGGTGTTGGATTATTGTGTGTTAGAGTATTCATTCGCTCTTTGGCAATGGGGTACACCTGTGCGTGTTATACCATCTAACTCTTCGGATACAGAGACAATGTTTAAACATTTGATGAATATTAGCGGACCTGATTATTTTGCCGAGAATCAACCGAATGTATCATTCTTTGTGCAGGCTGCCAGGGAATTAGGTTACTATGGTTATGATATTAAACCATTCAAGAAATATTTAACGATTAAGAGTGCTAAAGGTTATTTAAATCGTATCATGCTGCCTGATGAGTTGGTAAATAAAGTGGATTTTCGTCCTGCTCTTTATCAGAAGATTTATAATTTCTTGAAAGATAATGATCCAAAAATGATATTTATTTATGGAGAGATAGATCCATGGAGCGCAGCAATGGTGCCTGCTTTTAAAGGCAAGAAAAATGAGCAAATTTATATACAGCCTCGTGGAAGCCATAGCTCTCGTATTAGTAATATGCCAGAGGATATAAAGGAACGTATTCTTACGCAAATCAATAAATGGTTAGCAGAATAGGTTTGGAATTCTATTTTTAGGAGAGGTTGAAATATTTATGATATGAATTGGATAAAAAAAATCGTGATTGCCTTATTCGGTTTAATTCCTTTGGCATCATGGGCCGCAAAGGTCGACACATTGCAGGTGAAAAGTGCTTCAATGCATAAAAGTATTGAAGTTATTGTTATTAGTCCTGCCACAGCAGAGACAAAGTCTTGTCCGGTAATTTATTTATTGCATGGATATAGTGGAAATGCTCGATCTTGGTTGGATATAAAGCCTAATCTTCCTGAGATAGCGGATGAAAAGGGTGTATTCTTTGTATGTCCTGATGGTGAAAATACATGGTATTGGAATAGTCCTATGAATGCGGATGTGCATTATGAAACATTTATTTCTGATGAATTGGTAAAATATGTAGATTCCAATTATCATACGGCCGCAAAACGTGAAGGGAGAGCAATAATGGGCTTAAGTATGGGTGGCCATGGAGCTATGTGGAATGCGATTCGTCATAGTGATGTTTTTTCTGCCGCGGGAAGTACAAGCGGTGGTGTAGATATTCGTCCTTTTCCTAAAAATTGGGAGATGAGCAAGCAGATAGGAGAAAAAGAGAAGTATCCGGAAAATTGGGAAAACTATACGGTAATAAATTTAGTGTCAACATTAAAGAAAGGACAAATCGCAATGATTATAGATTGTGGTGAGGATGATTTCTTTTTGGAGGTAAATAAGAATTATCATGAGGCATTATTAAAGCAAGGAATTGAGCATGATTTTATCACTCGACCGGGTTCTCATAATTCTGTATATTGGAATAATTCCATTGATTATCAAATCTTGTTCTTTCAGAAACATTTTAAGAAAATGAATCTCTTGTAAGTGAGTTGAATAAATAGATAAAGGGTGGACGATAGTGGCATTTCTGTTTATCGTTCACCCTTTTTTATGGAGTAATATCATTCTTTTATTGTCCTGTTTTTGATCGGATAGATTTGCGTAATATGACAAGACTTTCCGGTCCCATATTAAATAGTAGATCTACGATACTTAAATTGGGCAGGAATCCAAATTTATTGCGGAAGACTTGATAGTAGGGTTCTGGAGTAAATGTAGGGTCTATTCCCTCATGTTTAGGACGAATGATTTCGCGAAAATCGTTTGTTACATCAGGGTTATATAAATCGGTATAGCCAATATTGGGCTGAATGTCAATTAGTTCGCAAATCAATTGGCATAATTCTTCATTAAAATCTAATAAGAATTCATATTTCTTTTCATAAAAGGGGGCGAAATCATCAGCATAATATTCAAAGAAAGGGCTCATATTGTAAGCGGAGATTAGTGCATTCCAATGTAAGTGTCTCCAGTTGCCATGGTCGGAGATACGAATATCCCTTGTTTGACATTTTAATGTATCAGGTTTAACGATAGGAATAGAAAGAGATAAAGGGCCGTTTGCTGCTGCGATAATGCAGCGGTTGCGATAAGTCTGCTTGATATAATTTTCAGCTGTTTCTATGCGAACTTCAGGATATTCAAGCATTTTGCAATATTGTTGAACTGGACCTAGATAGGCTGTTGATATATATACTGGTGACATGATTAATTAACAGGTTTGAATATGAATTTTTTATTTGGGCTATACCAGCAAATCCAAGCGTTGCCAATAATATGATCATCGGGGATAAAACCGAGATGTCTAGAATCTACAGCTTCATTTGTATTGTCTGATAATACCCAATAATAATTTTGTTTGAAAAAGAAAAAAGAAGTTTCTCTTCCATCTAAATATAATTTATTATTGCGAAAAATAGCTTTCCCATTGGTCTCTTTTCGTATAATCTCTTTACATGCGGTAAGAGTCACTTCATTTAATGGATAAGCTCTTCCTTTGCGGGGGACGATCAACATGTACCCTTGTGTCTGTTCTTCTATAAAATGTCGATTGACAGAGTGGGGTAATTCTTCCCTTAGCTGATATTCTTCAAAAATAGTCAGTTTTAGCATATAACCGAATTTTTCTTGTTTGAAGTCACGGAGTGGTATATGTAACTTTTTCATGGCTTCTAAGAAAATTTCTTTATCATTCAGTGTAATAAAATAAGAGCTAAGCGAGCGAGGTGAGCGCGGTATTTGATGCCCATTTATAGTATATCCATCTTTGTTGACTTGAATCGTATCACCAGGCATGCCTATGCAGCGGCTGATAAATAATGGTGATAAGATAGAGTCTTGAGACAGAGGGCTTGTAAAAAGTAATACTTTCCCTCGTTTGGGCCTATTTTCCCCCGGAAGTTTATTAACTAAAATATAATCGCCTTTATGTAACGCCTCTTCCATGGAGTCTGTTGAAATACGATAAGATTCGACACAGAAGAGGCGGATGAGCATAACGATCCCTACGACCAATAAACAGGCCGTAATCCATTTAATGGCAAATGTTAGGAATCGTTTAATTGTCATGATCTGTTTTAGTCTGGATGAACCCAGCGAAATAAGCGGTTCCAGCGGATACCTCCATCGAATAAGCTACGATCTTTATTTAAAGATAGCCATATTAAGATTGGTTTGCCAACGATATGATCTTCTGGAACAAATCCCCAAAAGCGACTATCTGCGCTGTTGTGGCGGTTGTCGCCCATCATCCAATAATAATCATATTTAAATGTGTAAGATGTTTCTGGTTTACCATTGATATATATGGTGTTATCTTTAATTTCCAAGGTGTTGTTTTCGTAATTTTTGATGCATCTGCCATAGAGAGTAAGATTGCGTTCATTTAATGAAATTGTCGCATCTTTTTGAGGAATCCATAATGGACCAAAATTATCGCGAGTCCATTCGCTCTCATATCCAATAGGGTATGTTGTTCCGCCTAACGATTCAGGTTCGATGACAACCTTTTTCACGATAGGTAGTTTTTTTGCGATTGCCAAAGCTTTAGGTGTAAGAGGCAAATGATAAACAGGGTTAAATTGTCCGTATTCGTTTGGTGTGAATCCTAAGTAGGTTAATAGATTTTGATAATATCCACCTCCAGAGGCTAAAACACGGTCGTCTTTACTTACATCTAACAGTCGAAATTGTTCTTCAGTTAGAGGAGAGCCATCTGTTTCGACAAAATAGTTGAATTGTATATTTTCTGGATTTTTTATGGGTTTACCATCAATATAAACTTGATTATCTATAATCTGTATAGTGTCACCAGGTAGGCCAATACAACGTTTTACATAATTCTCACGTTTATCAACAGGGCGATACATGATTTCTCCAAAAGTCGCTTTATCTGTAGTGACCCGTTCTCGTCCATACTCTTCTATTAGTGTGTAATAATCTGGATTTTGTACTTTTACGGCAATTGTATCTCCTGCGGGGAAGTTAAAGACTACAATGTCATTTCGTTTAACTGTACCCAAACCTTTAACCCTTTTATAATCCCATTCAGGCCATTCTAAATAAGATTTACAATTAAGAATCGGTAACGTGTTTTGTACTAGAGGAAAGGATAGAGGTGTATTTGGAACACGAGGGCCATAGCTTAATTTGCTGACAAAAAGATAATCTCCTACTAAAAGAGATTTTTCAAGAGAAGAACTAGGAATTTGGTAGTTCTGGAATACGAATAGATTAATAAAATAGACTGCAACTAAAGCAAATACAATGTCATCCACCCATTCTAATATGCCTCGTATTGTTGGATTGTTTGACTTTTTCCAGACTCCCCAGGGTATATATTGGGTTAGGAAGATGTCAATTAAGACAATAAGTCCTAATAGCAGCCATAAATTTTGCATCCAAATAGCGAATAGTATGTATAAGACAGCTGCTATGCCAAATTTAATCCATTGTTTTTTTGAGAATTTCTTCATCTGTGCAATTTGTTTAGAATTTGAACAAGTCATTCATGCCAAGGAATCCTTTTTTATTGGCCGTAAACTCTGCTGCGATTACGGCTCCTAAAGCGAATCCGGCGCGGCTTTTTGCGTCGTGTTTAATGCTGATAGTGTCAACATCAGACTCGTAGATGATCTCATGAATGCCGGGAACTTCTCCTTCACGGATTGTATGAATAGGCAAATCTGTCGGTTTTTCAGCGTTTTCAAGTGTCCAACGTTCTTTACGATCTATATTTTCAAGAATACCTTCTGCTAATGTGATGGCGGTTCCACTTGGAGCGTCAAGTTTATGAATATGATGAACCTCTGTCATTCTAACGTCATAAGAGGGGAAGCCATTCATAATTTTCGCTAAATACTTATTGATGGCGAAAAAGATATTGACGCCAATACTGAAGTTGGAAGAATAGAAGAATGTTTTTCCTTCTTTCTCGCAAATTTCTTTGATCTCACCGATACGATCAATCCAGCCTGTTGTTCCAGAAACGACAGGTACACCAACCTCAAAACATTTCATGTAATTATTGAAAGCGGTAGCGGGAGTTGTAAATTCAATTGCTACATCTGCGCTTTTAAAGGCGTCTGAATAGATGTCGTTATCGTTGTTGATATCTATGATAGAAACAATTTGATGTCCTCTTTGTTTTGCGATCTGTTCGATCGTTTTGCCCATTTTTCCGTAACCAATAAGTGCAATTTTCATATGTCAATAGAATTCAAATATATTAATGCCGCAAATATATAGAAAAAGGATTACATTTGGCTTAAAATCTTAACTCTGGAGGAATATGGAATGTTTATTGCATTATGTATGGAAATATAAATTATGTGCTAATACTTCATTAGTTACGACGGATGGACTTTCTGTTATGGTCATTGATCCTGGACTTCAAAATATGAATGCCGGTCCTGATTTTTTTAATGCGAAAATAAAGATTGATGGTACATTATGGGCGGGGAGTGTAGAGATTCATGAAAAAGCTTCTGATTGGCTATTGCATCATCATGATCAAGATAAGGCGTACGATACAGTAGTGCTGCATGTTGTTGGATTGAATGATATGCTGGTTTGTAGGACAAATGGAGAGCCAATACCTCAGTTGTTATTGGAGGTCCCTAATTCTATCCGCAAGAATATAGATTGGTTATTGTCAAAAGAGATGTCAGTCCCTTGTTTAAGTCGTATTTATGAGGTAGACTCTGTTCATTTATCTTCTTGGATGGATGCGTTGCGGTGTGAGCGCTTGGAAAGGAAAGCAGACGATATTTATCGTTTATTAAAGCAGTATCAAGAGGATTGGAATGAGGTGTGTTATATATTGTTGACTCGTAGCTTTGGTTTTGGTGTGAATAGTGATGCTTTTGAGTGGTTAGCTAAAAGTCTCCCTTTGCGCTATATTAGAAAGCAACGTGCGAGTAGTTCTCAGGTAGAATCGCTGTTTTTTGGTCAAGCGGGCATGCTGAAAGAGGAAGGAGCATGTTATTACTACAAGCTTTTACAACGAGAATATGAGTTTCTTCGGTATAAATTTGATATTAAACCATTAGATGAATCGTTGTTTAAGAATTTGCGGGTACGACCCAGTAATTTTCCTCATGTGAAACTAGCGCAGATTGCCGCTATTTGGTATCGTTATGATTCTTTGTTCTCTTGTATTCTTTCTGCGACATCGTTGAGAGAGCTCAAGGATCTTTTTAAAATTCATCCTTCTGATTATTGGAAAAATCATTATCATTTTCGTTATGCCTCGGTTGAGAAGGAAAAAGTGATAGGTGAGAAAGCCTTGAATATTTTGTTGATAAATGCGGTTGTCCCATTGTTATTCGCTTATGGTCATAGAAATAAGTTACCAGAGTATTGTCGACGCGCTAATCTTTTGTTGGGAATTATTCCTCCAGAACAAAATCACATTATATCCACATTTAGACAAGCTGGCGTTCCAGTGAAGGACGCTGGTGATACGCAGGCGCTTATTCAACTTAAACGGGAATATTGTGAAAAAAAGAAATGCCTTTATTGTCGTATAGGTTTTCGGCTGCTAAAAAGATCGCTTGATATAAATAGCTCAAATGATGCCTCTTGTTGAAGGCGGGTAATTTGTTATAAAAATGTTTGGTGTGAATAATTTAGAAAGGCCGTCGGGAATTTTTGTAAATGACACATCATGTTAATTCAACACTCTCTTTTATGGTTCACGGGATTTTTCTCTATTTTTGTCCTTTAAACGAAAGGTGAATATTGCATGGAAGATAAATATATGAGAAATAGCTTACGATTTATTTGGGGAACTTTATTGTTATTTGTGTTGTATTCATGTGCGAATATGGCAACTCCAAATGGTGGCCCGTATGATGAGCTGCCTCCTAAATTCGTAAGTAGTACACCTAAGCCAAATCAGTTAAAATATAAGGGAAAGAAGATTGAGATTATTTTTGATGAGTTGATTCAAATTGATAAGCCAACAGAAAATGTAATTATTACTCCGCCTCAGATGGAGCAGCCTATTGTGCGTGCGAGTGGTCGTAAGGCTGTGATTGAGTTAATGGATACGTTACAAGAGAACACGACATATACTATAGATTTCACAAGTTCAATTGCTGATAATAATGAGAAAAATGTGTTGGAGAATTTCTCTTTTGCTTTTTCTACGGGTGAAACGATTGACAGTTTGGAAGTCTCTGGTGTTTTATTGAATGCTGAAAATTTAGAGCCGATGCCTGGCATCACGATAGGTGTACATACGAGTTTGGAAGATTCCGCTTTTACGAAAATACCTTTTGTGAGAACTTCTCGAACGAACGATAAAGGAGAATTTACGATTCGAAATATGGCACCAGGAACTTATCGTATCTATGCCTTAGATGATGTGATGAGGGCATATAAATATGCGCAGCCAGGGCAACAAATCGCATATAATGACTCGTTGATTATTCCTGTTTGTGAGGCAGCAACTCGTCAAGATACGATTTGGAAAGATACGGTGACAATTGATACGATTATGACGGTGGGATATACACATTTTATGCCAGATGATATTGAGTTGAGGTTGTTTAAGGAGAAAGTGGAGCGACAATATATGCTAAAGCCTGAACGTCAGGATGAACGGAAGTTGTCTTTGCGTTTCAATGCGCCAATGGATACGGTTCCGGCCCCTGTCCCTGTGAATTTTATGCCTTCTGATAGTATGTGGTATTTTATTCAGGTAGGAGAAGAGGGTAAAGCTGTTCATTATTGGTTGCTAGATTCATTGATTTGGCAACAAGATACGTTGCAAGTAGCTGTGGACTATTTGAAAAGTGATTCGATGAACATACTTCGGCCACAGAGGGATACGGTGCAATTTACAATGCGTCGTCGTCCTGCTCCTAAAAAGAAGAAGAAAAAAGATGACGAGCCTGATCCTATCGAATTCTTGACGATGAATATTAATGCGTCAGGAGCTATAAATTTATATGATACAGTATCTGTAACGTTTAATGAGCCTGTGATTGGTTTGTCGAAAGAGTGTTTTGTCTTGGAACAGATGGTAGATTCTCTTTGGCATGAGGTCGACTTTAACTTTTTCCCGGATTCGCTTAATTCGTTGAATTTTTATATTCGTCGAAAATGGAATTATGGTGAGGAGTATCGATTGAGTGTCGATTCTGCGGCAATTGTTAGTGCTTATGGTAAGTGGAATGATGATTACAAAAGTGACTTCAAAATCAAGACAAAAGATGAGTATGGTCATTTATACATTAACGTATTGGGTATTAAAGAGCCGGCATTCGTGGAGCTGTTAAATTCAAGCGATCAGCCTGTACGTTGGGCGAAAGTAAAAGATGGTGGTGCGCTATTTATGGATCTTAAGCCTGATAAATATTACGCTCGCTTAGTGGTGGACAGTAACGAAAATAGTGTTTGGGATACGGGTAACTATGCGGAGAAGAGGCAGCCGGAGCGGGTATATTATTGTCCGAAGATGTTCAATATTATGCAAAATTGGGAAGTGGAAGAGAACTGGGATGTATTGGCGACTCCTTTGAAACGTCAAAAACCTATTGCGATCACGAAAAATAAACCGAAAGAGTTAACAAAAAAGAAAAGAGATTATAGGAATGAAGGCAGACAGTCTAATTCATCCAACAGAAATATGGGCATGGGTGGTTTGCGTTTCTAAAATTTATATCCTTGCTATCCTATTGTGTTTGTGTAACGTTTTTGTTGCGCAAGCGCAGTCTTTGCCTTTGCATCATGGTGAGCGAGTGGATTATGATCTCTATTTTAAATGGGGATTGATCATGTCGCGAGCGGGTGTGGCTACGCTTTCTGTAAAAGAGGCTACTTATCAGAATAAACCATCGTGGCATTATGGCTTGTTATTTCGCACAACTGGAGTTGTTGAGAAATTTTTTAAGATGCGTGATACGATGGAGTGCCACTACTCTAAAGAGCCTAGATTACTTTTTAGTGCTAAGTATTCTGATGAGGGCGATTATTATTTGGTGGATAAGTTGTGGTTCTCTTATCTTAAGGACAGTAAGGTGAGTGTGAAATCTTGGCGTTATACATTGAGGGAAACGAAAATAGATACAACGCTTATTTCTAATGGATTAGTTTTTGATATGTTAGGGGCGACAATGTTTCTTCGTTCTATAGATTGGCAAGCGGTCCATTATGGAGCGGAGTTCCCTTTTGTAATTGCTGTTGGGCGTGATCTTGTAAATGCTCGTTTTCGATATACGGGACAGCAGATTGTTGAACGTAAGAAGGTGAAGTTTAGGACTCGTCATTTTTTTATCGATATTTATGATGAGGCTTTTGAGCAGGCTAAAGAAGCGGCAGAGGTTTGGATTGGAGATGATGCGAACCATCTTCCTGTAAAAATCAGGGCGAAGTTGAAAATTGGCGCTGCGGAGGTTTATTATAAAGACTCTTATAATTTGAAAGTCCCGTTAGATTGCTACATGAATGTGAGATGAAGTTCTTGTCCGCTAAATAGTAAATCATTTATGATATAGAAATTAGAGAAGTGGGGCATTGCGGATATTTAAGGCAATGCCCCACTTCTTTAGAGGGTTATAAGAGAAAAATAGCTATTATATACGATAATATTCTTCCCATCCTTTACGTGGTTCGCATTGCAACATCGCATTCGCTTCTGAATCGTTCGTGATCTGTTTTGTGTTACGGTCGAATACCAATTTGCGGTTGAGGCGCTGACTTAAGACACCGAGGCAGAATACTTGACTTAACGGACCTGAAATCTCGAACGGTGAGCGTGTTTTTTCTCTTCCCATGCAAGCTAATAGAAAATTTCCGAAGTGGTTAGACGTGCTACGTGGCACTTCTGGTAATCGTGGAGCTATTTCTTTCGCTTTCTCATTAGGAATGATTGAAAGAGTGCTTCCGTGTGAACCTCCTTTAAATGTTAATTCTGTAGAGTATATTTCTTTTCCTGGATTGAGCTTGGCAGGTTGTATTTTCCCTCCTGCCACAAGAGGAATATTGGGATCTAGTTCAGAGGCTCCATAGCCTTCGGGTACAGGGGGGATATTGTCTAATCCATCATACCAAGTAATGTCTACAGGTGGCATTTCCCCACGTGCGGGGAATTTGAAAAGGATTGTAGAGGACATAGGGTAGAAAAAAGGGTTGTGGTCTTTGAGATAAAGAGGATTGATCTCGGAAGGTAGCCCTAATTCAAGAAACTCATGTGCGGTATCGAGGATATGCGCTCCCCAGTCGCCAAGAGCCCCCATTCCATAATCATACCAGCAGCGCCATTGTCCCAGATGATAATCGTGATTGTAATCGTGATAGGGCGCTACGCCTATCCATGTGTCCCAGTTCATCGTGGCAGGTGTAGGTTCTCCCATGGGCATATGTTTTATGTGCGGGTTCCATCCATGCCAGCGTCGAGAATTGTTCATATGTGCCGTGATAGCTGTGACATCTTTAATGATGCCGGCCTCTTTCCATGTTTTAAACTGAAAATAGTTTGCTTCGGAATGCCCTTGGTTGCCCATTTGTGTCACTACGCCATATTTTTTGGCTGTTCGCATCAATATTTCCACCTCTTCGAATGTTCTTGCTAATGGTTTCTCTACATATACGTGCTTTTTATGTGTCATTGCTTCTATCGCGATGGGGAAATGCGCATGATCGGGAACGCCAACAGTGACAGCGTCTATCTTATCTGCCATTTGATCGAACATAGTGCGAAAGTCTTGGAAGCGTGGAACTTTTGGAAATAGATTAATTAATTCTTGAGTGTGTGGAGCGCCCATATCTACGTCACAAAGAGCGACGACATCGCATAATCCTGTCTTGTATAGTTCCTTGGCTATTTCGCCACCGCGTTGGCCAATGCCGATAAAAGCGATTCGTACACGGTCGTTTGCGGAAATATGCTTACCTGGATTTTTGGCAAAACTTTGTGTGGGCATCCAAAAAGAATGGGTGGCGGATAACGCCGAGAAGGCAAGTGTGCGTTTTAGAAACGAGCGTCGGGAGATTTCTTCTGGTCTCATGGTATTCATACGATTTATATTAGACTGTCAGTAAAAAAACACGGTGATCCGTGTCTTAAAGAATTAGGTGGTAAATATACAAACTTTGTGAGAAACGGGATGATGTGAGAAAAATTCATTTACTTTGCAACTTCAATCAAAAGTGATATAGATAATAGCAAATTAGTATATTATGGCACAAGAAGATGTTTTTAAGAAATTAGTTTCACACTGTAAGGAATATGGATTCGTATTCCCTTCATCCGAGATCTATGATGGACTTGGTGCGGTCTATGATTATGGTCAGTACGGTGTCGAGTTAAAAAATAACATAAAAAAATATTGGTGGGATAGCATGACATTGCTTCACGAGAATGTAGTGGGCATTGATTCCGCTATTTTCATGCATCCTACAATTTGGAAAGCATCTGGCCATGTTGACGCTTTCAACGATCCATTGATCGATAATAAAGATTCGAAGAAACGCTATCGTGCAGATGTTTTGATCGAGGATTATTTAGGTAAAATCGAGGAAAAGATTAATAAGGAGGTAGCGAAAGCCGCTAAGAAGTTCGGCGATGCTTTTGATGAGGCTAAATTCCGCGAGACGAATCCGCGTGTTTTGGAACATCAGGCAAAATGGAATGAAGTGCATGAGCGTTATAAGAAGGCGATGAATGATTCTGATTTCGTGGCTCTTCGTCAGCTTATTCTTGATTGTGAGATTGTTTGTCCTATATCAGGTACACGTAACTGGACAGAGGTCCGTCAGTTCAATTTGATGTTCTCTACGGAAATGGGTTCTACTGCTGACGGTTCAATGAAAGTATATCTTCGTCCAGAGACAGCGCAGGGTATTTTCGTGAACTTCTTGAACGTGCAGAAGACTGGCCGTATGAAGATTCCTTTCGGTATCGCGCAAATCGGAAAGGCATTCCGTAATGAGATTGTAGCCCGTCAGTTTATTTTCCGTATGCGTGAATTTGAGCAGATGGAGATGCAGTTCTTCGTTCGTCCGGGTGAAGAGATGGAGTGGTTCAAGAAATGGAAATCTACTCGTTTGAAATGGCACTTGGCATTAGGACTAGGAGACGAGAAATATCGTTATCATGATCATGAAAAGTTGGCTCATTACGCAAATGCCGCAACGGATATTGAGTATGAGATGCCGTTTGGATTTAAGGAGGTGGAAGGTATTCACAGTCGTACAAACTTTGATTTGAGTCAGCATGAGAAATTCTCTGGTAAGAAGATCCAGTATTTTGATCCGGAGTTGAATCAAAGTTATACTCCGTATGTGATCGAGACATCTATCGGTGTAGATCGTATGTTCTTGAGCGTTATGGCTGGATCTTATTGCGAGGAGACATTGCCGAATGGCGAGAGTCGTGTCGTATTGAAGTTGCCAGCAGCTTTGGCGCCGATCAAGTTGGCCGTATTACCTTTGGTAAAGAAAGATGGTCTGCCTGAGAAGGCTGAGGAGATTGTCAATATGCTACGTTTTGATTTCCGTTGTCAATATGATGAAAAAGATTCTATCGGAAAACGTTATCGCCGTCAAGATGCGATAGGTACTCCTTATTGTATTACGGTAGATCATGATACATTGAAAGACAATTGTGTGACTATTCGTTTCCGTGATACGATGGAGCAAGAGCGTGTGAGCATAGACAAACTTCACGATATCATCTCTGAAAAGGTGAGTATGAAGAATTTGTTGAAAAAGGTAATCGGGTAATCATATGAAGAAGTATTTACATATCGCGTGGATGTTCTTGTGCCTTTTGGCGCTGGCCGCATGTGGCGACGACGATAATGAGGCGCTAGAGGTAGACGAGGTGTGGAAGGCGAAGAATGAGGAGGCGTTCCAGGCACAGATTCAAGTGCCGGGCTTTGAGAAATTAGAATCGCAAAGTAATGCAGGTTTCATTCTTTATAAGGTACTGAAGAAGGGAGAAAGCAAGGAGCCTATCTATTTTACGAGTAAGGTAAAAGTTTTTTATAAGGGCTCTTTTATTGATGGAACGGTCTTTGATGATCATTCTTTTGAGGCGGGTGCTCCTGCAATCTTTAGTGTCTCTGAAAATATTGATGGCTTTACCACTGCTTTACAGTATATGCACCCTGGCGATCGTTGGGAGATTTGGATTCCACAGCAGATGGGGTATGGTCCTGCCGGTAAAAGTGGGGCAAATGTTATTATCAAACCTTATACAACATTGATTTTCGATTTGGAAGTTGTTGAAGTTGTAGAGCAATAATATTTATTCATATTATAGAACGGTCATCTCTTCAAGGGATGGCCGTTTTTTTTGTTTATACGCCTTGGCGTGGTGTAAATAATAGAGAATAACGCTTGCAGGGAAATAATGCATTAAATGACTTTATTTGCTTTTTTTAATAGTTAAGTGGTGGGTATAAAAAAGAAAAGGTCGGAATCCCGACCCTATAAAATAATTAAAGGCTGTCTCCCGACAACCCCTAACCAAACTTTGTTAACCTTAAATCTAATACTATTATGAAAAAATCACGATGCAAATGTACGGCTTTTGCGATAATTGTCAATGGCTATATTCTTAAACTATGTTTTACGACATGAAATAAATGCTAATAGAATGCGTTGATTGTGGTGGCATATTCATTTTATGTAAAAATTTTAGCATAAAAGATAGTTTTTTCCTTGTTTAAAAAGCGGGAAAAATAGGCTCTGTAAAGGCCTTCTTAAGTGAATAACTAATCACTTGTCGTTAGCTTAGTTAATCACTACCCCTAGTGAATAGTTAATCACTAGGGGTAGTGAATAGTTATTCACTTAAATGTCATTTTTCTGTTCTTTTATATTTGGATTAATTATCTGTAATACAGTAATATATTTCGAATTATGAAATTAAGAGAAAATAAGATTGAATATATTTGTGGAGAATCTAAAAAAAGAAAGGTCGGAATCCCGACCCTATAAAATAATTAAAGGCTGTCTCCCGACAACCCCTAACCAAACTTTGTTAACCTTAAATCTAATACTATTATGAAAAAACCACGATGCAAATGTACGACTTTTGCGATAATTGTCAATAGCCATATTCTTAAACTATGTTTTATGACATAAAATAAATACTAAATTAGAAGAATCAGATAAAGTATACACTTGCTTATGGCATATTGTTTTTTTTGTTAGGTGGTAGTATTGTCAAGAATAGATGGAGAATGCTTTTTTAAGGTGCATTGAGCGCATATAGGGTTTAATGGATATAAATATATATGTTTTTTGAAAAAGGCCTAGAAAGGCAGTAAGAGCGCAAATATATGCTTGGGTAGAGGATAAAAAAGAAAGGTCGGAAAATACCCGACCCTATAAAACAATTAAAGGCTGTCTCCCGACAACCCCTAACCAAACTTTGTTAACCTTAAATCTAATACTATTATGAAAAAACCACGATGCAAATGTACGACTTTTGCGATAATTGTCAATAGCTATATTCTTAAACTATGTTTTACGACATATAATAAATCTAAATATAAAAGAAGAGGTGATATGTATAATAAAAGAAAGCGCCATCCCCTTTCGAGGATGACGCTTTTTCCCATGATATGCTTAATCAAATATTAGTCATGCAGCTTGGCGCTGATAAACTCACGATTTAAGCGAGCGATGTTGCTGACAGAGATGTTCTTCGGACACTCCATCTCACATGCGCGGGTATTCGTACAGTTACCGAATCCTAGTTCGTCCATTTTAGCTACCATCGCTTTAGCGCGACGAGCAGCCTCTACTTTACCTTGAGGAAGTAATGCTAACTGACTAACTTTAGCGGAAACGAACAACATAGCAGAACCGTTTTTACAAGCTGCGGCGCAAGCACCACAACCGATACAAGCTGCGGCATCCATCGCTAAGTCTGCGTTTTTCTTAGAGATAGCGATAGAGTTAGCGTCAGGAACACCACCTGTATTGACAGAGACGAATCCACCAGCTTGCATGATTTTGTCGTATGCGCTACGATCAACCATTAAGTCGCGGATTACAGGGAAACCTGCAGAACGCCACGGCTCAATAGTAATTGTTTCGCCATCGTGGAAACGACGCATATATAACTGGCAAGTTGTCGCTCCAGTAGCGGGACCGTGTGGATGTCCGTTTACATATAGAGAACACATACCGCAGATACCTTCACGGCAGTCATGATCAAATACGATAGGATCTTTTCCTTCGTTAACCAACTGCTCGTTCAAGATGTCCAACATTTCAAGGAAGGACACGCTCTGGTTGATGTTCTTCATTTGGTAAGTCTCGAATTTTCCTTTTTCTTTCGGACCTCTCTGACGCCAAACTTTCAGTGTGACATTTATATCTTTATCCATGATTCTAGTTTTTGTGATTGATGATTATTACTTCTTGTAGTTACGTGTTTGAGGAACGACAAACTCGTAGTTCAAATCCTCTTTCAACATAACAGGGTCGTTGTCCTCGCCTTGATATTTCCAGCAAGATACATACATGAACTTATCGTCGTGACGTAGAGCCTCACCTTCCTCTGTCTGGTGTTCAGTACGGAAGTGTCCTCCACAAGATTCAGCACGATCAAGGGCATCGTGAGCCATTAATGTACCGATCTCGATGAAGTCAGCCAAACGCAATGCCTTCTCAAGTTCTGTGTTCAAGTCCTCTGAGTTTCCAGGAATGAATACGTTTGTCCAAAATTCTTTTTTAAGCTCTTTCAACATTTGGATAGCTTCTTGCAATCCTTGTGCGTCGCGAGCCATACCAACATGTTCCCACATGATATGACCTAGCTTGCGGTGGATAGAGTCTACAGTCTCTTTTCCCTTCACGTTCATCAATTTCTCAATACGAGCCTTGATAGCTTTCTCTGCCTCAACGAACTCAGGCAGATCTGTGCTGAAACGCGGTACTTGAATTTGGTCAGACAGATAATTTTGGATTGTGTATGGCAATACGAAATATCCATCAGCTAATCCTTGCATCAATGCGGAAGCTCCTAGACGGTTTGCGCCGTGGTCAGAGAAGTTAGCCTCACCGATAGCGAACAAGCCCGGAACAGAAGTCATCAATTCATAATCAACCCATAGACCACCCATTGAGTAGTGTAATGCCGGATAGATCATCATCGGAGTTTCGTATGGGTTATCGTTGGTGATCTCCTCATACATATCAAACAAGTTGCCGTATTTCTGCTTAACGACCTCTTTACCTAGGCGCTTGATAGCGTCATCGAAGTCCAAGAATACTGCTAAACCAGTAGCGTTTACACCAAATCCGGCATCGCAACGCTCTTTAGCCGCACGAGACGCAACGTCACGAGGAACCAAGTTTCCAAAAGCAGGATAACGACGCTCCAAGTAGTAGTCACGGTCTTCTTCAGGAATATCTTTACCTTTCTTTGTGCCTGCTTGTAGAGCTTTAGCGTCTTCTAATTTTTTCGGTACCCAAATACGACCATCATTACGCAAAGACTCAGACATCAAAGTCAATTTAGATTGGAAGTCACCTTTGACAGGGATACAAGTCGGGTGAATCTGCACCATACAAGGGTTAGCGAAGTAAGCGCCCTTCTTGTAGCATTGCCATGCGGCAGAACCGTTAGATGCCATTGCGTTTGTAGACAAGAAGAATGTATTTACATAACCACCTGTAGCGACAACTACCGCATGAGCAGAGTAACGTTCAATCTTTCCTGTGATTAAGTTACGTGCGATGATACCGCGAGCGCGTCCGTCGATCTTAACGACATCAAGCATCTCATGGCGAGTGTACATCTTAACTTTACCTAATCCGATTTGACGGCTTAATGCGGAGTAAGCGCCTAATAGAAGCTGCTGACCCGTCTGGCCGCGGGCATAGAACGTACGTGAAACCTGAGCGCCACCGAATGAACGGTTGTCAAGTAAGCCACCATATTCACGAGCGAAAGGAACACCTTGAGCTACGCATTGGTCTATGATTGAATTTGATACTTCTGCTAAACGATATACGTTTGCTTCTCTTGCACGGTAGTCACCACCTTTGATCGTATCGTAGAATAGACGATAGACAGAGTCACCATCATTTTGATAGTTTTTAGCGGCGTTAATACCACCTTGAGCGGCGATAGAGTGTGCACGACGAGGTGAGTCTTGGATACAGAAGTTCAATACATTGAATCCCATCTCTGCTAAAGAAGCAGCGGCAGAAGCTCCTGCTAGTCCAGTACCGACAACGATAATGTCCAAACGACGTTTGTTTGCTGGGTTCACCAATTTCTGGTGATTCTTATAGTTGGTCCACTTCTCGGCCAAGGGGCCTTGAGGTATTTTTGAATTTATTTCAGACATAATGATTTGATTTCAAAAGTTCTTAATAATAAAACCGATAGCTTGAGATCAAGCACCTACTCCATTTAAGAAGAAGACGATTGTGATAATCGCAAAGATACCGCAGATAAGTGTAGCTACGATTTTTGAGATGCACTCCCAACGGTTGATCCAAATGGTGTTGTTCCAGCCGATTGTCTGGATTGCGCTCCAGAATCCGTGAGTCAAGTGGAACCATAAAGCTGCATACCATACCAAGTAAAGAACCGTATTAACGATGTTTCCTTGGAAATAGAAGTTGATGAATGCAGCTCCGTCTTGCGGATGGATATCGCCGTGAATACCTGCAAGCTCCGCGAACATCATCTTATACCAGAATTGGCTGAAGTGAAGCAGCATGAATAGGATAACGATCACTCCTAGAGCTAGCATGTTTTGAGAAGCCCATTCCACTCCTTTCGGACGGCTGTTGATCGCATAACGGTCGTTCCCTCTTGCCTTGCGGTTTTGCAGGGTTAGGATGATCGCATAAACGAAGTGAATCACTACGCCAGCCGCAAGTACTAGAGTACCTACTACGGCATACCAGTTTGATCCCAACAGCGCGCAAACCGTGTTGTATGCTTCTCCGGAGAAGACAGCTGCCACGTTCATCGACAGGTGGAATAATAAGAACAGAATAAGAAAGAGACCTGACAAACTCATTATCAGTTTCTTTCCAATAGAAGAATTAAGTAACCACATAAGATAATAATTTAAGTTATTTAATGGTATTTAGAAATTGCTACTTAACTATGTAATTATCTCGCAAAGGTATGCTAAATACAAATATTGCGCAAACGATATAAAGAAATATTTCTTCAATTTCGTATGCATGGTATACTCCTTTTTATTGTTGTCAGAGTGGGAATGTTTTTTTGTGCTTTCATAGATTCCGTTTACATTTGTCGCAAAGAATTTTTAGATGAGAAAGTTCCTTTTGTTGTGCTTATTGACCTTGTTTTTTGTTTCATCGTTCGCGGAACGTAAAAAGGTTGGGCTAGTCTTGGGTGGTGGTGGAGCCAAAGGTGTGGCGCATATCGGCGTATTGAAAGTGCTGGAAGAAGCTGGAGTGCCGATTGATTATATAGCTGGTACGAGTATGGGTGCTATTGTTGGAGGATTATATGCGGTAGGTTATGATGCGCGGCAAATAGATAGTTTGGTGAGAGCGCAAGATTGGGGCCTGTTGTTGAGCGATCGAGTGAGGCGAAGTAATCTTACATTTCCTGAGAAAGAGAATTCTGAGCGTTATGTGTTCTCTTTGCCTTTTGGACGTAGTAAGCGTGAGATCGCTATACAAGGTATGATCCGTGGGCAGAATTTGCAAAATCTTTTTTCTGATATTACGATAGGTTATCACGATTCATTGGATTTTAATGCTTTACCAACTCCTTTCGCATGTGTGGCTATGGACGTCGTAGCTGGGCGAGAGTATGTGTTTCGAAAGGGAAGTCTTCCGTTGGCGATGCGATCAAGTATGGCTATACCTGCTGTTTTTGCCCCTGTCAGGATAGATAGTATGGTGTTGGTGGATGGTGGAATAAAGAATAATTATCCGGTGGATGTCGCGAAGGAGATGGGTGCCGATATAATTATTGGAGTAGATTTGGGTACGAGTGATTTGAAAGGTTTGGAAAAGATTAATACGCCATGGGATATTATTGGACAGATAGTCGCATTACAGGGGTATGAGAAATATGGTCCTAATAAAGAACAGACAGATTTGTTGTTGCGCCCGGAGACGAGCCCTTACAGTTCGGCAAGTTTTAACGCAGTGGCTTTAGATACTTTAATTAATAGGGGGGAGCAGGCCGCAAGGAAACATTGGAATGAAATTGTCGCGTTGAAAAGGCGGATAGAAGAGAATGGAGATTCAACAAGAGAGGAGGTCGCTCGGAGAGTCGCTGTTGATTTGCCGGTAGATTCTGATACGATTCGAGTTGGACGTGTGATTTTTGAAGGTGTTGATTCTCGAGATGAGAAATGGCTTTCTCAAATAAGTGGTTTACGAGAGAATAGTTCATTGACATTGGGAGAGCTGCGGAAGGCGATGTCTATAGTGGTCGGCACTAATCTATATTCTAATGTAAGTTATAAGCTGGTGGGAGAGAATAGACGAGACTTGATACTTACGGTACAAGAAAAGTCTAATAATTCCATTAATGCGGGGCTTAATTTTAATAGTGAAGATATTGTGGCTCTTTTGTTGAACGTGAATTTTGATAATAGGGCACGTTATCGATCAAAGTTTTCATTTACGGGGCGTATAGGTAAGCGGACACAAGGACGCCTGGATTATGCGGTAGAACGTAATCCTTTGAGAAATTTTAATTTGTCGTATATGTTTACTTATCATGATCTTGATATTTACGCAAGAGGGAAAAAGATTGTTAATACGACTTATTTGCACCATTTTGTAGAATTAGGCTATTCAGATATGAATTGGCTGAATTTTATGTTGAAATTGGGGGTTCGATATGAGCATTTTAAATATAACTCTTTTTTATATACCGGAGAGGAGCGTTATCATGATTTGAAGCCAAAGGGTTTCATTAGTTATTTTGTAAAAGCGCATTTAGAGACATTAGATCATCGTTATTTTCCAGGAAAAGGGGTCTCTTTATTGGCCGACTACTCTATTTATACAGATAATTTTGTCACATATAAAGGACATACTTTTTTCTCCGCTTTGCGATTGAGCTTTTTGTCGGTTTTATCTTTGACAGATCGGTTGAGTTTATTACCGTCCGTGGATGGACGCATATTAATAGGCAAAGATATAGCTTATCCTTTTTTTAATGCGATAGGGGGGGAGACTGAGGGACGCTATTTGCCACAACAGTTACCTTTTGCTGGTGTAGCTCGTGTGGAAATGTTGGATAATTCGATGGCGATAGTTCGCTTGGCTTTACGTCAACGCATAGCGGATCGTCATTACATTACGCTTATGGGTAATTATGCGATACATAATGATAATTTCTTTCACATATTTGAGGGGGAGAGTATATGGGGCGGGAGCATTGGTTATGCATATAATAGTATGTTTGGTCCTATGAGCGCAAGTTTAGGTTTGTGCAATCGTCTGAATGGCCCTCGCTTTTATTTGAATTTAGGTTATAGTTTTTAATTTTTTGGTGGCATATTTGTTCGGGTGATTTGATAGATTATTTTGATTAAGAAGAATCTTGTGTCTTTTTTATTTATTCTGTTTTTATTTTGTGAGGCATTGGGCTAAATTGCCGTGTTTGCGTAGTGCAAAAAGTCATAAAAGTGGCTTTGTTTTAATTTATAAATAAAGGAGGGCTGAAAGTTTATTTTTGAAAGAACGCCCTTGTCGTGAATTATCAATATAAATTAAAAAACTCATAATATTACAATTTGTTTTTTTAGATTGCTTGCTTTGGCTCAAAATCTGCAAATTCAATCCTGTTACAGGTGTTAAAAATGAGTTTTTGGTATCAAAATGTCACTTGTACATTTGGATGTTATAAAAGAAGTCTTTTAATTTGCGGTACAAAAAGTAATAACCTTATAAATAATAAATATGAAGAGATCAGTTTTGGGTAAAAGTATTCTTGCGTTTGTTTTTACTTTCATTTGTAGTTTATCCATAAGCGCAGCAGCTCCTAAGAACTATCTTTATGACACGAAAGAGGAGAATGGTAAGATTATTTCTAAAGTAATATTCTTACAGCAAGAGAATGGCTTGCTGGATAAGCAAGTTAGATATGAGTTCCAATATAATCAAGACGGGAAAGTTTCCGAGAAAAAAGCTTTTCGTTGGGACAAGGAGAAAGATGAATGGACTCCATTTTATAAAATAACATATCAATATGATATTCAAAATGGGGATATTAAGACACATTATGGCATTTGGAATAAGCAGAAAAAAAGCTTTAGCTTGAATGTACAAGATATGGTGATCCCAAGCGCTAACTATAATGAAATTTTCTCATAATACATACTTTAATTTTTAGACTTTCATAGACACACAGGGAAAAGGGGTGATTAGGTATCACTCCTTTTTTCATTTGACTACTAGCGTAAGAAACTATACCTTTGCACAGTTTTTAAGGAAGAGGTCGTGTTATTAAAAGATAAATAGAAGAGAATGAAAATGAGAAGGTATTGGTTTCTTTTTGCGCTTTTCTTTGGAGTGATATGCGCTCAAGGACAAAAGAAAAATTTTTCTTACAAATTTTATGGACAGGTAAGAGGGGATTTGTTTTATAATTCCCGAGCGAATGCGGAAACGGTGGATGGTTTGTTCTTTTTATATCCAAAAGATGAAGAACCAGATGCGAATGGTAAAGACTTAAACGCATCACCTAATGGGAGTTTTTATCTTCTTTATTCTCGTTTGGGAATAGATGTACAAGGTCCTAATATTGGATCGGCGAAGACTTCTTTAAAGCTGGAGACTGATTTTCGAGGTTCAGGAAGCAATTGGGCTGTACTTCGTATTCGTCACGCATACGTTAATTTAGATTGGGGAAAGTCTGCTGTATTGGTTGGTCAGACATGGCATCCTTTGTTTGGAGAAGTTTTTCCACAGATGTTGAACTTGTCAACAGGCGCACCATTCCAGCCATTTAATCGTAGTCCGCAGATTCGCTATCGTTATACGAATAAGGGATGGCAGTTGACAGGTTCTGTTTTGTGGCAATTACAATATTTGTCAGCAGGTCCCAATGGAAAAAGTGAAG
This sequence comes from uncultured Parabacteroides sp., assembly GCA_963560035.1. Taxonomy (GTDB): domain Bacteria; phylum Bacteroidota; class Bacteroidia; order Bacteroidales; family Tannerellaceae; genus Parabacteroides. The sequence goes on from CAUWMZ010000062.1 coordinate 30,301, forward strand.
AATATATAAAAAACAGCTGTGTACCAGAAATTTTTTTAGGCGTAGATTATAAACAGCCTTCTTGGCAAGTTGGTGCAGGAATGGAGATACTTTCTTTAGTGCCAAGGAAACAAAATGAAATGGATGGCAATATATATAAGGTAAATGAGCGTGTGACATCTGTGTCTGGTGAGGCTCATGTGAAATATCGTGATGAGAATTGGGTGATAATGGCAAAGACTCTTTTGGCATCCAATTTGACGCAAACAAGTATGTTGGGGGGATATGGGGTTACGGCTATTGATCCTTATACTGGTGAACAAGATTATTCACCTTATTTATATTCAACTTCTTGGATTAATGTGGTATATGGAAAGAAATGGAAACCCGGCATTTTCTTGGGCTATTTGAAAAATTTAGGAGCGAATGATCCAATTGTTGGAAAGACGTATGGCGTAGGACTGGATGTAGATCAATTGTTAACAGCTAATGTTCAATTGTCATATAATCTTCCTCATTGGAAATTAGGTGTAGAGTATTCTCCTTCAACTGCATGGTATGGGAAAACCGATATGTCGGATGGAGGTCGTATATATGATACTCACTCTATAACGAATCATCGTGTGCTTGGAGTTTTGATTTATATGTTTTAATCACTCTTTCAAGAGGAAGTATTAAAAGCAGAAGGTGTGCTGTTGAATGAAAAATTCATCAAAGCACACCTTTTGATCTAAATATAGATTTTTGTTATTTAACGTTGCCTGCCTTTAATAAGTATTCTGCGATTTGCACAGCGTTTAACGCAGCACCTTTCTTGATTTGGTCGCTCACTGTCCAAAATGTTAAACCGTTTGGATTGCTGATGTCTTTACGGATACGTCCGACGTATACCGGGTCGTGATCTGCGACAAAAAGCGGCATTGGATATACCTTGTTTGCAGGATCATCTTGCAATACGATGCCTTCGGCTTTAGCAAAAGCGTCCTTCGCTTCTTCTACGCTAATGGGGCGTTCTGTCTCGATCCAAGTAGATTCGCTGTGCGCTCTCATTACCGGTACGCGTACACATGTTGCGCTTACCTCAATGTCAGAGTGCATAATTTTTCGTGTCTCATTATACATCTTCATCTCCTCTTTTGTGTATCCATTTTCTAAGAATACATCGACATGAGGAATTACATTGTATGCTAATTGGAAAGCGAATTTTTCTACAGTCGGTTTTTCTCCATTGATAAGCTGTTCATATTGCTTCTCAAGCTCTGCCATAGCAGAAGCACCAGCGCCACTTGCTGCTTGGTAAGTAGATACGTGAACTCGTTTGATATGAGATAGATTTTCGATTGCTTTTAGAGCGACAACCATCTGGATCGTTGTACAATTGGGGTTTGCGATGACATTACGTGGGCGAACTAATGCGTCCTCAGGATTTACTTCAGGGACAACTAAAGGAACGTCTTGATCCATACGGAATGCGCTGGAATTATCAATCATCACTGTTCCATATTTCGTGATTGTCTTTTCGAATTCTTTAGAAGTGCCGGCTCCTGCAGATACAAAAGCGATGTCAATACCCTTGAAATCGTCATTGTGTTTTAGTTCTTTGACTGTGTATTGCTTTTCGCGGAAAGTATAAACACGTCCTGCACTACGAGATGAACCAAATAAAACAAGTTCATCCAATGGGAAGTTTCTCTGGTCGAGCACGCGTAGAAATTCTTGTCCTACGGCTCCACTTACACCAACAATTGCTACTTTCATTTGAGCACTAATTTAATTTTGAATATTGAATTTATAGTTATATTATTTTTCATATAAAAGGGGCGTTTACGAATAAATGATAGTGCCCTTTGTTTTTTAATGATATGCAAAGATAGATATTTTATAACTAAAACTCGATAGAAGATAATCTCTTATTCTTTTTTTTGTCATTATTACTTGCTATTTGATCATTTTCGAGGAGAAGTGGTAACCATAGAATGAGCAAAAGGGCTGGTTGGGTTCAAATAAATATCTTTATACCATTCAAGAGTCTTATACCATTCGTTAAGTTCGGGGAGGTTCTCTTGGGGAATATATGTGGAGAGTCCACAAAATTTTTTTATTTCAATTGCGGAGCCGATTAAAGCATAATAAGCTTGAGGTGTAGAGGCTTTGTAAATAATAGCTTCTTCTAGAACTTTATGGAAAATACCGTATTGCTCTTTTGTGGCTAAATGAGATATGTAATTGTCGAAATCATATAGCGCATGTGGACTTGGCGTTAGATATTCCAATACTTGCATAGAATAAACAGGTAGTGTAAAAATATCATCTTTGGTTTTGTCCTGTAATATTGTTTGACAAGAAAGTGCTAATTTATCTAAATTGGCTGTTTTAATGACTGAAATGCTTCCATATGAGTTTTTGTAATATTCATAAAATTGATTAGCAATTGCTATTACATCCGCTTTTTTTTGAAACATATAGTTCATGATGTAACGATAAGGAAAGCCTTCTCCCATAATTTCGGTAGGTGACCCTATGATGTAATCTGCGTTTTTGCGCAAGCTATAAACGACTTCTGTGGATGCCATATAGCATGCGTCAAAAAGTATGAAATCGAAATGGAACTTGGATAAAGCTGATGCTAGATCATTTATTTCTATGCTATTTCCAAATTTATCTTCGCCAAAAGATCGAGATCTTACTTTATTGTAATTAGATGGTAACCAGGCGGATCCATGACTCCAAAGGATAAGGCCATAGCTGTCGGCGGGAAAATCTTTATGGATTTTTTCTACAATTGCGTGAAGTGTTTCTGCTGTTGCTGAATTTTGTTGCGTGTCATAGGTGTCGATAAGGATTTCTTTGATATTTTCGTTTTCAGGTTTTAACTGTATAAGTTTAGGCGCTGCATTTATTTTGTCGATATAAATTAATAAATTGCTGGCATTGATGTCATATTGTAGTATGTTCTCTTTTATGGATTTGATGTTTTGGTCAACAAATTTATTTAGTGAGTTATCTCCAAGCATATATATAAGAATTGTTTTAGGGGCTGGAGTTTTTAAAGTCTCTTCTTTTATCTCTTTGTCACAAGAGATGAAAAGTAAGGTAATAATGATGAGATATAAAAAATGCCAAGTCGTTTTCATAAATTGTATGTTTTGAGCAAAGGTAAGAGATTCTCTTGGTCGATAAACATTTTTTTGAAAAAAGGATTAGGTAGATATTATCGAGACGAAATTTTCGCGTATGATAAAAT
>CAUWMZ010000063.1:0-31593 GCA_963560035.1 uncultured Parabacteroides sp.
CAGAATCAGTCACAAAATGAGTCATATAACAAATTAATCTATATAATGTCTAGTGTAAAAGGCTATCTCTGAGAGAAGAGAGAGGCCTTTTTTTATGTCGTTTTTTGAGGAAAAAACTCTTAGGGTAAAAGTCTCCAAAGATATACGGCTTTTTTTTCATATATTCGCGACATAATATTGATAGTATGCCAAATACAAAAGAACAATTCGAGAAAGTGATCTCTCTTTGTCGAGATCTATTTGAGAAGAAGTTGAAAGATTATGGGCCTTCATGGAGAATAATGCGTCCACAGTCGGTTACTGACCAAATTTTTATTAAGGCTAATCGTATTCGTAGCTTAGAAATTAAAGGAGTCTGCATGGTGAACGAAGGTATTCGACCAGAGTTTGTTGCTATTGTTAATTATGGCGTAATTGGTTTAATACAGTTGGCATTAGGCTTTGCAGATACAACAGATATTTCTATAGAAAAGGCTTTGGAACTTTATGATACATACATGACAAAGACGAAAGAGTTGATGTATGCTAAAAATCATGATTATGATGAAGCTTGGAGAGGCATGCGTATTAGTTCATACACAGATTTGATACTAATGAAACTTTATCGGACCAAACAGATTGAGAGCCATGGTGGGAAAACGTTAGTATCCGAAGGCGTAGATGCGAATTATATGGATATGATTAATTATGCGCTTTTTGGCTTGATTAAGCTTGAGTTTGGTGAAGGTTAGGAGTTATGGAGTATAAGGAAACCGTTAAAAGGTGTATCGCTGAATTTTGTCGTTTGCTTTTAGGTTGCGTTTTCATATTTTCTGGAGTAGTGAAAGCGATAGATCCAATGGGTGGTGCAATAAAAATAGGTGATTATTTTACAGCTTTTAACTTGAGCTTTTTACAGCCTTTTACGGTATTAGCTGCATTTAATTTAGCTGCATTAGAATTTACGTTGGGTATTTGTATGCTATTGGGCGTTTATCGTCGGTACGTTACATTCTTAGTGTTGCTTTTTATGTCTTTGACGACTCCATTAACATTGTATTTAGCGTTATTTAATCCCGTTTCAGATTGTGGATGTTTTGGAGATGCCTTGGTGATCACAAATTGGCAAACATTTTATAAGAATATTATCCTTTTAGTGGCATCTATTTGTACGTTTATTTATAATCAGCGTTTGATACAATGTTATAGTTTTCATGTTTATTGGTTCGTTGCTTTGTGGGCCTATGTTTATGTAACAGGATTTGCTTATCGAAATTATTATCATTTGCCTATTATAGATTTTCGTCCTTATAAAGTAGGGGTAAATATACCATTGTTGATGGCAGTTCCAGAAGGAGCTCCACAAGATGAGTATCGTTATTCTTTTATTTATGAGAAAGAAGGAAAGCAAAAGGTGTTTGGGTTGGAGAATGCTCCAGTCGATGATTCTACATGGACTTTTGTAGAGTCTAAAACAGAGTTAATAAAGCAAGGATATGTACCGCCAATATCTACATTTCATATTTATGATAATACAGATCATGAAATTACGGATAGTTTGCTTAATGATTCAAATCCTGTCTTTTTGTTGATTGCTCCTCGTTTTGCTGAGGCAAAAGATGATAGAATAGATGAAATTAATAACATATATGATTATGCTTTAGAGCATGGTATTGGTTTTTATTGTATAACAGGATCTTCGGATGAAGAGGTTGCGGAATGGAGCGATAATACAGGTGCCGAGTATTCTTTCTTGAAAGCAGATGACGTATTGTTGAAGACAATTGTTCGCTCTAATCCAGGGTTGTTGCTATTGCGAAAAGGTACAATCTTAATGAAATGGCACTATAATGATGTACCGAAAGAGGAGGAGTTGAAGGCGGTGGTTGACGAATGTTTGGCGGGAAATACAAATTATGAATCGAAAGAAGACGCACGACTAACAACCAACCTATTTAGTTTTGCAGTACCTTTGTCGTTGGTTTGGTTATATGACCTCTTACGCAATCGCTTTCGGCGTAAAAAGAAAGAATCCAAGTAGAATTTATGTGTTACATATTTAATTTATAAAGTTATGAGAAAGAATATTGTCGCAGGAAACTGGAAAATGAACACGACTCTTGCTGAAGGTTTAGCTTTGGCAAAAGGTTTGAATGAAGCATTAAAGGATAAAACTCCTAATTGTGATGTGATTATTGGTACTCCGTTCACTCACTTGGCAAGTGTAGTGGCTGCTATTGACACAAATAAGATTGGTGTTGCGGCTGAAAATTGTGCAGATAAGGAAAAAGGAGCTTTCACAGGTGAAGTTTCTGCAGCTATGGTAGCTTCAACAGGCGCTAAATATGTTATTCTAGGTCATTCTGAAAGACGTGCTTATTATCATGAGACTCCAGAAATTTTAAAGAATAAAGTAGAGTTGGCTTTGGCTAACGGTTTGACTCCTATTTTTTGCATTGGTGAGGTTTTGGCTGAGAGAGAAGCTGGCAAACACTTTGATGTTGTAGATGCTCAGGTTAAAGGATCTTTATTCGATCTTTCTGCTGAAGATTTCAGTAAGATTATCTTGGCTTACGAGCCGGTATGGGCTATTGGTACTGGTAAAACTGCCACAGCTGATCAAGCAGAGGAGATCCACGCTCATATCCGTGCAACTTTAGCTGCTAAATATGGTAACGAGATTGCTGAAAATTGTACAATTCTTTATGGTGGTAGCTGTAACGCTGGTAATGCAAAAGAATTGTTCGCTAAGCCGAATGTTGATGGAGGTTTGATCGGTGGTGCTTCTTTAGCTGTTGAGAAATTTATGCCGATTATTGAGGCTTTCTAATTACAAAGTAAATCATAAGGGGGGCTTCTTGTGTCCCCCTCTGTTTTTAATAAATTAAGGAATAATATGCACAAAACACCTTGTATCTTTTTGCTATTCGCCTGTGTGATTGCTAGTATTTCTATCTTGGTCGCACAAGACAGGACAGGAGGGCGTTCAACGATCTTTGAAGAACTTCAGCGTTTTGGTCAAGGAAGAGGTATTGTTGTAATACATCAATCTCCTGCAATTCGTAATTTGGTTGGAGAGCGGATGAGGGGCGCAAATGTTGAGACCACAGACAGCCTTACCTATTTGAAGGTACAAGGATATCGTACACAAGTCTTTTCCGGCAATAATCAGAGAGTGTCAAAAGATGAGGCTTTTCGTAAAGAAAAAGAGATTCATGAACTTTTTCCGGAAGTTCCTACTTATATAACTTATGATGCACCGTTCTGGAAACTGCGTGTGGGAGATTTTCGCTCACATGAGGAAGCTTATCATATGATGAGGCTTTTAATGGAGGCTTTCCCTGCTTTTGGAAAAGAAATGTATATTGTACGTGAAGAGATTAAAATTCCCCTAAATTAAGTAATGATGTCAGAAGTAAACGAAGAGACTGCTCTACGCAATCGCGAGGCATTGGCTAGCCATTATAAAGAAGTGTTAGGTTTGCTAGGCGAGAATCCCGAGCGTGAGGGCTTGCTTAAAACACCAGAACGTGTGGCTAAGGCCATGCAGTTTTTAACTAAGGGATATCATGAGGATCCAGAGGCAGTTCTCCGTTCCGCAATGTTTAAGGAAGAGGATTATAAGCAGATGGTAATTGTAAAAGATATCGATTTTTTTTCTCTTTGCGAGCATCATATGTTGCCGTTCTTTGGTAAGGCTCATGTGGCCTATATCCCAAATAAATATATTACTGGATTGAGCAAAATTCCCCGAGTTGTAGACATTTTTGCTCGTAGACTTCAGATACAGGAGCGTATGACTTTGCAGATAAAGGAGTGCATACAAAAAACTTTGAATCCTCTAGGTGTTATGGTTGTTATAGAGGCTCAACATATGTGTATGCAAATGCGAGGAGTGGAGAAACAAAATTCTCTAACTACGACTTCCGATTTTACCGGTTTTTTTGAGCAAGCAAAAACTCGTGAAGAGTTCATGAATTTGATTAAACGTAACCGTTGATCGTTTTTTATAAATAAAAATAGATTTAGCCGTACGTCTGTTGACGTTACGGCTTTTTTATTGTTGTAAAAATAAACGGATTCTTATGTCGTAGGGTCTCTTTGTATCGCTTTTGTTGAAATAAGGTATACCTTATAGTTTTTTATTGAAATAACATAGGGGCGAATTTGGTGAGATAAATACGCCAATTTCTCCATATATGTCCTCCTTCGCTTTCGAAATATTTATAAGGATAACCATTTTGGTCGAGCTTAGCTCGATAATCTTCATTGTCTTTATATAGAAAATCTGTTTTCCCAATAGCGATCCAATACAGTTTTGGATGCTTTTTAAATTGGGTCTTTAATTTCTGGTCCATGTTTTGATAGATTGGAGATGTTACTTCTTTCCAAGGATTGATGGCTGCAGAAAAAAGCCCTACGTAATCGAAAAGATCAGGATATTGTTTAGAAATGTGAAGTGAATGGAATCCTCCCATAGAAAGGCCAGCGATAGCTCTTGCGCCTTTTTGTTTATCAGTCCTATAATTGTTTTCAACAAACTTGATGATATCGGGAAAGCTTGATTCCATGCTGCCTTCCATTGTCTTTGGTAATTTTATATTAGGTTTGATCATACCTTGTGCTGATTCGCCAGGAGCGGCTTCTTGGTCTGCATTGCCATTCGCCATAACAACAATCATAGGTTTAGCTTTCTTTTGTGCAATCAAATTGTCCATAATTTGAGCTGCACGTCCTAGGGAGATCCAAGCTTCTTCATCTCCACCCATGCCGTGTAATAGATAGAAGACGGGATATTTTTTATTATTTTTTTCATAGCCTGCAGGCGTATAGATTGTGATACGTCTTGTTTTGTTTAAGGTAGGGCTTTTGTACCAGCGTCTTGCAACTGTTCCGTGTGGAACTTCGTTCACACAATAAAGATCGCCTTGTCCTCCTTTTATGATAAAGATATTGGCTATAGTCGCTACGTCACGATTGAGATAGACATTATTGGGGTCTGTTGTTTTTAAATTATCTACAATAAAGGAGTAGCTGTATAGTTCAGAAGGAAGTGGTTTTGGTGTAGTGTATTCCCAAATACCATTTTTACCTTCTTTTAAATCTGCTATTCCAGCTGTTTCAAAACAACCTCTTGGAGTTTCAATTTTTTGAGAAGGAAGGAAGTCTCCTGTAATTCGCACTTTTATAGCTTTTGGTGCTAAGAATCGAAAAGTAACAGTGTTGTTTGGATGTATTTCTGGAGAGATAATGTCCTGCCCACTCCTCAGTGCTTCTTGAGCGAAAACAATCATGTTTAGAAGCATGAATAATGTCATCAATGAGAATTTTTTCATGATAATAATTTATTTATGAGTTTACAATGGTTTATGAATATTACAAATGTAGTTATTTATTTTTTGTATGCTTATTTATTTTGCTTAATCGATAGGTAAGCTCGATAATGAGTTTCGTTATTAATGGGGCAAAGCGATAGATAGCCTTGTTTGATTTTGCCATTGTGTATCAATAGTGGTTCGTTTAATGTTTGTTTTTCATGCATTTTTAGAGCATCGCCTTTGTCTTTATTGAACGAGATAACATAGTAGCCTGTACTTTTTGGATCAATGTAACGTTGATAAAGTTTAAGAGCTACCATTCCCATAGTGTATCTCATATTAATTTCCACACAGGGGTGTATGGCCAGCGTATGGTCTGCTTGTTCGTATAATAGCATATCTACGCCGATATATCCTTTGTATACGTGACTATATATTTTCTTTAAGGCTTTTGTGACGGCTTCTTGTGTGGCCGATAAAGCTTGTTCATTTATGAGTTTTGTGAGTCTTTTTCTCATGGATTCTTGACTTTCTAAAATATTTCCGCTATAGGCTCCCCGTTTTTCAGTGTTGAATATAGAAAGTCCTTCGAATAAAATATTTCCTTTTCCATCCGAATAAAATTCCATTGCGAAATCTTGTCTATTCTTTAATCCTTGTTCGATACTAATACTTTTTTGCTTATTAATAGCCCCTTCAATCCATTTTTTTGTTTTAATATCTAATAAGTGATTTTCTACCCAAAGTAATCCTCGTCCAGAAGAAGAGTAGGGCGTTTTCAGTACAAATGGCGGTTTGTGTGTTGCCATGAAATCAGTTAGTTCCTTGATGTTAGAGCAAAAGTGTGGAGCCTCAGGTGTTGGTAAGTCATTGATCTCATGATGTATGTGTTGTAAACATTCTGCTGCAGATTGTCGTCCTGTTAGTTGGAAGAATAATTCGTTCCATATTGGAACTTGTAGCTGCTCTAGTTTGGCATCTTGCTTTAATCGTTCGAAAAGTTTCAATACATGTGGGGAGAGCCCCCATGGGGCTGCTAGTATTTTGTCTGTTGTACCATACTGTTTTAAGGACTTTAGTGAAACAGGAATCGCTGTTGGTTGAACATCTTGTGGCAAAAAGTCAAGGTTTTTTAGGGAATCTGTTATGTTATCTACCCATACCAAATCGTCCTTGTTTGCATACCAAGCAGGAAGAAACTGCAAGTCATGTTGCATTTTACGAACGTTAGTCGGTGCTGTGTAATTTGTTGTGCCCAATAATACGGCAGTTTCGTGTCCTGGATTGAAAAAATATAGGAGATGCATAGTAAAATAGAAGAGGATGTGTTAGTATCTATACTGACACATCCTCTTCTTATAAGATTAAAATATTAGTCCAAATTTTCGTCAATAGCATTAATTTTCTTGATCGTAAGCTCCATATCTTCTTTAAGTTTTTCGATCTTACGCTCCATTTCTTTCAATAAGCCATCTCCACCTTTAGAAGCAATACTTAAGAAGCCGATATTATTTTCATATGTTTGTAGTTCATTTTTCATACGGTCGTAAGTACGCATTAATTTATCTCGTTCGCTAAATAGACGCCCTTTGCCTTTTTCGCCATTACCCAATTCATTTAAATTATTGCGGAAAGATTGCATCTTACGTTCGTTTTGATCCACTTTTAAACGATCAAATTGTTGGTCGATAGCTTCATGGTATTCTTTGTATATTTTATCTTTTTCTTTGAATGGAACAAATCCAATTTTGTTCCATTCGTTCATGAAACTTTTTAAAGTTGTAACCGCTTCATTGTGGTCAAGGTTTGCATCTAAGTTCTTGATTTTGTCAATCAAGTCTTTTTTAGCGGTGAGATTTGCATGTTCTATGCCCTTTTGAGAAACAATGTTTTTACTTTTTTGCTCAAAGAAATAGTCACAAGCGGCGATGAAGCGTCTCCAAACAGAATCAGAGTGTTTGCGAGCTACAGGACCGATCGTTTTCCATTCTTTTTGTAAAGCGATTAATTTATCTGTCGTTTCTTTCCAATTAGTGCTATCTTTTAAAGTTTCTGCTTTTTCGCATAAGGAGCGTTTTGCCTCTAAGTTCTTTTCCATTTCGGTTTTGATGGCTTTGTAGAACTCGCTCTTTTTTTCGAAATAGATATCACAGGCAGTGCGGAAACGCTCGAATATTTTTACATTATATTTTTTGGGAGCAAATCCAATCGTTTTCCATTTCTCTTGTAATTTGATTATGTCTTTATTTTTATCTTCCCAGTCTTTGAAAGATTTTAAAGAAGAGAAATCTATTTTTTCTATTTGTTCGCAGATAGCGGTTTTAGCCTCAAGATTTTCTTGCTCTTTTGCTTTTAGTTGCTCAAAGTGTTCTTGGTGGCGTTTATTTATTATAGTAGAAGCTGCTTTAAAGCGACTCCATAAATCTTCACGTAATTCTTTGGCGACTGGACCAATTTCGCGCCATTGTTGATGGAGTTTTTGTAGCTGATGGAAAGCTGATATTACATCAGACTCTGTGCCTAGTTTTTCTACTGTCTCACATAATGCCGTTTTTAGTTCCAAGTTCTTTTTGAAGTCATAATCACGGAATTGATTATTGATTTTAATGATATCGTAGAATTTTTCAGTATAGATTTGATATTCTCTCCACAAATCATTTACATGTTCTTGTGGAACCTCTTTTATTTCTTTCCAGCGTTGTTGAATTTCTTTGAAAGTATTATATAGTTTATTGAAATCATCTTGACTTTCGCATAATGCTTTCAATTGTTCAATCAATTGTAATTTCAAAGCATAGTTAGCGGCTTTAATGCGTTCTTCTTCTGCTAGAATAGCGGCTTTTTTTTCTTTATAGGTAGAAAGTAAATCTTTGATCTTGTTTTCGATCTCATCAACAGGCGCTGTAAAATCCTTTTCTTCTCCGCCATCAGCAATAAACTTTTTCTTAAGTTCATCTAGATCATTCCTACGGATTTTATAATAAGCTTGTTTTAGAGCTTCGATCTCAGTGCGTGAGGTCTCTACAGAATTCTCTACAAGGTCGGTAAGCTTTGTTAGAATTTCTTCTTTTGTTAATTTGCCTGCGGCAATAGCGGCTTTAGCTTCCGCAGTTTCGTCTGCTTCTGCGTTAGCGGTAGCATCCATTTCCGGCGTTTCAACCGGTTTGTTCATTTCTTCCAATTTACTAGCTTCTTCAGGTAAATTGTTTTCAAGAGTGTCCTTCATATATAATCGCTTTTAGAAAAGGATAAAAACATTCCTATATCAGTCACAAATTAAACTATTTATTTTTGGAAATACACCATATCGAAGCAATAATTTATCTAAAGAGGTAATGTGTTTATAAATAGTGTCTTGAAGTATGATTGAGCTGTTTATGAAAGAATAGTGGTTTGAAATAATGCTTAAGTAGGGTGGCATATGTGAAAAAAGAACGCCTTTCAATATATCTTCATATAGACAATTGAAAGGCGTTCTTGCTCCTATAATTAGCGATTTCGCATTAATAATGTGTTAGCCCAAAAATGAGATTAGTACGCCAGCGGCGACAGCCGATCCAATGACTCCAGAGATATTGCTAGCCATGCAATATTGTAGAACGTGATTCTTCGGGTCATATTTTAGTGCTATCTCGTTAGCGACACGGGAGGCCATTGGTACTGCACTTAATCCAGTGGCGCCAATTAATGGATTGATTTTTTTCTTTGTGAAGAGGTTGAATATCTTTACAAAGAAGATACCACCGGCGATAGATAAAGCAAATGCTAAAAAACCTCCGATAACAATGCCTATCGTTGTTAAGTTAAGGAATGCTTCCGTTGTCATGGTTGCACCAACTGATAATCCCAAGAAGATTGTTGCCGCATTCATGATGCTGTTAGAAGCAGCGTCGAATAGACGAGATGTGTTTGTCCCAATTTCTTTTACTAGATTACCGAACATGAGCATACCAATCAAAGGAACAGCGCTAGGAACAAACAGTGCTACGACGGTTGTTACAACTATAGGAAAGATAATTTTCAAAACTGTCAAGTTCTTGATCACTGTCTTTGATGGATATTTTTTTTCTTGTTCTTTCATATTGATACTTAATTCCTTTTTTGTACAAAGGAGTTTAACTACCAACGGAATAATAACAGGAACTAAAGCCATGTATGAATAAGCAGCAATGGCAATTGGACCCAGTAAGTGGGGCGCTAGTTTTATTGTTGTAAAAATAGCGGTTGGACCATCAGCTCCACCAATGATGCCTAAAGAGGCTGCTTCTTTGGGTGTAAATCCCATAAGAATAGCAACTAATAACACGGTAAAAATGCCTAATTGAGCAGCTGCTCCAAAAATAGAAAGGCGCAAGTTGCGTAGCATTGGGCCGAAATCAGTTAAAGCACCAACACCCATAAAGATAATAGGAGGTAAAAAGCCTGTTTTTATCAGCATGTAATAAATGAAATTCATCAAGCCAAGCTCATGTGCGATGTCATGTAGAGGCATATCCCAGATATTTTTCATCACGCCGTGTACATTTATCATACCATTTTCGTCAGCTTGGATTACTCCCATATCCCCTCCGGGAAAATTGGCGAGCAATACTCCGAATGCAATAGGCACAAGCAATAGTGGTTCATATTGCTTCTTGATGCCAAGATATAGCAATATGAACGCTATAGCGTACATGATTAAGAATTGCGGTTCAGCAATGATATTGCTGAATGCGGTCATCTCATATAAATTTTGAAATATTTCGTTCATTATTATTGAATAGTCATTAAAACATCATCCTCGGATACCGCATCACCAGAAGAGAGACAGATTGCTGTAATTTTTCCTCCAAATTCGGCACGTACAGCGTTGTATGTCTTCATGGCTTCCACGTAGCAAAGAACATCGCCCTCTTTTACTTCATCTCCAACTTTTACAGGTGTCTCGGAAGCATTTTTCACTAAGAAAAATTTACCTTCTAGAGGAGAAAGGACCTCTTTGCCTGTTGTGGGAGCAGGTGTAGTTGTCGCTGTTTCAGTGGGCTTTACTTCTGAAGTTGTTGTGTTGTTGTCCCCGAAAGCTACAGTAACATGGTATGCTTGTCCGTTTACATTCACAGTCATAACTTGTGGTGTAGCTGGCATGGCTAATGTTGGAGGAGTAGTTGTAGGTGCTGCCGTTGTTGCAGGTTTATTTATATTGTTTTTTTCAGCTTTACGTTTAGCGACATCGACTTTAAATTCAACTTTTGCTTTGCCTGAACGATAAGCTTCGTATTGAGCTGGATGCATTGCATATTCAAAGAGCTCTTCTTCGTCCTCGCCAACTTCCCATTGCTTCTCGTTCATTAGCTTGCGATATTTGTCTAGTGCGTCAGGATAGTTGTCTTGAGGATTGCCTTCAAAAAATTCTCGTCCTTCAGCTTTTGCTTTCTCTATGATTTCAGGAGCTAACGGACCAGGAAGACGTCCGGCTTTTCCTAAGATCATATCCCAAATGTCATCAGCGATCATGCTCCAGCGTGCTTTGCCTTTTTCCATTTGCATGATATTCATCAATGCCAAATTCTTTACATATTGGCTAAACGGCGTAACTAATGGAGGATAACCAACACGAGGCCATACATATGCAACTTCATCAAATAGTTTGATTAATAGCTGATCTTGTATCATGAGTGGTTGGTTGTTTTTGGCCTTATTCTTATTGATCGTTGCTAGATTTTTTTCTAGATCTGACATTAAACTACCCATCATACCTCCAGGAAGTCCTGGGCCGATAAGCAAAGAATTCATCAAACGATTTCTAGGACTGATATATAAGCCTAGGAAATCATCCATAAATTCCTGGATTAAGGCACGAACTTTCATGTATGCTTCCATGTTAATTTCTGGTACTTTATATCCAGAATCTTTTAGCATGGCTTGAACTGTTAGCAAATCTGCATGTCCAGTGCCCCAAGAAAGGGGTTCCATGCCAACATCGATATAGTCACAACCAGCGTTGCAAACTTCAAGGATAGAAGCTACATTAAAGCCTGGTCCAGCATGGCTATGATATTGTATAGGAATTTCTGGGTATTTTTCTTTGATGTTTGCTACAATTCGTCCTAATGTATATGGGCGTCCAATGCCAGCCATGTCTTTAATGCAAATCTCATCAGCGCCTAATTCAATTAGCTCAAAAGCCATTTTTGTGTAATACTCTACTGTGTGAATAGGGGAATGTGTGATACACAAAGAACATTGAGAAATCATGCCAGCTTCTTTTGCATATTTAATAGAAGGAGCAATATTTCTAACATCATTTAAGCCACAAAACGTGCGAGCGATGTCTGTGCCTTGAGCTTTCTTTACTTTATAGAATAGCCTACGTACATCATCAGGAACAGGGCTCATGCGAAGTCCGTTTAGGGCGCGGTCTAGCATATGTGTTTGAATGCCGGCAGCATGGAAAGGTTTTGTCCATTCACGGACAGCTCTATTAGGATTCTCTCCGAATAATAAGTTTACTTGCTCAAATCCTCCACCGTTAGTTTCTACGCGAGCAAAACATCCCATATCGATAATAGCGGGAGCGACTCTAGTAAGTTGGTCTACGGTAGGGACATATTTTCCTGCAGATTGCCACATGTCCCTAAAAACCAAACTAAATTTGATTTCTCTTTTCATGATACTTGTATATGTGTTATTTTATATTTTTTCAATTTTAACAACTTTCCCCTTACCATATGTGATCATACTAATAGCAGAGATAATGGCTGCGGCTTCTTGTCCGGATAAATTGCCAGAAGAAGCTTGTGTTGTTTGTTGTTTGTTGGAGGTTACCGTAGTTTTTTTCGTTGCGATTTCTTCGGGAGCGTATTTGTTTACCAGCATAATCAATGTTTTTCCTAAGTTAATAACGATCAGCAAAATCGCAAATACGGTGGTCATTCCAACTACCATTAACAAAAGTCCTGTTTCTATATTTTCCATATTCTATAGTTTGTGGCCAGTTTAATTTAGGTTCTACATAGAGAAGGATTGAATAACTTTTAGCCAAATTAAAAACGAACACAAAAATATAAAATACGTTCTAATTGAGTTCTTGCATTTTATTAAAAAATGAAAATGTAAGATGAAAACTTGTTTCTTTTATGGTTGTTTTATAAAGAAAGTGTTCTCTTTTGTTGAGCCTTTGTCGCAAACTGTTTTTTGTATTTGGTCGTTTTTCGGGTATTTTGTTTTTATATAGTCAATTATCTAATAAGATAATTGGGAGGATGGAAATTTGGAATAAAGGTCTTTATATTGAAGTTGGTTGCTTGTGAAAAGATTTTTTGGTGATCGTCAAATATATTATATAAATTTGCGTTTGCATAAACTCATTAAATAATTAATCATTAGTGAAAGATCATGGGAAATTTTTTTACTTCCTTATTTGCTTCTTCATCTAACACTCTGGAAACGGAAGAAGAAAAGTTGAAGAATGAACAAAAGAATTTTGATATATTAAAATATGATGGCATTCGTGCTTTGAAAATAGGGAAGTACGCTTATGCGATAAAGTGTTTCATGGAGGCCTTGAATATACGGGAGGATTTTGAGACAATGAATCATTTGATGTCTACTTATATACTTACAGGCGATTTGCAAAAAGCAGAAGAAGTGATAGATCGAATGGTGGAGTTGGAGCCAAATCATGTGGAGACTCGTTTGGCTCGTGTTAATTTATTTTTCATGTTAGATAAGGATGAAGAGGGGGTGGCGGATTGTCAACATGTGATAGCTATAGATCCATTAAATGCTATGGCATATTATTTGATGGCTAAATCAAAGTGCGCTTCCCATGATTTATTGGGGACTATAGTAGCCTTAACAAAGGCTATAACACTAAAAGATGATTTTGCGGATGCGTATTTATTACGAGCAGAAGTTTTGTTTGAGATGAAGCAGGCAAAAGAGGCTCTTCTTGATGCAAAAAAATCTATAGAGATTGTATCGGATAATGAGGCTGCTTATTTGTTAAGGGGGCGGATTTATGCTTCGTTGGAAGAAATGGATCTTGCAGGAATGGATTTTATAAAGGCTTTGGAGTTGGATCCTTTCAATGAAGATGCGATAGTGTTGTACGCTCAGTTATTAATGGCGCAAAAGAAATATGAAGATGCGATTGCGTTTTTGAATGATTCAATAGAGACAAATCCTTCTTCAGCAAAAGCATATAGCGAACGAGGACGAGCTAAAAACTTGAAAGGAGATAAAAAGGGGGCATTTGAAGATTTAAAGAAGTCCTTGGAGCTGAATCCTCAAGGAGAAGAGGCGCAACGGATGAATGGCCTACATTCAAATTTTGATAAAATGTATGAAGGGGAAATATTTTGAATGAACAAAAAAGGTGCAACACTTTGTTTATTAAAAAAGAAAGTCTATCTTTGCAGCCCGAATAAATCTGTGAATAATAATAAATAAGATAAAAAAATGAAAAGAACATTCCAACCTTCCAACAGAAAAAGAAAGAACAAGCATGGCTTCCGTTCAAGAATGGCTACCGCTAATGGCCGTAGAGTATTAGCATCTCGTCGTGCTAAAGGTAGAGCTAAATTAACGGTATCAGACGAATATAACGGATAATATTCCGTTTTTAAAGATTAATGAGGAAAGTAGAGGTTTTTTCAAAAGCCTTTACTTTCTTTGTTTTTAGAGTATTGTGCCGGTTGTATTGGTCTATTGGCGTTTTTTTTCTATTTTTGAGCCGCTTACAAATTATAGATACAATGAAGGACATTTTTGTAAAATTGATAAAGAATCCAGTTGTCATTAATTTATTTTTGATGGCAATTGTGTCGAGCGGCATAATATATGGCGTATTGTCATGGTTGGATTCGTATACTCACCATAATCAAGCAGTAGTAGTTCCTGATGTGAAAGGTATGACATTGGAGGATGCTGCTCAATTTTTTCAAGATAATAAACTTCGTTATAATGTAATTGATTCGGTTTTCTCAAAAGATGTGATGCCGGGTTCCATTGTTGAATTGGTTCCTGGTGTTGGGTCGAAAGTAAAAGAAGGTCGAATTGTTTTTGTTACGATTAATGCGTTAACATCTCAAATGGCGGTAATTCCAGATGTGGAAGATTTGTCATTTCGTCAAGCTTATGCATTATTAAAAGCTCGTGGATTCTCTTCAGTTGAGATAGAATATGTGCCAGGTAATTATAAGGATTTGGTGATGGGTGTAGAATTAAATGGACGTAACTTGTTAAAAGGAGAGCATGTTTTGTTAAGCGCCCATTTGGTCTTGAAAGTTAGTAGTGGCGATCCGAATATGGCACCAGATTCTTTAGCTTTGGATAGCATCCCTGTGGAGACACTAGATAGTGATGTCGAAAACTGGTTTTAAGATGATTGATGTTTTTTTTGATGATATAGACGAAGAACGGATGGATGATGATTTGTTGATGCCTGAAGAAGAGGTATCACCTAATCAGCTATATGAACATTTCCGATTTGTGGCAGATAAGGGCCAGTCTCTGCTTCGTGTAGATAAGTTTTTAGTTGATCGAATGATGGGGGCTACTCGGAATCGAATCCAACTGGCAGCAGATGCTGGTTGTATATTAGTGAATGGAAAACCAGTAAAAAGCAACTACCGTGTAAAGCCTTTGGATGTGGTTTCCATAGTAATGGATCGGCCACGTCGAGAAATAGAGATTATACCAGAAGATATTCCATTAAATATAGTTTATGAGGATAATGATTTGTTGGTTGTTAATAAACCAGCAGGTCTAGTCGTACATCCTGGACATGGTAATTATACAGGAACATTAGTCAATGCGTTAGCTTATCATTTACGAAATGATCCTTTTTATGATCCTTCAGATCCTCGTTTAGGATTAGTGCATCGGATAGATAAAGATACGTCTGGGCTGTTAGTCGTTGCGAAACGACCAGAGGCAAAGGCTCATTTAAGTTTGCAGTTTTTTAATAAAACGACAAAACGTAAATATCGAGCACTTGTATGGGGAATTATACCGAATGATGAGGGACGAATAGAAGGAAATATTGGTCGAAATCCTCGTGATCGTATGCAAATGACTGTTTTCCCTGATGGGGATCAAGGAAAAACAGCTGTAACACATTACACGGTATTAGAGCGGTTGGGATATGTCTCTTTGGTAGAATGTCGTTTGGAAACAGGGCGAACACATCAAATCCGTGTGCATATGAAATATATTGGTCATACATTATTTAACGACGAGCGTTATGGAGGCCATGAAATTTTAAAAGGAACAACTTTCACAAAATATAAGCAGTTTGTTCAGAACTGCTTCGCTATTTGTCCGCGTCAGGCCTTGCATGCGAAGACATTAGGTTTCGTTCATCCCACTACAGGAGAGGAGATGTTTTTTGATTCCGAAATACCGTCAGATATGCAGCTGTTGATTGATAAATGGCGTGTTTATGCAAACACAAAAGAATTATAGAAATGAAAAAGAACATCGCTATTGTAGCAGGAGGAGATTCCTCTGAGATCGTTATTTCATTAAAAAGTGCGGATGGAATCTACTCTTTTATTGATAAAGAAAAATATAATTTATATATTGCCATCGTCAAGAAGGGTGAATGGGCTGTAATTCTTCCGAATGGAGAGCATACGCCTATAGATAAAAATGATTTCAGCTTTAAGGAGGATGGTTTAGTAAAGCATTTTGATTTTGCTTATATTACAATCCATGGTACTCCTGGAGAAGATGGTCGTTTACAGGGGTATTTTGATATGATTGACATGCCTTATTCTTCTTGTGGAATGTTAGTTAGCGCTTTGACCTTTAACAAATATGTTTGTAACCATTATTTGAATGATTTTGGTGTAAAGATTGCATCTTCTATCCATCTTTTTAAAGGGGATAAAATAGCGGACGAAGAAGTTGTTAATCGTTTAGGGTTACCTGTCTTTATAAAACCAAATGATGGAGGAAGCAGTTTTGGAGTTACAAAAGTAAAAGAAATTTCAGCTATACAACCTGCAATTATAAAAGCATTTGGTGAAGGTCGAGAGGTGATTTTGGAAAGCTTTATCGAAGGAACAGAGGTTACATGTGGCTGTTATAAAATAGCAGGTAAAGAAGTTGTGTTACCTTTGACGGAAGTTGTTACAAAAAATGAGTTTTTTGATTTTGATGCGAAGTATAATGGGGAGGTGGATGAAATTACGCCTGCTCGTATCTCTAAAGAGTTAACAGAGAAAATACAGCAATTGACATCGAAAATATATAATATATTAGGTGCTAAAGGTTTAATTCGTGTGGATTATATTATTCCTGCGGATGGAGAGCCTGTTTTGTTAGAAATCAATACGACTCCAGGTATGACGGCTACAAGTTTTATTCCGCAGCAAGTGCGTGCTGCAGGATTAAAGATTGGCGACGTTATGGCTGATATTATTGAAGACGAACTCAACAACAGAAAAACAAAATGAATAGATATGGATACAGAAATAGTTTCCCCTAATTTCGATGACATCCGTCCATTAAATAATAATGAGGTAAAGGATGCGATTGAGCAATTGGTCGCCAATCCGGATTTTGAAAGAGCTTTACGTTATATAAAGCCGAATTTGAATTGGGCGGAATTCCAAGCTGCGATGCGTGCATGTAAGACTAAAGAAGAATTTAAGTCAACGTTAGCCTATGATGCGGTTATGACGGTGGCGAAAAAAACAACATTCTCATTAACGATTTCTGGTAGAAGTCGTTTGCCGAAAGATAAAGCTGCATGTACTTTTATTTCGAATCATCGTGATATAGTATTGGATGCATCCTTTTTAAATGTCATGTTATATGATGTTGGTTATGGTATGACGCAGGTCGCTATTGGTGATAATCTTTTAATTCGTCCTTGGATAGAAACATTAGTGAGACTAAATAATAGCTTTATAGTAAAACGTGGAGTTTCGGTCCGTCAGATGTTAGAAGTAAGTAAGAAGCTATCTTCTTATATTCATTACGCTATTAATGATTTGCATGAGTCTATCTGGATCGCTCAGCGTGAGGGGCGTGCAAAAGATTCAGATGATCGTACACAAGGGAGTGTTTTGAAGATGTTAGCTATTGGAGGTTGTAAGGATAATATGCTATCCAATCTAATAGATTTAAATATAGTGCCAGTTTCTATTTCTTATGAATATGACCCATGTGATTATTTGAAGGCTCGTGAGTATCAGTTAAAGCGGGATGATTCTAATTATGTAAAGTCTCAACGAGATGATTTGTTAAGTATGGAGACAGGTATCCTTAATAATAAAGGACGTGTTCATTTCTCTATAACAGCACCAATTAATGAGGCATTGGTTAACCTAGATAAAGATATGGAGAAAAATGAATTAGTTGGGGTTATTGCGGATATTATAGATAAGGAGATTTATAAGAATTATCGTTTTTATCCTTGTAATTATGTCGCTTATGATTGGTTGAATGGAACACGTCGTTTTCAGGAGCATTATGGCACTAAAGATAAAGCTAATTTTGAGGAGTATATTCAAGGGCAATTAGATAAAATAGTTTTACCCAATAAAGATGAGTCTTTTTTGCGCACGAAGTTACTTGAAATGTATTCAAATCCATTGAAGAATTATTTAGGGACATTATAATTGTTGATTGCATAAAAGAGAGCGGATGTAGAAAGATTTAACCTTCCTATATCCGCTCTCTCTGTATTTGTATGTAAAGTTTTTGGATTAAAAAGGGTATCCAATTGCAAAATGATAGCCCATTCCATCTTTAAATTTAGGAATATTGTAATATCCTTGTTTACCAGTATCATACGGTAAATGTAGCCCAATGCCTACATCAAATCGAATAACAATAAAGGACAGATCATAGCGAAGTCCAAAACCAGTACCTAAAGCTAGATCTTTTAAGAAATTTCCCCATTTAAGTTGTCCTCCTGGGCGTTCAGGATCATGTCTAATAAGCCAAATATTGCCGCTGTCTATAAATGTAGCTCCATGTAGGTCTCCCAAAATAGGGAATCTATATTCAATATTAGCCTCAAACTTAATATCTCCAGTTCGATCAATATAAGCGTATTTATTATTTTCACTATTTTGGTAAAAGCGTCCAGGGCCAATGCTTCTGATTGTAAATGCTCGAATACTATTTGCGCCACCTATGTAAAATTGTTCATTATAGGGGGTGGTGCGTGCGTTGCCATAACTATAAGCGGCTCCAGCCATAATGCGTCCTACTAAATGTTGTTTTGTTCCTAATGCATAATTATATCGAATTTCTGCTGTTCCTTTAATAAATTGTGCAAATGGATTTCCAAAAAGATTCTTGTTTTCCTTGTTGAATTTTTGTCCTGCTAATGCGTATATACCATTCATTAATAGCCCTGCTTGTGTAATAGATGTTTGCCACCATAAATGATGGCGACGATTTGTGAGTGGACTATCATCATAGGTATAAGTGTAACTCATTGCAGGAATAAACTGATCTTGTAGACTTTTCATGAGTGCTTTATTAACATTCGTAATGCTATCAAACTCATGTGTAGTATGCTGTAGTAAATTAAATGTTAGCTTAAATGGTGTTATTGAGTGGTGAGATGTCATATTGGGTTGAAATTCATAGGTCGCATCTCCTCCAAAAGCAAGGAGCTTAAAAAAACGAGCTCTGTTCATTTGGTCTGCATATAATCTGAATGTTGTTATTGCTGGGAATTTCATGTCCCACTTATTGAAACCAGGAAAAAGGACTTTTGGAAATGTCAATGAAGTTGTAACTCCAATCTCATAGCTGTTTATTTTGGAGCTGCTTTCATCTAGTTTATTGCCTGTTTGCCATTCGTAGGATCCATGTAGTTTAACACCAAAAGTCTCACCTCCCCCAAAGATGTTTCGTTTAGTTACACTAAATACCGCCCCTGGACCAACTTGATCATTACTTTTTGCTGTGACATTTAGCTCTAGTTCTCCATCAAGGGGAAGATCATATACGGTATTAATGCGTAAATCGAGTGTATCTTGAAGAAGAGTTGTATCTTTAGGTATATATTGAAGTTCTGCATAGCGAAATATGCCTAAGCGTGATAGAGCTGTTTGTGTTTGTTCTTGTGCTTTTTGATTATAAAGATCGCCTGGTTTAAAATAGAGCCGTTTATAAATAACAGAAGGACGTATTCTTAATTTCCCCTCATAAAATATTTTAAGATTTTTATAGGAGATGGAGTCAGTAGGAAACTCATTTTGATAACCATTGAGAAATATGGAGATATTGCCTAATATCCAAGGTCGAAGTGCTGTTAATGGTATATTTCCCTTAGGAGCGATTCGCAATGATACTTTTTGAGCTCGTAATGTAGTATCGGCTTGATAAGAAATGAAATCAGGTCGGAAATAATAATATCCATTATTTCGTAGTAAAGTAGAAATACGCTCTCTTTCTGCCTGTAATTGAACGACGTTAAAATTGTCACCTTTTCGAATAAGCTGTTTGTCGCTTGTTGCATTAACTAATGAATCTGCTTTGTGTCTGATATGAACATATTGAATGCTGTCTAATGTATATGGGTTATTCATGGAAATGTGATATGCTAATTTAGCTTTCCTTTGATTTTTTTTATCGGGTATTATATCAAAGGAGGTTTTACCATTGAAATATCCATATTCATTGAGTAAGTTTTGAGCGACTTTAACTCTGACTTCTGGATTTACTGTTGATATCAATACAGGTTTTGCCGCAAGTTTTTTAAAGATCCAAGATCCAATTTTTCCTTTTTTATTTACGAAAGCATTATATACCCATAGACCAAAAGGAAAAGGGACACGGATAGAAGAGCTCCCTAATAAAGCATTATTGGGAGGATAGGCTAATGCAGCCTCTACTTCTTCTAAAGTCGTTGTTCCAACGTTGCTTTCATCTTTATTTGAGATCTCTATATGATCTATTCCTGTATATAAAATCGCTCCTTCTGGTAAATTTTTTGTTGTGGAACAAGAAGAAAGGCATAGTGTTAATCCCAAAATGAACCAAGTACTTAAAAGATAAATGTTTCTGCTACAAGAAACACTTGTTGTTAAATAGGTAAATAAGCCATGAAATATCATTCTTTTTTCTCCTTCTCTTTTATGGGTTTAACTTTTGTCTTTTTAAAGTTAAATAGTTCTCGCAGGCGCATCATTTTTTTGCGAAGCACGATACCCGCTCCAGTTTCTGTTATCTCTCCTTCTAAAAGACTTTCGTAGTTTTTGTTATGAAATAATTTTACATATCGAGATCCGCTATTGTCTAATCTATATTCAACAGAAACGTTATCAATGAATGGTTGAGCTTGCCCATTGTTGATGTTTTCGCCTGTAGAAATACGCCCGCCAAGAACGACTCTAATACGATCGTTATAAAATCTTTTAGCAAATCGGAAAGAGTAGTCTGTACGAGAACCTCCTCCGGCATCTCCATTATCGTCATACGTTTCCATGCCAAAACTGATGTCAACAGTTTTTAAAGCACTACCTGCAATGTTATTAATTTCATTTTGAAGGAAACTGGTTAATGCATTTCCCATATTTACATTGACTTTTCCTCCTCCATTATTAGAACCAAGATACATGCCTGTAACAAGCATACTAACAGCTAATTTGGCACGTTCCTCAGGTCCTTTAGATGTTAGTTCTTCTTGCATAGCTAAATCTTCGGGTGAAGTAAGTGTAAATTGTAATCCAAGGTTCTCTAGTCGTTGTGTTAATTCTATACCAACATCAAAATTTACCATTCGAGGAGAGGATTGTCCTGTTGGGGTAACGGATGTACGGACTCTTTCTGTTGCTATTAAATTTAGAGTCGGATCCATGGGATTTCCTGTCCATTGCACATAGCTTCCTTCTTGCACATTAAACTCTTTTAGAGGAATTACTGGTACTGCATATTTTATAGTTCCGCCAGAAAGAGTGTAACGTCCATTTAAGAACATATCACCTTGTGGTGTATATTGAAATGATAAGTCACCTCCACCTTCTAAGTTGATATGGCTGGATTGATCCGTACTAAGATCTATATTTGCTTGTACAGCGGGATCTATTCGTATTGTCATAAGCATATCCATACCTCCCATTGGTAATGGTGGCTTACGTGGTATTTTATGTCGTATGCTATCAGCAAAAGATGTAAAAGTAACCATATCAGACATACGATCTTGTACGGTTAGAGGAGAATCTTTAAGTACGTAAGTAATATTTGTTCCGCCAAGTAATTGTAGATCACCTCTCATAGTTAATGCGTCTAAGGGACCTTTTAGGCTAGAATTTAAATTAGCGAATAGTTTACCATAAACTAAGCTCTCTTCTGTTTTTTCTCCATTTAGAAGTTGTAAATTATTTGCTGTTAATTTAAAATCTGTAGTTATTCTAGAGATATCAGTAAAATCAATTTCTCCATTAATAAGTAAGGGATTTTTATTATAAGCATAGATACTATAATCATTGAACAAAAGATGATTATCATTGATTTCAATTTTTTTATTATCAAATTTGAATGTTGATCCAGCAGCACCAATATAGATTGAGGCTGTATCGAGGATTATATGGCCATTCATTTGCGGTAAGTTACTAGGACCAGTAATGGCCAAAGTTCCATCTACATCTCCTTTCATTTTGGCCATATCTTCAGGAATAAACGGGTTTGCGATATCAAGAGGAAAATGTATAAATTCAATATTGCCGTTTATATGATCAGTGTCTGCTATTTGATATAGTGCAGAGATTGTGCCTATTTCCTGTCTGTCTCTAAATAGATGCATATCAACTTGATGATTGCCTTGTTCTAATGGTAGATATACACTGTTTAGCATGACTTCTCCTACTCGTTCATTTTCATAGAATAGATTATTAATATTCATGTCTGCAACAACCATAAAAGAAGAGTCTGTAGGTGTATATTGTAAATCTGCATTAAGAATACCTTTCATAGAGGGAAGATAGGTGAAAGCGTTTGATATTACACCTAAGTCGATTTGGCTTAATTCTGTTGATACACTTCGAGTGATGCTATCGTTTTCGTTAGAGTGTATCCATATGGCAGCATTATTTGCGCCACTTAAACGAAGATTTGCCTTGATGTCATTAAAGTTTCGTATGGTGACATAATTATCTGGATTTAGTTTAAATGTACGAAATGCGATAATAGGTTCATTTGGGAAAAGATGAAACTGAACGCCATTTTGAATTTTATCGGCCTGTATACCTATTAATAGGCCTGTTTTATTTTGCCCATTTTTAAGATAAATACGTGCGTTTGCAAACGCATTACAAAGTCGTCCATCTAGCCCTGCGCTAAATGGTTTTTGTTGCATGTATTTATTTTTAATGACTTGTGCATTGTAAATTAAGCCAAGAGTATCCTGGTGGAGTTCAGCTCGAATAGTATCAATCAGCATGGTATCTCGTGTTAGTTCATAGAGAGAGGCATTCATCTGTATTCCATGTTCGGGTGATATTTTTGCTTGTAGGAGCATATCTTTAAAATCCACATAATAAGTTTGTAGATAATTGTAAATAGGATTGTCTTGTCCCACAGTCATTGTTAGGTCCATCTCTGGGAAAAGAGGACGTAACCCCGTTAGGTTTATTGTTGAATCTTGTTTTAATTGATAGGTGATGTTATTGGATATTTGTGTGATTTTATCTGAAATATGATGGAAACAATCATTACCTGTAAGCACAATTCCTAGATCTCCGGCATGAAAAGAGAGTTGTGTTGTGTCCTCATTCGTTTGTGCGTGTAAAGTAAGCATTTTGGGTTTGAAGCTTTGTTTAGGAGTGGAGACCTCCCAATTTCCAAGAGAAACATCAATTTTATTGTTTTCTTTCAAGTCACTTTGTGCTTCAGCAAATACTTGAAAAGAGGTGCTGAGAGGATTGGGTATAAGATGCATTTTATATAGATCAAATTGATCGACATCAGCAATTAGCATGGTTTTAACGTCATCTTTATGAATAGAGGCATTAAGTGATATATCCATTTTAGCAAGTGGGTATTTGCTTAATAAATCTATTTGCAAGTTGTTCTTTTCAAAAGAGCTGTTTAGCGTTATGTCAGAGATGGATGAAGAACCATAACGAATATCTGAAATTTTACCGTTCACTTTGGCCCAAGTATACGGAGAGAAGATATCTGTACCTTTGCCTTCTGCTTTTATAGAAGCTGTTAGCCAATAAAGGGAATCTTTGGGCATAAAATGAGTTGGTTCTAAACTATCTATTTGTACAATAGCTTTATATGCCAGTCTAGAAGGATCATAATAAGCGTTGAACTTTACCTTCCCTTTGTCTTGTGATAAAAGAAATTGTGTTTGATAAGTTTGGTTCGTTAGTCGTGCACTCCCTTTCAATTGCATTCCTGATGGAATAGTAAATAGGTCTCTTTGTGAAGCTGGTAACAAAGATAAAATAAAATCAAGGTTACAGGCTTGAGCTGCGAGTGTAATTTCTCCTGTGCGTTTTATGCTATCTGCTAAAGATGCTATTTGTCCATTTAAATTTATTTGAAAGACATTTGGAAGAGTCGCATTGCAATGAGTGCATTGTAAAAAAGACATATTTCCATTTATGGAAGCATTGATATTTATAGGCTGATCGGGATAAGATGATTTAAAATCTTTCGTTAAATGGCCTGCGGCTATCATAAGATCTTCTTTACCTACAGACGCATTAAATTCTGAAGTCATTTTTTGAGATGATTTTTCATTTAGTATATCCCATGGAATGCAAACGTTGATGTTAGCTTCAGAATATGGCGTTTGTAATATAAATTTGGAAATATGGATCATATTGTGGTCGCTTCGGATGCGTCCTAATAAGTTGTTGATTGTTAGTCCTGAGCGTTCTTTTGTCGTAAAATCATTGATGGATAGTTGAATATTTCTATCTTGAAAGCAAATAGAATCGATAGATGTATTTAAATCGTGTAGTTGGATGTGAGAAATGTCTAGTCCATCATTAGGAGCGGTATAATTCCCATCATAAGCCAATGATGATTTTGATATTGAAAAATGGGAGATGTTATATTGTTCATCTTTGAGATTAATAATACCATTATCTATTCCTGCATGGTCGATAAAAGAAGAGATCCGTAAAGAGTCTGTAGGCATTTGCAAGGCAAAAGCGACTCGTTCAATACGAATCTTATTGAGTGCAAGTTTCCAATTAATAGTTGTAGAAATTGTATCTTTTTGATTTGTTGTATCAGAGAGTAATAGTGTAATAGCTGAATCTGATAGTTTAATGTTATTAAATGTTGCAGTTTCTTTTGTGAGGTCAATTCGGTCTGCATGTAAAGAGAATTTGCCAATATTCCCTTTTACAGTCATGCCTTCGATCATTGAGCCTGTATTAATATTCGCATTTTGTAAATTAATAGCCTCAATTAAAACTTGCTGATGAATAAGAGGTAAAGCTTGAATTTTAATGGTTAGGTCTTCAAGTTTTAATAATGTATCAGCAGGAGTGTTTATTACTTCCAAATTTTTAGCGGTAAGATTTAAAGGAAAGTTTAAGCGGATTTGCCCGATTTTGAATTTCATACCAGTAGCTTCACCTGCGAATTCAGTCGCTTTCCTGATAGCAAAATTTTGGAAAGGAGGGATATAAAGCAGGATGGAAATAAGCAAAATTAATGTGATCGGTATTAGGATCAAATAACCTATCCGTTTAATCCATACTCTCATATTATTCTGAAATACTTTAACTTGTTTTTATTACAGTTGTCGGTCAAAGGTAATATAATCTTTTGGTTTTAGATTGAAAAAAGTCATATCTATTTAAAAACAGTCTATTTTACTTAATTGATGCTTATTGAATATTTCTTTTGATTTCAATTTGTTTTAGATTGAGGCATAATAATTCTCTATTTAATTATGATTTTGTATAAGGAAAAGATGGCCTTTATGCTACCTCTAGGCAAAGTGTCGTTAAAAGGCTTTATAAAGAGGCTGTTTTAGTGGAAATTATTTAACGGACTGTCAAATAAATGACAATATAAAGCTATTTTATATGGCGTTTATTCTGTATTTTTGCGAGAAAAAAGAGCAGACAATGGCTGAAAGCAAAGAAAAACACCTATTGGATAGCATACATTTTCCAGAAGACCTAAGGCTGCTGTCACAAGATAAGTTGGAGCAAGTTTGCGCTGATTTGCGTCAATACATTATTGATGTTTTATCCGAGAATCCCGGTCATCTAGGCGCTAGCTTGGGTACGGTGGAGCTGACAGTCGCCCTTCATTATGTTTTTAACACCCCTTATGATCGTATAGTTTGGGATGTTGGTCATCAAGCGTATGGTCATAAAATATTAACAGGAAGAAAGGAGGCTTTTCATACACTTCGTAAATTGGGAGGTATTAGTGGCTTCCCGAATCCTTCAGAAAGTATTTACGATGCATTTATCGCAGGTCATGCTTCGAATTCTATCTCTGCGGCAATGGGAATCTCTGTCGCTTCTGCATTAAAACAAGAGTTGGATCGTCATGTGATCGCCGTTATTGGAGATGGTGCAATGACCGGAGGGCTAGCTTTTGAAGGTTTGAATAATGCGTCAGTAAATCCTAATAATTTGTTGATTGTCTTGAATGACAATGATATGGCTATTGATCATAGCGTTGGCGGATTGAGTCAATATTTAGTTGATATTACGACGAGTCAGGCATATAATAAGATGCGATATGATGTTTATCGTGGTCTGAAAAAATTTAAGCTTATAAATAATGACCGTCGGGAGAGCATCTTACGTTTTAATAATAGTCTGAAGGCATTACTTACTCAACAACATAATTTGTTTGAAGGGTTTAGCATCCGTTATTTTGGTCCTGTAGATGGGCATGATGTGAATTATTTGGTGAAAGTGCTAAATGATATCAAAGATATGCAAGGGCCTAAATTGCTGCATATAAAGACTAAAAAGGGAAAGGGCTTTAAACCAGCGGAAGAATCTGCAACGGAATGGCATGCGCCAGGTCGTTTTAATAAAGAAACGGGTCAACGTATAGTGACTCATAAAACAGATGAACCTCCTTTGTATCAGGATGTTTTTGGACATACCTTGGTGGAGTTAGCGGAAAAGGATGAGCGTATAGTAGGTGTTACTCCGGCTATGCCGACAGGTTGTTCGATGACTTATTTGATGAAAGCTTTTCCTCAAAGAGCATTTGATGTCGGAATAGCGGAAGGACATTCTGTAACCTTTTCTGCAGGGTTAGCGAAAGAAGGTATGGTACCGTTCTGTAATGTATACTCCTCGTTTATGCAACGGGCCTATGATATGATCATACATGATGTGGCTTTGCAAAAATTGCATATGGTAATCTGTTTGGATCGAGCAGGTTTAGTTGGAGAGGATGGCGCGACACATCATGGAGTTTTTGACTTGGTTTATCTTCGTCCAATTCCTAATTTAATTATATCTTCCCCTCTTAATGAATGGGATTTGCGAAATTTAATGTATACAGGATATTCGATTGCGAATAGTCCGTTTGTGATTCGTTATCCGAAGGGAAAAGGAGTGAAAAAAGATTGGCATAATGAATTAGAGGTACTGCCAATAGGAAAGGGACGAAAATTACGAGATGGAGAAGATATGGCGGTACTTTCTCTTGGCCCAATTGGAAATGTTGTATCAAAAGCTATCGATCAAGTGGAAAAAGAGGGTATATCTGTTGCTCATTATGATATGGTTTATTTAAAGCCGCTTGATGAAGAGTTGTTGCATGAAGTCGGAAAGAGATATCATCGAGTTATAACAGTTGAAGATGGAGCGATAAAAGGAGGTTTAGGTAGTGCAGTGTTGGAGTTCATGGCAGATCATAATTATACACCGCAAGTGAAACGAATTGGGATACCGGATACATTCATTGAGCATGGTGCTGTTTTTGAATTACATCGTCTATGCGGTATGGATGAGGAAAGTATTGCTGCGCAATTGAGACATTGGGAATTGGAAAAACATCAATAAATTAGATATGAAAATTGTTATTGCTGGGGCAGGGGAAGTTGGAACACATCTTGCAAAGATGTTGTCCCAAGAAAATCAAGATATTATTTTGATGGATCCGAATGAAGAACGGCTAAATTTTTCAAATTCTAGTATGGAAATTCTTCCAATGGTAGGGAACCCTACTTCTCTTAGAGATTTGGAAGAGGCAGGTATTAAAAATGCTGACTTATTTGTAAGTGTTACGCCAGAAGAGACAACAAATGTAACAGCATGTATGTTAGCTCATAGCTTAGGTGCTCATCGAACGTTGGCTCGTATAAATAATTATGAATATTTACTACCTAAGAATAGAGAGTTATTTGAGAAACTTGGAATTAATTCAATGATTTATCCAGAGATGTTGGCGGCAAAAGAGATTGTGACGGCTGTCCGTCGTCCATGGACACGTCAATACTGGGAATTGTTTGGAGGTGCCTTGATTTTGATAGGGGCAAAGGTTCGAGATAATTCCCATTTGGTAAATAGAGAGCTGGGTGAATTGTTGAATGAGCAAAAACTTTATCACATAGTAGCGATTAAGCGAGGAAATGAGACTATTATTCCACGAGGAACAGACTGCATTGAGTCTGGCGATATTGTCTTTTTTACTACTACTCGTTCTCATATGGAGGATGTACGGTTAATGGCAGGGAAAAAAGATCCTGAAGTAAAAAAGGTGATTATTATGGGAGGTAGTCGTATAGCTATACGTGCTTGTCAGTATTTGCCGAATAATATTCGAGTGAAAGTTATTGAGTTAAATAAGGAAAAGAGTCATCGTATTGCAGAGGTTGTTCCGAGTAATGTGTTGATTATAAATGGAGATGGACGAGATACGGATTTGCTTATGCAAGAAGGTATTGCGGATGCTCAAGCCTTTATTGCGTTAACAGAAAATTCAAGTACTAATATTTTAGCATGTTTAGCTGCTAAACGTCAGGGCGTATTTAAGACTATTGCTAAAATAGAAAACATAGATTATATTCCCTTAGCAGAGAATATGGATATAGGTTCGGTTATCAATAAAAAATTAATAGCAGCGAGTCATATTTATCAGTGCCTTTTAGATGTAGATGTGTCGAATATAAAATGTTTGACTTTTGCGAATGCGGATGTAGCAGAGTTAGTGGCTCGTCCTAATTCAAAGATAACCAAAAAGCAAGTTAAGGATTTACGTTTGCCTAAAGATATGACATTGGGTGGTCTGATTCGTGATGGTGAACCAATGATGATTAAAGGAGACACGAAGATACAGGCATATGATCATGTGGTTGTCTTCTGTTTAGATACAGCTATGCGAAAATTGGAGGACTATTTTAATTAATATTGATTTGTTCTCAAATAGTGATAGAGAGTTTTATAGTCAATAGTTAACAATATCAAGATGATATGTTAAATGTACGTTTTATAATAAAGATGTTGGGGATGATGTTCATCCTTGAGACTTTTTTCATGCTGTCTGCTACAGCTGTTGCTTTTCTTTATGGGGGAAATGATATTTATCCTCTTTTGTTGTCTAGTGGTATTTTGTTTGTAGCAGGAGTTTTATTTTATTCTTTTGGTTTTAATGCGAATGAACATTTGGCAGGTCGTAGAGAGGGCATGCTTATTGTGACATTGACATGGATTTCTTTTTCTTTGTTTGGAATGTTGCCCTTCTATTTAGGAGGGTATATAGATAATATTACGGATGCTTTTTTTGAGACAATGTCTGGATTTACCACGACAGGGTCTACTATATTATCGGATATAGAATCATTACCAAAAGGAGTTCTTTTTTGGCGAAGTCTTACACAATGGCAAGGTGGAATAGGCATGGTCGTATTTACAGTTGCGTTGATGCCAATATTTGGAGGTGGTGCGTCTCAGATGTTCGATGCTGAAACACCAAGTATTATGCATGAGCGTTTTCGTCCTCGTATTACTCAAGTGGCTAAACGTCTATGGGGCGTTTATGTATTTTTGACTTTATTGTTGGTCGTCCTTTTATGGACTGGTCCAATGGACTTGTATGATGCTGTTAATCATGCGTTTTCTGCGATATCAACAGGAGGTTACTCCACTAAAAATGCAAGTGTAGCTTATTGGCATTCGGCATATATTGAATATGTTATTACCATTTTTATGTTTATAGGTGCAACAAATATGACATTGATCTATTTTTGTATTAATGGGAATGTGAAGAAATTGTTTAAGGATGAAGAGTTTCGTTGTTTTTCTTTATTAGTGTTGAGCACAATTTTTGTCGTTACTCTTTGGATCCTTTATCTAGGATTTGCTTCGGATGTGGAAACAGCTTTTAGAAAAGCAGCTTTTCAAGTTGTGACATTGGTGTCTACTTGTGGGTTTGCGACAGATGATTACATTCCATGGGGACCTTTCTTTTGGTTTATAGCATTGATTTTGATGTTTATTTGTGGATGTGCGGGTTCAACTTGTGGCGGCTTGAAAATGGGACGTTTCGTAATATTGACAAAGAATTTATCTAATGAGTTTAAGAAGCAAACTCATCCTCATGCGGTGATCCCTGTACGAATGAATGGACATGTTATTTCTGGAGATATTGTTCATAGGGTATTGGCTTTTGTCTTTGCTTATATAGCGCTGATAGTGGTAAGTTGTTTGGTCTTGTCTTTAGATGGAATGGGTTTTGAAGAGGCTATAGGTGCGGCGGTATCCTCAATTAGTAATGTAGGTCCTGGATTAGGAACTGTTGGCCCTGTAAGTAATTTTGCGGAAGTCCCTACATTGTCGAAATGGTTTTTGGCGTTTTTGATGTTAACAGGACGTTTGGAGATTTTTACGGTCTTGACAATTTTAGTTCCTGGCTTTTGGAAACAATAAATAAAACTACGGTAGAACATTAAATGATTGAGAAAAATGATTGAATATATAAAAGGGGAAATATCGGAGCTTTCACCAACTTGTATGATAATGGAGTGTGGAGGAATAGGATATGAGTTGAATATATCCTTGAATACATATAGTGCATTTAATGGTAAAGCTACAGGGAAAATATACGTCTATGAAGTTATCCGGGAAGATGCCCATCTTTTGTATGGTTTTGCGGAGAAAATAGAAAGAGAATTGTTTTTGTTGCTAACTTCTGTCTCAGGTGTTGGACCCAACACGGCACGTATGATCCTTTCTTCTTTATCGCCAACAGAATTAATACAATCAATAGATTCGAAAAACGAAACCGCACTAACTGCTGTAAAAGGTGTTGGCTTGAAGACAGCTCAACGAATATTAGTAGATTTGAGAAACAAAGTTAAGACTTTTGATGTTGGCGTAAAAGAGCGATCTAATTTGTCTATGTCGGATACTATTGTTGCTGAAGAAGCTGTTTCCGCATTGCTTATGTTAGGTTTTCAGAAAGGGGCTTCACAAAAGGTGGTATCTGCTATTTTAAAAGAATCTCCCTCTTTGGCGGTAGAACAAGTAATAAAAATGGCGCTTCGTATGCTTTAGAGGAGCGTTTATTCTCATTTTGTTTTGAGTATCGCATATTGTTTAAGTCTTTGTCTTAGCGCTAAGGCTTTATTGTCTGTTACTTGATTCATAAGTTTCCAGAAACTATCACTATGGTTCATTTCGACGGTATGGCATAGTTCATGAAGTAAAACGTAATCTATTAAATACCAGGGTAAAAGCATTAAAGACAAAGAAAGGCTAATATTTTTTTTCGAAGAGCAACTGCCCCAATGAGTTTGGCTATTGTTGATTTTTATTTCATTGAAGACAAATCCATGTTGTTGGGAAAGTGTTTTTATGCGTTGAGGCAGTAATCGTTTTGCTTCATGTCGGAGAGCTTTCTCCAGTAATAAGCTTAATTGATGTTGAGTCTTTTTATCTTCAAAATTTGTTTCTTGGGGGCAAGCGATATGTAAAATGTTATTTTCAAGGGTCATATAAAAATTGTTTCTATTTGAGCGGAAAATGTGTAAACGAAAGGTCGTCGTTTGCAAATTTGATTGTTCATTTAATAGAGGAATAGCCTTTTGTTTTTGGATCGCTTTGATAAGTTTCTCTCTATTTTCTTCAATGAAAGAAAGCATGCGCTGTTCATCTCCTTTTAAAGGCATGATTGCGGTGATTTTTTTTCCGGAAATTTTAAGAGAGTATCGAGAAGCTCGTGCAGAAAGGCGAAGCGTGATAAAGCCTAAAACAGTGTCGTATATTTCCTTTTCCATATTGTTTGTAAAAGTAATGTATTGGGGCAAATAATAATACAATGGAATTAATTATCTTTGCGACGTGAAGTTACGAAAAGAGTGTAATTTATTGGAAATGAGCGTAGGTTAATTGCTCTT
>CAUWMZ010000064.1:0-29137 GCA_963560035.1 uncultured Parabacteroides sp.
TATTGTTGTATATAAAGGTTTAATACCTGTAGTTGGCCGAATACTTACTTTTTATGTATGGCTAGTTGTGATATAAAATATTTAGATGGTTTTTGGTATATTAATAAACGATGTTTTTAGGCCGTTGTTATGGGTGATAATAGGGCTGTGATAAGAGTGTAATATAAAATGTTTGATTGTTTTTTAATGTATCGATAGTAAGTGTTATTGTGCGTTTAATGGTGTAAGTAGCAATAATGCTTGTTGTGTTTTGATAATTATTTAAATAAATATCAGAAATTATTGTTTTGCTTTTAATGTATAATCCAATCGAATAGGTCTATATAAAAATGGAGAAAAAGGAATTAATAGAGAAAGTTTATAAAAAACAGGCTGCCTCCACAATTGGAAGACAGCCTGTTGAAACGCCTCAATTAATTATTAAAGAGGATATAACCTGAATGAGAAAGAAGTACGTCTAGCCGGAATCAGATATTGTTGATGAGGATAAGCTCCCCATGATGTGTCGCCGCCTAGTCCCATCTGTTTCCAGTCTATATTCCATGTTACCATGTCTTTAGGCTGAATATCACTTAAATGACGTTGATGCTTGCGTAAATCCACCTCACTTAAGTCTTCGGTCGGGAAGAGGTAAGCGCTTGTGCTGATATAAGGAGCTCCAACCGCTTTCAATCCTTTTCCATTTGTATCTGTCAATGCCATCCAACGAACATCCGTTTTGTTTCCGGTTTCTTGAGGACGGTCGTAAGTAAAGGCCTGATCCCAAACGGCACCTTTATATAAACCAACAAAAGAGCTTGTGTTTCTGTCTTGATAGTTCTCGTGCGGGCCGCGTCCGAACCATTCCATTTGATCATAATCTTTCTGTAGCGTTAAGGTTACACCTAATCGAGGTAAGAAAGGCAATGTGTCGTGTGCAGGTATGAAGGTGCAATTTACGTCAACGTAACCATTACCGGAGATTGTGTACTTAACAATGAAATCAGAAGAGGCTACCTTTTCCGGCAATTTGTAGTAAGAGGTAATCTCATAAGTATGCTTATCAATTGCTTGTTTATCCATTTTGACAAACTTTGCGTCTCTACCCGCATGTCTCCATGGGTCGCATATCTCAGCCAAATCACCACCTAGGTCATTATCAGTAGAAGGTCTCCAGAAGTTAGGACGTAGAGCTTCTTTTACCATCTCTTTACCATTGTATTTGTAAGAACTTAAGGCGCCACTTTCTTTAAGAATGCCTACTTCCATATTACCGGTAGCGACTAGAATTTTATCGCCACTCTCGTTAACCGTCACATCTTTTGCTATTGCATTGTCGATAGCAGGTTGGTAGAACGGCAATTTCACTTGTTCGTTCGCCATTTCATCGCCAGCCTTTAAAAGACCATCGTCATTTTTTTGCCAAGCGTATAAATTTAAGAAATATTCCACTCCCGGTTGCGGATTGATTTTCGGGAGATTTGTCTTAAATATTTGTGTTTGTCTTGCCGGAAGAGATACATTGTCTATCGTTCCTTGGGCTAAAACTTTGCCATTGCCTTCGAGTCTCCAACCGAAATTGAAGTCTTTTAGATCGGTAAAGAAGAATTTGTTGGTCAATTCGATTAAGCCGCTATGATAATCGGCAAGACGGAACTTGATGTTTTGATAAACCTTTTTTACCTCCCAAATATGAGGCTTGAGGCTACGGTCTGCCGCTATCAACCCATTCATACAGAAATTGCGGCTGCTAGGAGTACCTGCGGGAGCCATATCGCCACCATATGCCCAGTAAAAACGACCATCATCGGTCTTTTGAGCGAAGCCTTGATCTACCCAATCCCAAATATGTCCACCTTGTAGACTTGGATATTTCTCAATCACATCCCAATAATCTTGGAAGTTACCGACACTGTTACCCATAGCGTGCGCATATTCACATAAGATAAGCGGCATTTTAGGTAAATACAATGTGTGGTTGATTAGCACGTCTAACTTTTTATACATTGGGCAAAATATATCAGTGTATGGACCCTTATATCCATCTTCTGAATGAACAGGGCGTTGAGATTTATCATTGTCGTGAATCCATTTATAAGTAGCGGCGAAATTGCATCCTTCTCCCGTTTCATTCCCTAATGACCAAATAATTACGCAAGGATGATTCTTATCTCGTTCGAACATTCTCTCCGTACGGTCGATAAAAGCTTTTTGCCATTCCGGTTGATTGGCTAGGCAGCGATTCGGGTTATATCCCATACCGTGGCTTTCTACGTTCGCTTCATCTACGACATATAGTCCATAGATGTCGCAAAGTTCATACCAGCGAGGATCGTTTGGATAGTGAGATGTTCTAACGCTGTTGATATTGAATTGTTTCATCAATTGAATATCTTTAATCATGGAAGCCTCATCGATAGCGTGTCCTGTATATGGGTCATGCTCATGGCGATTGACACCTTTGATATAGATAGGTTGTCCATTGACAAGAAGTTGCGCATGCTTAATCTCTACTTTGCGGAAACCGATGTTGCGAGCGACCACCTCATTGATTTTGCCATTAACACGTAAGGTTAATACCATCTTATATAAGTTGGGCTTTTCCGCGCTCCACAAAAGAGGCCGTTCGATAGATTTTTGGAATTCGATAAAAGGAGAGCCCTTTGTCATCATTTTTCGTTCTTTATAGATGCTTTTCCCCGCTTTGTCCAAAAGATCTATCTCAAGCTCTGCGCTTTTTAACTTCTTGATCTCTTTATTGCCAAGCTCAGCGTAAAGCTTTAAGGTGGCGTTTTTATATTCATCATCAAGGTCAGTGACAACTTCAAAATCTCTAATATGAGTGATTGGGCGAGCGTACATATATACATCACGTTGGATACCTGCTAAACGCCAAAAATCTTGATCTTCCAAATAGTATCC
Organism: uncultured Parabacteroides sp.; assembly: GCA_963560035.1. GTDB lineage: Bacteria > Bacteroidota > Bacteroidia > Bacteroidales > Tannerellaceae > Parabacteroides. The sequence continues at coordinate 2,902 of CAUWMZ010000064.1, forward strand.
ATCGCTGAACTTAAAGACTTGTACGGCGATCTCATTTGTGCCACCAGTCTTGATAAGGTCTGTGATATCAAATTCTGCAGGAGTCTTGGAGTCTTCGGAATAGCCGGCCATTTTACCATTCACCCACACATAGAAAGAAGAGGCTACGCTACCAAAGTGAAGTATTGTTTGGCGGCCTTTCCAGTTCGCTGGCACTTTGAATGTCCGTTTATAAGAGCCGACAGGACTATTATCGGCAGGTATTAAAGGCGGATTTCTTTTAAATCCATATCCGCTACCCACATAAAATGGATATCCAAATCCTTGCAGTTCCCAGTTGCCCGGAACTTTAATGTCATTCCATCCTGAAACATCATATCCTTTTTTCCAGAAATCCATAGAGCGTTGACTTACGGTAGGAGCGTATTGAAACTTCCATTCTCCGTTTAAAGACTCATAATAAGGCGTGGCTTGTTTATTATCTTTTAAAGCCATTTCTCTTGATGGATATCCTATAAAAGTTGCCGCTGAGGGTAATCTGTTGATATGTAGCACATCGAAGTTCTCCCAATCATTATCTGAATGCGGATATTTATTGGTACGGACTTCTGTCTTTTGTTCTTTATTATTAGCCTTGTATTTTTCCATAGGTGCCCCATCGTATTGAGCTTGACAGAGGAGCGAGGAAAATAAAGAGGCCGCTACAAGTGTTATGATTTTATTCATGATATTAAATTTTTAATAACGGTGATTGGATTTTTTATTTACCATGATTAGGATTTTGTTCCCAATCAGGATTCAATAAGAATTCTGAATGTGGAATAGGCAATAGTCTGTGTTTTGAGTCAATATAATTTTCCACATGATCTTTCTTGTGTTCCTTAAGCGCTTGCTCTGTGATGCCCCAACGAAGTAGATCATACCAGCGGATACCTTCTAGTGCGAACTCACAGGGACGCTCAACATCTTGAAGATGTTTTAAAACGGCATCTTTTGACATATTCTTGTCTAGCAATTTCACGTTAGCGCGTTTGCGCACAATATTAATATAGTCAATGGCCTCATTGCTTGCGCCACGGTCGTTCAGACATTCCGCATAACTCAACAATACGTCAGAGTAGCGAATGAGAGGGATGTTGAAAGCGCTTTTATCAGGATCGATAATTAAAGAAGCGTCCCAAGACACGTATTTCTTCCAATAGAATGTCTCCGGTTGATGATAATCCAAGAAATGCTTGCCTTCTTCAAAATAGAATGCCTTACACCCTTCATCATTAAATAAGATAGTAGAATACATACGTTGACTGTATTTATGCTCACCACTGACAGCCAACTCGTTTTTCTTCATCATGTCAAATAACCATTGAGAAGGATAAGCTTCTTCATATCCACCTTGTGGAGCGTCTAAAGGGCAGAGGTGATACATAATCCAATGGTATTCGTTTCGTCCTCCAACCAGTTCTCCAGAGTATTGAATTTCAAAAACAGACTCCTTATTGTTTTTATGAAGTCCATCAAAGTTATCTTCATATCTTTCCACTAAGTCATATCTTTGGCTATCGATAACCTTCTTGAACTCCACTTCAGCTTTTCTTAAATCTTTTTGGAATAGGTAGAAACGTCCAAGCATGGCGGCAGCCGCATATTTGGTCGCTCTTCCTATGTTTTCCTTATCATATTGTTCAGGAAGATCTTGTTGACATTCAGATAAGTCTTTTTCTATGAGGTTTATAATTTCACCCGGTTTCGCTTGATCCGGTATAAACTCTTCCTCTTTTCCCTCTATCTGCTTTGTGAATAAAGGAATTCTTTCACCCCAGTTACGGTATAGTCTGAAATAATAATAAGCCCTAAGGAAACGAGCTTCAGCAATTGCCTGTTTTTTCAATTGGACGATACTTTCACTCTCTTCGGGAACATTCGGAATGTTATCAATGCATTGATTCGCATAGCTAATTCCTTTATAACAGTTGATCCATTCAGTTTCTGTTGTGCCGTTGGTTGAGCTATTCGTGAAACTTGCCAATGCGCTCCAAGAAGAAAGGTCCGGTCTGAAACGTAACAAGTCGCTTCGATAACAATCAATTACGATGTGACGCTTAAAAGGTGCGGCCCATGCCTGGTTGGGCTGTAGTGCCGCATATACACTTGTTAATCCTTTTTTTATGTCAGCCTCGTTTTTCCAAAATATACTAGGAGAAAGAGCATTGGGGTTTGTTTCCTCATCCAAGAATCCTGTGCAAGAAGATAGAGTTATTGTTCCTAATGCGATGCAGCTAAATAATATAGTTCTTATTTTCATAATAATATGTCCTTTTTAGAATCCGAATTTTAAACCTAACATGTATGATCGAGATAACGGGTAGATAGAGCTGTCAACACCCATACTACCAACACTTGGATCATAGCCACTATATGAAGTAATTGTAAATAGACGGCTGGCAGCTAAATAAATTCTTAGATTATTTAATCGAAGAGTGTTACATGCTGATTTAGGTAAGTTATAGCCGATTTGTAAGTTGTTTAATCGTAGATAATTACCATTTTCCAAGAAGTAATCTGAATATTTAGTAAAGTTCTCATTAGGGTCACCAACAACAACCCTTGGTATATCAGACGTAGGGTTATCGACAGTCCATGCGCCTAATAATTCTTTAGGTCCGTTGAATTTGACAGTCGCAGAATGGAACTGATCGGAGCGGTGCATATTATAACGTTTAGCTCCAAAGCTACCATAGAAGTTGGCCGCTAAATCAAAGTTCTTGTATTGTAGAGTTATGTTTAGGCCTAAAGTCGCTTTTGGAACTCCACATCCCATTTTGACTCGATCGTTAGAATCTAAGATGCCATCACCATTGGCGTCTATAAAACGTAAATCACCGGGAGCTGCCGCTGCTTGAAGAGGTATCCAGTTGCCTTGGTCATCTTTTTTACCATGCTCAGTGTTCCATTGATCAACTTCTTGTTGGTTTTGGAAGATTCCGGCAGTTTGATATACCCACATTTCTCCGATTTCACCACCTACATATGTTCGTGCTGGTCCGAATTCTGTCATATATCCTTCATCTGCCATGTGCTTAAGGACACTCTTATAGTGAGTAAGATTCATGTCAATATCATATTTGAAGTCTCCGGTTTTGCCATGATAGATAGCTTGTAATTCAACACCTGTTGTGCGAAGTTTTCCGTCATTGACAATTAGAGATTTAAAGCCGGTAGAAGAGCTGATCTCTTTAGGAGAAAGCATGTTTTTGGTATCTTTGATATATCCTTCTAATGATAGTTCCAATTTATTATTCCATAAGCCTAAATCTATACCAATATTTTTATAGATGGTTGTTTCCCATTTAATGTGAGCTGACGGTAATTCTAGTTGCGCATAACCTAGATTAATATCTTTTCCATTAAAAGGATAGTTTAGCGCATTGGTATCATAACTCATTTTGGGGATATACATATATTTAGGAATTCCTTGATTACCCAGTCCTCCAAAGCTTGCGCGTAGCTTAAAAGACGAAATAGTTTCTTTTAGCTTTTCCCAAAAAGATTCGTTAGCTATATTCCAGCCAACAGAAACAGACGGGAAGAATCCCCATTTATTATTTTTAGCGAAGCGAGTAGAGCCATCGTAGCGCATAGATGCCATAATCATATAGCGCATGTCATAGTTGTAGTTTAGACGTGCGAACATAGAGCGAAGTCCACTTCTCGTTTTTGTTCCTCCTACTGCGAAGTTTTCTTGTCCATGACCCAGAAGATCCATGTTGTTGTTTTCAAATCGAGATGCTGAAGCACTAATATCATCAAACTTATTTTCTTCTTGTGATAATCCTAATAATGCAGCTATACTATGTTTTTTAGCTATTGTAATGTTATAGTTCGCTGTTAATTCAAGTAAATCTTCAATTTGCTTGCTGCGAGTTTCATTTAATTCTGCTCGTGTATTGATGTTATAGTCTCCAACTTTATAAGTAGGCGAGAATGATCTTGACCCGTCAAAGTATAAGTTTCGGCTAGCTCTAAATTTGATGATTAAGTTCTTGATGGGCTCATATTGCAGATAACCCGAAGCGGATATATAGTCTTGATAAGATTTTTGGCGAATCAAGTTGTTAAAAGCTACTTGATTGACTGCGTCAGACATTCCCATGCTAGAGATAGGACCACCATATCCACCTTCGCTATTTTCGTCATAACAGAATATCAGAGGCTCAATATTTGATATTTGGGAAAGACCAGGCCAACCGGTATTGGCTTCTGGAGTTGCCTCCCATCGTCCGTAGCTTACAGATTCTCCAATCTTAAATTTGCCACGTATTACATCTGAGTTCAAACGGAAACCATATTTTGTCTCATCGGTGCCTTTGACGATACCGTCCGTAGAAGAGTAATATCCGGATAACGCTATATTCATAAACTCATTTCCGGAGGTATAGCCTAACGTATATTTTTGAGTTAATCCTCTGTGGAAATATTCTTTCTGCCAATCAGTATCCGCAAATTGAGTAGGATCTTTTTCGTAAGCGTCGATATATTTAGACCATTGACTTCTAGGAATACCGGCATTGGTATACGCCATTTTGCGAAGTTGTATGAATTCGGCGGAATTACAAAGGTCCAATCGTTTAGGCAAATCATCCACGCCTACATATCCGGAGAATGTTATTTGAGGTTTCTTTTGCGATCCTCTATGTGTTTCAATCAAGATGACACCCGCTGCGGCCCGAGCACCATAGATGGCGGCGGTTGCTGCATCTTTTAAAATAGACATTGTTTTGATATCTTCCGGGTTAAGGTATGACATGTCTCCCGGAACGCCGTCAATAATAACTAATGGAGCAGATGTAGCGCCAAAATCTCCACCTAAAGAAGTTACACCTCGTACTTGTAAGTCTGCTTGTTGACCAGGAGCGCCCGATCCAAAGTCGACAGAAAGTCCGGGGGCGGCACCTTGCAATGCTGTTTGAGCGTTAGCGGTAGGAAGTTTAGCTAATTTTTCGCCTGTGACAGTCACAACAGAACCAGACACATCCGATTTCTTTTGTGTACCATAACCGATGACAACGACCTCTTCGAGTTTCTTGGTATCTTCTTCAAGAGTGATTTTTAGACGTGTTTGCTTGCCAACTTTAACTTTCTTTTGTGTATAGCCAATATAAGTAATGGATAGTTCCGCGTTAGGGGAGCTGACATCTAATACGAAATTACCATTAAGGTCAGATATAGTTCCATTCGTAGTCCCTATTTCCATGATGTTCGCTCCAATAATAGGAGAGCCATTCTCGTCAGCTACAAATCCTGTGATTTTGTGAGCCTTCTCTGATGTGTGGCTGTGCGCTATAAAGGATACATTGTCGTTGTTGGATGAATAAAGGCCATAATGCTCTAGAGGATGAGGCGCGGCTAATAATTGCATTGCGTTAAATCCAACCAAGACTGTCGATATTGTTAAGATGTGCTTGATTTTGGGGCATAGTGATACATCACCATCGCGATTATTTTTCATAATGTATAAGCTATTAGATTTCTCTATCTGTTTCAGAAGATAGAAATGGTTAACGATATTGTTTGTTATAGAAAGTAGAGTCTTTAGTTATTCGTTTTTAATTCATAGGCAATTTTGTTTTTACATTAAACACTTTACATATATATTATAATGTATGTATTAGTACACCGATATAGTATACGTTTGAGTTTTTAAATATACTTACGCTAAAGAGGAAAAAATGACAGAAAAATTAGCGACATTAAGATCGCTGCCCTTAATGTCTTTAGCGCTTTGTATAATTGAGCCTCCACGGTACGTTGTGAGATCTTTAATATTTTCGCTATTTCTATGTTTTTTCGTTCATCTTGGTAGCTCATCAAAAATATCTGTTTCCGTTTTTCGGGTAGTTTCCCGATTTCTTGATAGATACGGGACAGCTGCTGTTTTTGCAGAAATATTAAATCTTTCTCACTATGTAGGGCGGAAATATGCGTTTTAAACTTATTGGCGGCTTCTTTAAAAAAGCAATGCTCGATATCCTTATGTCTTAAATGGTCCAGGCAGGCATTGCGAATCGATTGATAGAGGTAGTTTTTCAGTTTTGATTCGTCTTTTAATATGGAATGGTGTTTGAGCCAAACTTTCATGAAAATATCTTGCGCGAGATCTTCTGCCGTGTTGATCCCGACAAATTGACTCGCATAACGAATCAACGCAGGCGCATACGAAATATATAGCGCCTTAAATTGATCCAAGGCTGTTTGTTTTTCCATGTGTTTTTCCATATAAAGTAGTTCGTTGTTAACAAAAGTCGTAGCTATTCGGAGTCAGCTCCGATTTCTAACGACAGGCGCAAGGTATCAATAAATTCTAGAATGAGCAAGGGAAGAGATGTGATTTTTATGCGTACTTTTGTATCAGATTTTAAACATATATATATAACGAAAATAAAGTAATGAGAACGGTAGGGTTAGTCTTAGTGTCATTGGCGTTAAGCATGTCATTGTGGGCGGAAAGTCCAGAGAAAAGAGGAGTGAATTCAATTAATCGGTCAACGGCGGAAGCTCATATAGGTTTTTTGGCGGATGATGATCTAGTAGGACGCGAGGCGGGGTCTGTTTATGGGCGCATTGCCGGAGATTATATCGTAGCCAATCTGAAGTCATTGGGGATAGAGCCATTGGGCAATTCTTATTATCATCCTTTTGAGGCATATCATTTAGAGAGACAGAAAAAAAGTGCTCGTTGGGAGGTTCATCCCGATTCAATTGCGTCAATTAAACGTACAGGTGTGTATCAAAAGCTATCATTAAATAATATCTTAGGAAAGATTGAAGGTAAAAATCCTAATGAGATCGTGATCGTTGGTGCTCACTATGACCATTTGGGTATTGACACACTGTTGGATGGTGATCAGATCTATAATGGCGCCGACGATAACGCTTCAGGTGTCTCTGCTGTGTTGCAGATAGCTCGGGCATTCTTAGCCACAGGAAAACAGCCGGAACGTACAGTAGTCTTTGCTTTTTGGGACGGGGAGGAGAAAGGCTTGTTGGGCTCAAAAGCGTTTGTTCGCGCATTTCCTGATATAAAGAAAGTAAAGGGTTATTTGAATTTCGATATGATTGGCCGCAATACGGATGAGTCCAAGCCGACACATGTGGTCTATTTCTATACGGAGGCATGCCCGGCTTTTGGGGATTGGCTGAAAACAGATATAGTAAAGTATCAATTGAATTTGACACCGGACTATCGCCCTTGGGATAAGCCGGTTGGAGGAAGTGATAATGGCCCATTCGCGAAATTGGATATACCTATTATATGGTATCATACAGACGCTCATCCGGATTATCATCAGCCTACGGATCATGCTGAGCGAATCAATTGGGAGAAGGTCGTTGACATCACAAAAGCCTCATTCCTTAATATGTGGCACTTGGCGAACGACAAGGATTTTTAATAAATGAAGTGTTTGTGCGCATAATGCCGTATCAAAACCGATACGGCATGTAAAATGAGGCTTGAGAAGCATATAAGGGGGGGGAAGGTTGTCTATCCTTGGGCTTTTTGAGAAAGATGGCAAGTGTCGTCATGGATCAGATTTAACTAAAAATGCGTTTATAATCTGATAATGTTTAAAGTAACGGAACAATGCGCAAAAAAATATTTAATAAAAAATGCGGTAAAGTAACGATTATTTCATATTTTTGTGCCCACATATGAAATGTGCATATATATGAAGTTGACAAATGAATGTGAATATTGGCATGCGATAAGCCAATATTTGAAGTATTAGTCTTGTGCGTTTTATATTCCGAATAAACAAAAAGAAGCCAGGAAATGGGCGAGAATGTGATTTAATTTAAAAACAAAACGAATGTTTTGCCAAGGCATTTGTTTTATTATTTATCAATAAACCATCAATTATGTTGAAAAACTTAAAGCCTGCAAAATTAATTTTATGCGCAGGTGCGTTAGTTCTTTCTGGAGGTGTTTATGCGAACATCATTCCAGGTGAGCAAGGTGCTTCAATTTCTCAGCAGCAAGGGAAAGTAACAGGTACAGTAGAAGACGCGTTAGGCCCGGTTGCAGGTGCGTCTGTTGTCGTAAAAGGTACTACCAATGGAACAATTACCAATATGGATGGTAACTTTACATTGGAAGGCATCAAGAAAGGAGATGTAATTCAGGTCTCTTTCATCGGTTATTCATCTATAGAGGTGACTTATACAGGGCAACCTCTTGGCGTGATTAAACTGTCTGAAGACACTCAGAAATTGGATGAGGTTGTCGTAACCGCCTTAGGTATGAAGCGTTCAGAGAAATCTCTGGGATACGCAATGCAAGAATTGAAAGGAGACGCTCTCCTTGAATCTCGTGAAAACAATATCGCCAATGCATTGTCTGGTAAAGTATCAGGTTTGCAAGTCGTTCGTTCTAGTAGCGGTGTTGGTGGATCTTCTAAAATCGTATTACGTGGTAATAACTCTTTAACTGGTACAAACCAACCGTTAGTTGTGGTTGATGGTACTCCGATGGATAACTTTACAGGTGGTGTAGATGACGTTTGGGGTAACAATGGTGTAGATATGGGTAACGGTCTTTCTGATATTAATCCGGAAGATATCGAGTCTATGTCTGTGTTGAAAGGTGCTTCTGCAGCCGCTTTGTACGGTTCTCGTGCCGGTAATGGTGTAATCTTGATCACTACAAAATCAGGAAAGAAGAATAACGGTTTAGGTATTAACGTGAATTTTGGTGTTACAGCCGAGACTATCTTCATGACTCCGGAGATGCAAGATTCATTCGGTCAGGGTGATGTAGGTGTTTATAATAACCAGATTCGTGGTAGCTGGGGTCCGAAGATCGAAGGACAGACAGTTGAGGCATGGGACGGTAGCAAGGTGCCTTTGCGTGCTTATGATAATGTTGGCGCATTCTTTGGAACAGGTACTTCGTTCAATGAGGGCGTAAGCTTCCAGCAAGAAATCAATGGTACTTCTGTTTTCGCCTCTATCAATCGTTCAGACGATAAAGGTATCACTCCGGAGCAATCATTGAATAAGACAAATATCACTTTGCGCGCTACAACATTCTTGGATGAGGCTAAGAAGTGGAAAGTAGACGGTAAAGTGAACTATATCAATATGAACGCCAAGAACCGTCCTATCTTGGGTATTAACCAGTCTAACGCGTTCAGCACAATCTATAACTTGCCTCGTACGTTGGATGTAAGCCAGTTCGAGAACTGTGTGGATGAGTCTGGCAAGATGATTTGGTTTGATAAGAATCAGAATCCGCAAGAGAACCCTTATTGGGTAACTCAATACAGACAAAACGCCGATACTCGTAATCGTTTGTTAGGTAATGTATCTTTGAAATACGCACCTACAGATTGGTTCGATGTTGAGTTGAGAGGTGGTACGGACTATTATACAACAACAAAGACTAAGAAGTTGTATGCGGGTGGTAACGTTGCTCCTCGTGGTCGTTATGAAGAAGGCTCAGAGACTTTCTATGAGAACAACTTCAGTTTCTTGGCTACAGCAAGAAAAGATAACTTGTTCAGCAAAGTGGGCGGTTTCTTGACTTTCGGTGGTAATATCATGCAACAGAAGAGAAGCAAAATGGATGCTCAATCTGGTGATTTGCTTGCTCCTAACTTGTTTAGCATCAATAATGGTATTAATAAGCCGACAATCACGACTGAGTTGACTCAGCGTAAGATGAACTCTTTATATGGATCATTACAGTTGAACTGGGATGGCTGGTTGTTCTTAGATGTTACAGCTCGTAACGACTGGTCTTCTACGATGTCAAAAGAAAACCGTTCTTACTTCTATCCGTCTGTCAGCTTGTCTGGCGTAATTTCTGATATGGTACAAAAGAATGGTGGCTCTATGCCTGATTGGTTTAGCTTCGCTAAGGTTCGTGCTTCTTTCGCTGAAGTAGGTAACGACTTGGATCCATATCAATTATATAATGTAATCACAGTCAAGAAAGATCCGAATGGCAATACGATCGCTAGCTTAGGCGATACTTATTTCGATTCAGATGTACGTAGCGAGTTGATCAAGTCTTGGGAGGTTGGAGCTGATCTACGTTTCTTCAATAATCGTGTTGGTTTGGATGCCGCATGGTATAAGACAAATGCTACTAATCAGTTGTTAAACATTCCGATGGATGCTTTCTCCGGTTATCTTAATCGTAAAATCAATGCGGGTAATATTCAAAACCAAGGTGTTGAGATCTCTGTTAACGGTACGATATTCGAGAACGCTAATGGCTTCAACTGGGATGCTCAAGCTCACTTCTCTTTGAACAGAAGTAAGATCCTGGAATTGACAGAGGGCGTTTCTGTATATGATATCAAGACTGTCGACGCTTTGCAGATCGCTGCTACAGAAGGCGGTAAATATGGTGATATCTACGGACAGAAGTTCGTTCGTCATGAAGGTCAGATCGTGGTGGGTGAGGATGGTCTTCCTTTGATCACGACAGAGAAAGAGTTGATTGGTAACCAAAACCCTGATTGGATGTTAGGTTTGACAAACAACTTCTCTTATAAAGGTTTTGATTTAAGCTTCTTGATCGATTTCCGTATCGGTGGTGAGATTTATTCATCAACACTTTCTACTCTTTACGCAAATGGTAATGCGGCAGGAACTGTTGTTAATGGTGAGCGTAACAATTTCATCGTTCCTAATTCAATCATGAAGAAGGGTGACAAATATGTGCCTAACACGGTTGAGGTATCTCCGCAGAGATATTGGGAGCGTATCGGCTCTACCGGAAACTATGGTTTGCCTGAGGTATTTACATACGATGCTACAAACATTCGTTTGAGAAACATCACATTAGGTTATACATTTAAGAAAGACTTGTTGAAGAAGACTCCGTTCCAGAAGGTTCGTTTGTCTGCTACTTGCAACAATGTTTGGATGATCCATTCAAACTTGCCGGGTATCGATCCTGAATCTGTATCCGCTACAAATACGAACGCTGTTGGTTTCGAAAATGGTAGTGCTCCCTCTAGCCGTTCTTATGTATTTAACTTAAGTGTAGGATTCTAATTAGATAAGAGAAAGAATTAGACAAGAACAAAATATGAAAACAAAAAATATATTAGTATTAGGAGTTTTGGCGTTGGCTGCTCTGACTACGGGATGTAACGACTTTGAAGAGTTGAATCACGATCCTAATAAAGCGGAAGAGTCTCAAGTGCAACCTCAGTGGTTCCTTAACAACTCAATCATCTCTGCGCAGATGAATCCTGAAATCGCAGAGCGTATCTTTGTTTTGGGATGGAAACGTGCCGCTCGTTTTGAACGTGGTAGCGGTTTCACTATTGGTGCTGACAATGATGAGTATAATACATTGTATTTCCAAAATAACGCATATGGTGTGGGCTGGTTAAACAGTGTAAACCAAGCTGTAAATATCGCTTCTGCTCGCATGGAGACGGAAGATGCTGAGCATTTCCCTCATTATAAGAATGTGTTGGCTATGTCTCGTATTTGGAGAGCTTATATTATCTCTGAGTTGACAGACAATTTCGGCCCGATTCCCGCTCTATCTAAATTCGTAGGTGAGCCCGCTGAATATATTTCAGAAAAAGAAATCTATACTTTTATCTTGAAAGAGTTGAAAGAGGCTTATGCTCAGTTGGATGAGAGCATTGATATGGCTGAGGTAAAGGACTACGATCCGATTTTCCAGGGTAAGGCCGCTATGTGGAAGAAGTATGCGGGATCTTTACGTATGCGTTTGGCTATGCGTTTAAGTGTTGTTGACAACGCTACCGCTAAGGCTGAGTTTGAGGACGCGGCTAAGGGTCAATATATCGCGGAGTTGGCTGATATGGCTCAAGTTGCTGAAAAAGACGGTTGGGATGAGTTGACAGGCGTTATGTCAAGACCTTGGAATACTCAAACAATGTCTCAGACATTCTCTAACTTGGTTGTTGGTTTAGGAGGTACAACTTTTGATGTGCCGGCAAACTTGAAGCAATACTTGAAGAATCCGTATGAGTATTTGGGCCAAGATATAAGCTTACATTTCCCGACGACAACAAATGATCCTTGTGCAGGTTTCTATTTCGATGGTATTCCTACATATGTCGATCCTCGTGCTCCGAAGTTATATAGCATCACCGGTTATGATGATGGTGAAGTTTATTCAGATTATATTGGCGCCGCTTCAACCGTGAAGGATACGATAGGATTCCCTGGCGGTACATATGTAGATGCTATTAGCGGAAAGAAAGTACAGGCTCCGGCTATCACGCTTCCTTTGAAATATACTTGGACTACAAGTGTTGCCGGTAACTGGGATAACAAGACAGGTTTGGTTGGTGAATATTTCAGTAGTTCCGCTAATATGCCGGCTTTGGCTAAGAAATATCGTATGAACACAAACAAGCGTGTTTGGTTTGGTCCGTGGGAGAGTCATTTCTTGTTGGCTGAGGCCGCTGAATATGGTTGGGCTGTTTCCGGTACTGCTAAAGAGCATTACGAGAAAGGTATTCAAACTAGCTTTGAGTATAACGGTGTAGCTGATAAGTTCGCTTCATATATAGCTTCTACAAACTATAACCGTGTTGGAACTTCTGTGGCGTTCGATCATACAGCTGAGGCTAAGTCTTTTGACATCAAGTATTACGATGCTTATAGCAAGCAGATGAAGACTAAGACATATACTTATCCGAAGAATACGATCTATAAGGGTGGTAGCGTTAACAACGACCATTTGACAAAGATCATCACTCAGAAGTATATCGCTCAGAATCCATGGTTGCCGTTGGAGGCTTGGTCTGATCATCGTCGTTTAGGTTTGCCTTTCTTCGAGAACCAAGCAGTAGAGGCCGCTTATAACCCGATGACTCAAGTCTTATTGACTCCTTCTACTTGCAAAGAGTGTAAGATCGAGTATTATCCGAAACGTCTTCGTTACCCGGCCGTATTGCAGACTAATAACTTGGATGGTTATAACAAGGCTTTGCAATTGTTAGGCGGAGAGAACAAGACTACAACTTCATTGTGGTGGAATATGAAATAATTTTCTGATTATAATAGAAGTTTTGAAGACAATAAAAAGGGTGTCATTATGACACCCTTTTTTGTTTTCTTTGGAGCGCATTTTATCAGGGGATATAGGACAAACCGTAAGAGAGCTTTTTGCATGTATTGTGGCGTATTTTCGCACTTCTTTTTATGTATACTATAAATAACTGTAATACAATATATTAAGTGAATGGTTATTCACTAATTGTTAGAATAACTATTCACTAGGGGTAGTGCTTAGTTATTCCCATGTATAGTGAATAGTTATTCACTTAAAGAGGCATAAACAGGAGGCTCTTTTCATCCTTTATTATTGCGTATATTTAGGGGCAAGAGTATATAAAAAAGTCTGGAGAGCAAGAACTTTTACTCTCCAGACTTTTTCAAATAACTTATCAGTGATGTTTATTGTAAACCTTCTGTAGTGACCTCTTTATTGATCTTTTTCACCAATCCCTGAAGAACAGATCCCGGTCCTAACTCTACGAAATGAGTAGCGCCATCAGCGATCATATTTTGAACGCTTTGAGTCCAACGAACAGGAGCTGTCAATTGAGCGATCAAATTAGCCTTTATCGTGTCGGGGCAAGTTTCCGCTTTAGTGCTCACGTTTTGATAAACCGGACAAGCTGGTTTATTAAATTTCGTGTTTTCAATAGCTGCGGCCAATTCGGCACGAGCAGGCTCCATTAACGGAGAATGGAACGCTCCGCCAACTTTCAGTTTTAAGGCACGTTTAGCGCCAGCGGCCAAAGCCTTTTCGCAAGCTTGATCGATACCGGGGATAGATCCGGATATAACCAATTGTCCCGGACAATTATAGTTGGCACAAACCACGACTTCGTCCTTGATACTTGCGCAGATTTCTTCAACTGTCGCATCTGGCAAAGCTAGGACTGCCGCCATTGTAGAAGGAGTTGCCTCGCAAGCTTTTTGCATAGCTTGCGCACGTTTTGACACCAAAACCAATCCGTCTTCAAACGATAAGGCACCTGCGGCCACTAACGCTGAGAACTCACCCAAAGAGTGACCGGCGGTCATATCAGGTTGAAACTTGTCGCTTAGAGTTTTCGCTAAGATGACAGAATGCAAGAAGATCGCGGGTTGCGTCACCTTGGTCTGTTTCAGATCTTCGTCTGTTCCGGCAAACATAAGGTCCGTAATGCGGAATTCAAGAATGTCATTAGCCTTCTCAAACATCTCTTTAGCAAGAGGATTGTTGTCGTATAGGTCTTTGCCCATACCAACGAACTGTGCTCCCTGACCGGGAAATACGTACGCTTTCATCTTTCTAATGTTTTTCTAATTTGAGTTTTTTAAGATGAGGCAAAGTTAATAAATTTAGAATAATGCGGCTACTATTCGTTACAAATAGTATCTTTGTGGCCATAGAAACGATAATATTAATGACAAAAATGTTATAATATCATGAATCAATTACTATTTTTAGGAAACTTAGGTACTGGCGAGATCGTAATCATCGCTATTATTGTGTTGTTGCTTTTCGGAGGTAAGAAGATACCCGAATTAATGAAAGGCATCGGTAAAGGTGTGAAAAATTTCAAGGATGGAGTTAAAGGATTAGAGGACGATATCAAGATAGACGATACGGATAAGAAGTAAAGTAAGATGCAACAAGAAGAAATGTCGTTCTGGGATCACCTGGAAGAACTTCGTTGGACTTTATTTCGTTCTATATTAGCGCTCTTTATTTTCGCCATAGCCGGGTTTTCGGTCATGCCATGGTTGTTCGACAATGTCGTGATGGCGCCATGCAGTTCCGATTTCATCGTCTATCGGGAGATGTGTAAGATTAGTTCTCATTTTTCTTTTCTTCCCGATTTTTGCAATGATAATTTCCATGTGAATATTGTCAATATTAAACTGGCTTCTCAGTTTTTCACACATATGACAAGTTCATTTTGGTTAGCCTTATTGTTGACATTTCCCTATTTGATGTGGGAAATATGGAAATTCATCAGTCCCGCTCTTTATGAGAATGAGAAGAAAAATGTGCGTTGGGTATTCCTGTTTGGAACGATTATGTTCTTTGTGGGATGTGCCGTTGGCTATTTCTTGGTGTTCCCGATGACATTGCGTTTTTTGGCGACTTATGAGTTGAGCGCGGCCATTACGGAACAGGTTTCGCTGGATTCCTATATGGATAACTTCCTGATGCTGATATTTGTGATGGGAGTGGTATTTGAGATGCCGTTACTATCTTGGTTATTATCGCAATTTGGATTGTTAAACCGTTCGTTTTTCCATAAATATAGACGTCATGCTGTTGTTGGCTTGTTAGTCGGAGCCGCATTTATTACGCCAAGTAGTGATCCGTTTACGTTAGGTATTGTCTTTTTCCCTCTTTACGGACTTTATGAGCTGAGTGCGTTCTTCGTGAAGAAAGCTCCAAAAGAAGATGAGGAGGAAAATGATGAGACAGGCGTGGTGGAGACTGCTGAAAGTCAGGAATAAATCCCAAAGAATGTGAAGAGTTAAATTTATAGTAAAAAATAGAGAGGTTCTCAAAAGAGAACCTCTCTATTTTTTATATATATATCATTATGGAAATTTAATCTCTGTTTGAGAAATATTTCATAAACTGTGAACGCTCGTATAGAGCCGGATTTGCGATGTTGGCGTAGTTTAACTTGCCTTGGAACTGAGAAAGTGACTCGTAGTGCGCTTGGTGAAGCCATTCTTCGATGCAAGTTAACACTTGTGAGATGATCTCTGTGCCGTGTGTATAAACAGCGCTACACATCTGTACGGCAGAAGCGCCTGCCAATAGACATTTGATGACATCTTCCCAGTCATGTACGCCCGTAGAGGCCGCGATACTGATGCCTGGAATTTTGCCTGATACGATAGCTGTCCAACGGATCGTGTCGCTTAGGTCTGAGTGATTGCTGAACACATTGCCGGATACGATTTGCATATTGTTTATGTCGATATCAGGTTGGTAGAAACGGTTGAATAGGACAACACCGTCCGCACCGTTGCTCTTTAGCAAATTGACCAGTGAGGGGATATTGCCGTAGTTCTTTCCTATTTTCATGATAACGGGGATAGAGACAGTCGCTTTCACTCGGCGAATGATATTAACATACGTGTCTCGGATAGCCTCCGGATTTTCATTCAGTCCTGTTTCCAAGAAGAACACGTTCAACTCCAGGGCATCGGCTCCCGCCATTTCTATCTGTTTCGCGAAATCGATCCAAGCGTCAGCTTTATAGCAATTGATGCTGGCGATAATAGGAATAGAGCAAAGCTCTTTGCTTTTCTTTATGAGCTCTAGATAGTCATTTATTTGGTTTGCTTTTACATATCCACGAATGTAGTCCGCGGCTTCGGGAGAATCAGAATCTTGCATCAAAGCATCACTTTGCATTTCGATTTGTTCTTCGAAAAGCGATTTCAATACGATGGCACCCGCGCCCGCTTTTTCAAAATCTCTATTGCGCTCAGCCTTGTTGGTAAGTCCCGAGCTACCGACGATAATCGGATTACGGAGTGTTAACCCCGCATATTGAGTCTTAATGTCAATCATGTTTATATGTTTATTACTGTTTTTAATATTCCCGAATGCCAAAGATATTCGTGCCTACACGAATCATGGTGCTACTTTCCTCTATCGCGATAGGGTAGTCATGGCTCATGCCCATGGATATCTCTTTAAAGTCGGCGTTATCTTTACATAGGTTCTCCTTGAATTTGTCAAATAATTCATGAATCTTATGGAATTCTTGTCGTATCACGTTTGTATCGTCGGTATTGGTGGCCATTCCCATCAATCCGCAGATACGGATATTGGGAGAATGAGAGAAGTTCTCGTCTTTCAAGATTGTCTCACATTCTTCAGGACTTAATCCATGTTTCGAAGTTTCTTGCGCTACATGTATCTCAAGTAGAACCTTTATGATGCGGTCGTGTTTTTTTGCCTGCTTGTCTATTTCGGCTAGCAGCTTGGCGGAGTCAACACTATGTATCATATGGATAAACGGTACGATATCTTTTACTTTATTGCTTTGAAGCGGACCGATAAAGTGCCATTCGATATCCTTCGGCAGTGTCTCATGTTTAGCCCGTAGCTCTTGCGCTCTGCTTTCTCCGAATATCCGTTGCCCTGTTCCATAGGCTTCCATAATTGCCTCTGCCGGGTGGAATTTCGATACAGCAACCAGTTTCACTCCTTGTGGGAGCGATTCTTTCAACCGTACAATATTTTGAGCGATACTCATATCTTTTTATTTTCTTTGTTCAGCTTGTTGCTTTTGTTCCGCGATTAATTCCTCGCCGCTTTTCTTCTCGCCGGGGATACTATTCGCGTCAAAGGGGAATACGTCCATCAATTGGGTCTCCGTAACAGAAGCGATCGTGTAGTCCGCCAAAGTGCCTTTCATACCATCTTCTAATACGGCGATAGCGTCTTTAAGGTTTGAGGCTTGTGCCAGCATTTGTGCGGCAGTCTTCTTTTCAGCTCCACTCTTTTCATCCAAAGTGATGAAATAGACCTTTATCTTATAGAATCGGTCACCGTTTTCATTGAAGAACAATTCGGAGATGCGAGCTCGTTTGATATCAGTCACCGTGAATTCTCCCGTGATGAATGGGCGTATTTCCTCAATGATACGTGCTTCCGCTTCTGTGAAAGAAAGGGCGTCTACCAAGTAAGGCTCTGTTACTTTTTTTTGCATGCCGTTCTCCAGCATTTTTTCGTATGATACCTTACATTCAAACCAATTGTGCATATTCTTTTACTTTTTATTTTAGTGTTTTCGTGTTTATAACAACGTACAAATATAGTAGCTATTCATAAATAAAACAACCGACAAGAATCATATAATTTTTGTGAGTGGCAAAAACTTTTGCTCTATATAGCTTTGCTTTTAGTTTGTCTTTTGGATCAATCTTGCTTGAATTATTATTTTAATGAATGATTTAGAACAATTTTTTCTCTTAAGTTGTTTTTTTAATAATAAGATAAATTAATGTGTTAATTCATGGTATTGGATTTTTAGATTAGTAAAAAAGGGGCCGTTTATCTGGTTCGTGAGGATAGGATGACCGGATATCCCTTTGTGTGTTTATTGTTGGAGAAAACATTTCACTGTCGAGACTTACTTCCTTTGGGGGTTTGAGCAATATTTATATATTATGACGTTATGTATTTGTATCTTTGCGAGCTTAATAATTAAGAGAGTTATGCGTAAAGAGCTATTGATTATTTGCTTGTTGCTACAGGCGATGATTGCTTTCTCACAATATAAGATTAGAGGCTACGTGACAGATTCTGCCGGTGTTTCGGTTGATGCGGCGGTCGTGGCATTAATGAGAGTTGATAATAGCGTTCCTATTCAGCAGGGGATCACTACTCCTGAGGGAAAATATGAGTTAACCGCATCGGGAAAGGTATGTCTTTATGTCAGCTGTTTAGGGTATCGATCTTACGTAAGCGAATCATTTGAGGTAAGGAAAGACACGTTGATGCCGGTTATTCGGCTGTTATCGGAAAATTTTATGCTCGACAATGTTGTTGTGATAGGAGAGAAACAATCGCCATCTATACGAATAGAACGAGGTAAAATGGTCTTTACGCCAAAGAATAGTGGCGTTATGGCGGGAAATTCCGCTATTGAGTTGCTGAAAAAGACGCCGGGAGTTTTTGTGGATGGTGAAAATAACATCAGTTTGGGAGGTAAGGGGGGTGTCTCTGTTATTTTAAATGGCAGACGTACCTACATGCAAAAAGAGGAATTGATTTCGCTGTTAAGATCAACTCCCGCCTCTGCGGTTTCTTCGGTAGAAGTGATTCAAAATCCATCGGTCAGTTATGATGCGGAAGGATCGGGGGGAGTGATCAATATCAATATGGATAAGAGACGTGCGGAAGGTTTCTCTTGTTTGTTGAATAATGGATTTTCATATTGGAATCATTTACGGGAGAACACGGAACTTTCAGTTGGCTATACGAATGGCCGTTTGAGTCTTTTGGGTAATTATAATCATACGTTTGGTTATTTTGGCATGGATTATGGAATGCGTCGTGAACAGGGAGGAAAAATATATGAGAGTCCGACCTACGACACGGATAAGCGAAAAACAATTTCCGGCAATCTTAGTTTGGAGTATCGCTTGAAAGATCATCATCTTGTGGGTGGGCGTTTGGATGTGAATACGTTATTTGGTCCGGGAGAGACAAGTACCATAACGGAAATAAAAGAGGAAGAAAGTGGTGTATTGGAACAGACTCTTTATGCGAAAAATGATTATTTCAAGCAAAAAGGCAATCGCTATGGAGGAAATTTATATTATGTGGCGACACCGAGTGAAGATGTCAGCTATACGCTAGATTTTAATTACGCATGGTTTGATGGTGGTTCGGGTAATTGGCAACCAAATACCTATAAGTCTCCTTCCGGGGATATATTGGACGAAAATCTCTATAAGTCATTTAATCGTCGTAATATTCATATTTATGCGCTTTCATACGATCAGCGTCATCCGCTTTGGGGCGGAGAGTTGCGCTCCGGATTAAAATATTCGTCTGTAGATGCGGATAATGGTTATCGTTTTTATAATGTAAAAGATAGGGGCGATGAGCAAGTGGATGTTTCGCAATCGAATGACTTTCGCTATAAAGAGCATTTGTTGGCGACTTATTTGATGTATGTTCGTTCATTTGGAAATCAATTGTCTTTAGAGTTAGGTTTACGCGGAGAATATACCTTTTCGGATGGACTGCTCCATCCGGTTGATGGACAAGAAGAACGTAATAAGCGGAATTATCTAGATATTTTCCCCTCGCTTAATGTAAACTATCAGATAGATGAGCGGCAAGCGCTTGTATTGGGTTATTCAAGCAGGATAGATCGTCCTGCATACCAGGACTTAAATCCATTTGAATATTTATTGGATGAGCTTTCTTATTGGAAAGGCAATCCGTTTCTTTCACCTCAAAAAACACATCAAGTATCATTGGTATATAACTATAAGCGGACATCCTTAAGCGCGATCTATTCATATATGAAAGATTATAAAGCTCAAATTACGGATACGCTTTCGGTTGACAAGGTGATTATGACTCCACGGAATATAGGAAAGCAGCAACGTTTTTCGCTTACTTTGTACCAAGGAATTAATATCGTTCGCTGTTGGGAGATGAATTTAAATTTAGTAGGCTACTATGTGAAGAATGATATTTCTTTCGATCAATATCGTCTTTTTAATCTAGATGGTTTTGCGGGTATCTTTTCTATACAAAATACGATTATACTACCATGGAGTATCCAAATGGAGTTGAATGGATCTTTTTCAACGAAACATCTAGGTGCGTCGAATGAGTATGTAAAGCCTTCTGGATATGTGGATTTAGGGCTTATTAAGAGTTTTGCTAATAAGCGGTGGACTGTAAATGTCGCGATGAGTGATCTGTTTTGGACAAGTTGTTGGGATAACTATAGTTCGTTCAGTGGTTTCCGTTTATGGAATTGGGGTAAAGGGGAGTCTCGTCAAATCAAGGTGAATATAACCTATCGTTTTGGAAAGAGTAAAGAGAATAGCCATAATGGGGCGTTAGAGGAGTTGAACAGACTGTAAATAGAGAGTCTGTGATATGAATGAATTTACGTCGTGATCTGTAAGTCCCTCTCGTTAATAAAGAGAAAGGATCAACAAGTCACGACGTAAAT
Source organism: uncultured Parabacteroides sp. (assembly GCA_963560035.1). Lineage (GTDB taxonomy): Bacteria > Bacteroidota > Bacteroidia > Bacteroidales > Tannerellaceae > Parabacteroides. The sequence continues at coordinate 23,622 of CAUWMZ010000064.1, forward strand.
GTTTGGGAGTCGATTTTCAATAAAGAATACTCTTCATTGATGTTTCGCCAGAAAGGCCAATGCTTTTTCCATATCTTCAGGAGTGTCGATACCAATTGTCTCCTGGTTTGTGATGCCCACTTTAATGCGATAGCCATTTTCAAGCCAACGTAACTGTTCCAAACTTTCTGCTAACTCCAAAGTAGACTGAGGGAGTTGTGTGATCTCTTTCAATACATGAGCGCGATAGGCATACAATCCGATATGCTTATAGAACACATGGTTGGGCAACCATTCCGTATATTTCTTTCCCCTGATGTAAGGGATGATAGAGCGGCTGAAATACATCGCTTCATTGTTCTTGTTGATGACAACCTTAGGGGAGTTGGGGTTAAATAGTGTGCTTTCAAAATCTCCATTGGGGTCAAAAGGCTTAACAAGTGTCGCTATTTGAGTATTCTCATCGTTAAAACAATCTTTGACGGTTTGAATTTGTTCCGGATGGATAAACGGCTCATCACCTTGTATATTGATGACTACATCAAAGCCTTCACCCACTTTCTGAAAAGCTTCAAAACAACGATCTGTGCCACTACGATGTTTATCAGATGTCATGACAACATTTCCGCCGAATGCTTTTACGGCCTCTTCGATACGGGTATCGTCAGTCGCTACACAAACCGCGTCTAATACACCTTGCACTTGTTCATAGACACGTTGTATCATTGGTTTACCATTCATGTTTGCCAATGGTTTACCGGGAAAACGGGTCGATGCGTATCTTGCCGGGATAATACCAATAAATTTCATTTCTTAAAAATATTTTAAATGCGTTTAAATACTCGTAAATTAGCTGGTGACTATTTCTCCTTCACTCAGTTGGAGAATCTTGTCGTGTTCACCAACAATCCAAACAATATCACCTTCTTCGAAGATTGTACTTGGTGGCGGGTTTTTGATGGAAGAATTACCACGTTCGATACCGATTACCAGGCAAGCGGCTTTATCTCGTATACCGGATTCAATGATGGAGCGACCGATAAGGTGAGATCCCTCAGAGATGATGATTTGTTCCATACGAACCTCTTCTGTCTTTTCTGTGTTTTGCTGCTCGCACGATTCTTTATAGCGCTCATCAAGGAAAATCCTGAAGTGTTCCAAATCATCATCAGCGCCGACAACAATTAATTTATCAAAGGGGTAGAGTCTTTCTTCTCCTCCGGGGATATTGATGCGCTCTTCTCCTCGTATGATGGTAACAACATTCACGTTGCAAAGTTTCCTGAAATTCAACTCCTTTAAGCTTTTCCCTACACTGGGGGAGTTTTGTTTCACTTCAAAGTCCGCCAAGTGTAGATCTCTTTCCAGTAAGTGATTGGCGAATCGTTGATTAATGGGGGCTTTACGCTCTTCTTCCATCTCTCTCGCTGTGAGATTACTGAAAAAGTGACGTTCCATAAGGATGGATTGTTTCTTTAGTCGTTTGGAGAAAATCACGAGAACGATAACCGCGGAGGCGATAGCTAACATGATGCCTACTGTTCCATTTAACAATTTGGCTACAGGAATGAAGACAAAACCAATGCATAGTATAATACGTAAGATGATAAGTGAAACTAATGGTCCACGATTGTATTTATTATCGTTCCATAGTTGCTGAAATTCTATGGAGTGATTTTTTTTCATGATGATCGCTCTCAACATTGGCGCTAGTATTGCCAGAATTAAGAGTAAAGAGACGATGCGCCCTTGTATTCCTGACAAATGATCAATAATGAAAGGCGTGATGAATTGTAACCATAAGAATATCAAAACCAAGCAAACAGCGGTATAAGTGCCTACGATGCGAGCTAAAGCCTTGAGCAATTTATACCATGCGCTTTTTTGTCGTATCGTATTTGAGCCGGAAGAATATCGTTCAAGAAAATATTTCCAATTTTCAGGAATAACCTTATCTGCCCATTTGCAAGCAGGTTCCGCACATCGGATCATATAGGGCGTGAAGAAGGTCGTAATAACAGAAACAGCTACAACAATAGGGTAGAGAAAGTGATCGGTCACCTTCAGCGTAAGACCTAAGCTGGCGATGATGAAGGCGAACTCTCCGATTTGCGCTAGAGAAAAACCGGATTGTATGGCGATTTTTATGGGTTGACCGGAAAGTAAGACCCCAAAGCCGGCGAAGCATATTTGTCCGACCATGACAACTAAGGTTATTATGCAGATGGGAATTTTATATTCCCAAAGCATCTGCGGGTCAATTAACATACCGACAGATACAAAAAATATCGCGCCAAAAAGATCTTTCACGGGCTTAACTATCCGCTCAATATGTTCCGCCTCCACTGTCTCCGCCAAGATGGAACCCATGACAAAAGCGCCTAAAGCCGAAGAGAATCCGGCCTTGGTGGCAATCATGACCATACCGAGGCAAAGCCCTATACTGACAATTAGTAATGTCTCTTCATTCAAATATTTTTTTTCTCGTTGCAGAAAGCTGGGAATTAAATAAATACCAACCACAAAGCAGAACAGCAAGAAAATACCTAATTTAATGACGCTATCCAGCATCTCCATACCTTCCACTCGTTTGCTTACGGCTACGGTAGACAATAAGACCATGAGTAATACGGCGAATAGATCTTCTACAACTAAGACGCCAAAAACAACACCGGCGAAGCGTTGGTTTCGTAAACCCATATCATCGAAAGCCTTGAAGATAATAGTTGTGGAAGACATAGAAAGCATACCTCCAAGGAATAGGCTATTCATATGCCCCCAGCCGAGTGATATTCCGGTGATGTATCCAACGGTCATCATGCCTATGACAATGGTGATGGCGCCGATAATAGCGGTACCGCCAACTTTCATTAATTTTTTAAAACTGAAGTCGAGTCCCAACGCGAACAGTAAGAATATGACGCCTATATCGGCCCATATACGGATGCTGGCCATATCTGTGACCGTCGGTACTTGTTGAATTGTTGGACCCGCTAAAATTCCGGCTACGATATATCCTAAAACGACGGGTTGTTTTAATTTCTTGAATAGCAGTGTGACTAATCCCGCACAGATTAAAATAACTGAAAGATCGGATATGAGAGAAGGTATTTCAGACATCGTTCATTGTTTTTTACGGTTGCCAAAGTTAGGGATTTATTTTAATTTTGTTTCGTAAAATGGAGATCAAAATGATGAGGAAACATCCAATTGAAGCGTTGATAGAACAGGGAGAGCATCAGCAACTTGATTTTAAGTTTGAGGTGAGTGATAGTAAAAAGATAGCACGATCTTTAAGCGCATTCGCAAATACGGATGGAGGACGCTTGTTAATTGGCGTAAAGGATAATGGGCTCATTTCTGGTGTTCGAAGTGAGGAAGAATATTATATGATAGAGGCGGCTTCGAAGATGTATACCCGGCCGGAAGTTCCGTTTATAGCTAAGCGTTGGAATGTCAATGGAAAGGTGGTGTTAGAAATTTATATTTCGCCGAGCGAGAATCGTCCTCATTTGGCTCCTGATAAAGAAGATCGTTATAGGGCTTATATTAGAGTGGCAGATGAGAATATATTGGCGAATGAGGTGATTATGCGTGCTTGGAAGAAGCGTAAGAAGTCTGAGGGTACGCTGTTGGAGATTAGTGATCCTGTCGAGATTTTGTTCGCTTGGTTGGATACGCATGATTACATTAGTGTCAGACAGTTTTGTCGCATCGCTCATATACGTTATTATAAAGCGCTTGACATCTTAAGTGATTTGATAGCGATGAATATGCTGGAATATGTGTTGGTGGACAAGCTTATCGTTTATCGGCGGATTAATTAAGTTTGTCTATTTCGTTGTCACATAAACTTGTGCATTTTCGAATCGAACAACTTTTATCTCTTTCCCTTTTTCTATAAAGCCGGATTCAGAGATGCCATCATATATTTCACCCTTTATCAGAATTTTTCCGGAAGGACGTAAGACTGTCGCCGTAATACCACTTTCGCCGATTAAGTTAGTCAATACAGGGACCGATACAGACTCTTTTAAATCACTGTTTAGCGCTATTCTTTTTAACGGTCCTTTATTTCCAATTTTATTTGAAAGCCATATTGTCATGGCGAAACCAAACGTTAGTCCTAATAAGATGATTAAAGTCGCTTTTCCAAACTCGTAATTAGAGGTGTTTTGAAAATCAAAAGATGTATTATTAAGTAAACTTAAAGTAAGTCCACCTAAAACAAAAACCAAGCCACATGTGCCCGCTATTCCAAAGCCGGGTATAACAAATATTTCTATTAATAATAAAATTATTCCCGTGATAAAAATTAATATTTCCCAATATTCGGCGAGACCATCCATGTAAAGAGGCATGAAGTATAGAACGCAGGCTGTTATAGCGGCCAGGATAGGGAATCCGAGTCCTGGAGTTTGCAATTCAAAGTAAAGACCTCCTATAATAAAGATAATTAATATGCTTTGTATAGCCGGATTTATAAGGAAGCCTTTAAGGTTGTCCATCCAAGAAGGTTTATAGTTTTTAATCATGTAGTCTTTGTAGCCTAAAAAGTCCGTAATTACTTGATCAATGTTATTTGCTATTCCATCACAATATCCCCATTTGACAGCTTCCTGAGATGTAAGAGTTAATACTTTCCCGCTGTCTACCAAATTAGGCACGACTAAACGGTCATCTACCATCGATTCGGCGATCATCGGATCTCTTTTCCATTTGATGATCGTGTCTCCATCATATTTTATAACAGTGTCTTTCCCATGATATTCTGCGGTCGATCGGATTAAAGAGCGCATATACGATTGATATTTATCAGGCAGAGCCGTACCAGATTGGTTAACCACAGTAGCGGCTCCAATATTGGCCCCGGGTCGCATATAGATATGTTTGCAGGCAATAGATATTAAAGCGCCGGCAGAGGCTGCGTTATTGTCTATAAAAACATGAATTGGAATGTCACTATATAAGATAGCGGTACGCATAGAATCGGCGGGTTCAAGTAATCCCCCATACGTATTCATGTGTATAATGATATCGCTTGCCTTTAAATTCAAGGCTTCAGAAAGGCCGTTGCGCAGATAGATCCAAGAAGTATTATCAATCTCTTTCTTTATGTCAATCGTATAAATCAGGTGTTTGTTTTTCGCTGGTAATTGAGTTGTGAAAAGTAGGGTAAAGAGACCTATTGTTATTATGTTAAATAGCTGCTTCATGTGTGTTCTATTTTATTTGTGACAAAGGTATGGTGATTTTATTATCCGTTTTGTTATAGTTTAAAAAGCATTCATATAAACCATAAATATTGCTCATAATCAGTAATATTTGAACAAAAACATTAACTTGAAGGTGTTTAATATTAATATTTATCAAAGAAATGTTTTTGTCCGTTTTAATTTATATATTTGTTGCATCCTTCAAAGAGAGAAGGGCTAATACTGTTACAGTATTAAATTTTATTTAAATAGTAATAATATGAATGCGTTGCAATTTCAGAAAAAATTATTGAGCATGCAAGAAAACATGATGAATTTTGC
>CAUWMZ010000065.1:0-26314 GCA_963560035.1 uncultured Parabacteroides sp.
ACAATATCCGTTGTAATCCACTGATTATTAGAGTTAGAACAAGACTTTCCTAAACATATTATTTGTTTACACAGATAAAATGGAAGGAACTAAACGAAGCAACTGGTGTACCATCATTAAATAAAAATAATATTCTATCTGTCAAAGTAAAACTTCCTACTCTGCTCGAACAGCAAGCCATCGCTCAAGTCCTTACCAACATGGACTCCGAGATCTCCGCTTTGGAAGCCAAGCGCAAGAAATATGAGTCTGTGAAGCAAGGTATGATGCAACAACTGCTAACAGGGAAGATACGCTTGACAAGTACCCCAAAAGAGAAACTCTATTTTTTAACCGAGCCTGAAAGCGAATGTTGTAGAGTAGCTGAGCCTTAACTAAATTGAATATAATATGAAACTCAAACTTTAAAATTACTAATATGAACGAAAAACTCATTACAGTTACAGGAAAAGGCGCCATCCATGTGGTGCCGGATATAACCCGTGTAGAACTGACTTTGCAAAGCATCCATGATACTTACGAAGAAGCGTATGCGCAAGCCAAGAACAATACCGAAAAACTCAGCCAAATCATGAAGGAGGTGTCGCTCGACGTAACGCTACCTAAAACCATTCGCTTCGACATCGATAAGAAGACCAAAAACGAATACGATAAATTTGGGAACTATAAATCCGAAAAGTTCATCGGTTTTGAACTGGACCATAAGGTACGCATAGACTTGGGCATGGACAACGTGTTGCTCAACAACATCATAAAGCGCATTGGAAAAATGCTGAAGCAGGCTGAAATCAGTATCGGCTATACCGTTCGTGATCCGCGACCGTCGCAACTGAAGATGCTGGAAAGAGCCGTGAAGGATGCAAAGGAAAAGGCTACCATTATGGCCAAAGCCTGCGACTGCAAACTGGGACCGGTGAAGGAAATCAACTATTCGGTACAGGAACTGCATGTCTATTCGCAGGCACGCATGATTCACGGTGCCGACGAAGCTATGTGCTGCAACGAAGAATCACTGGATATCACTCCGGCTGACCTTGCGGTTTCGGACGATGTGACCGTTGTATGGTATTTGTCGAACAATACAAAGGAACAGTGATATGAACAAAACCGGATTTGTAATCGTGCACAACGATGCCGGACAGGCAGGTCTGCAGGACGAGCATGGCAAGCCGGTGGTGCCTTGTCAGTATGACCAAATTCTGGACTATGACGACGATGGCTACATCCGCGTGTTGAAAGGCGGCGTTTACGGCACACTGGACCTGAACTGCCAAGAAGTGATTCCCCACTCCATAGGACTGACCCACCTGGAAGTGTTTTATAAAGGAACGGCCCGCGCGGTAAAAGACGGCATGTGGGGACTTGTAGACGAAAAGGGAAAAGAAGCATCCGATTTCTGTTTCCGGGAAATCAAGGCACACCGGAAATGGGGATATGATGCCATACGCACCGATGGCGTAACTGGCATATTGTCAGAAGACGGTACATTTACGCCCGGGAAAATCAAAACACCCAAAAGCAAATACCGGAGTCTTCGCGTCTTTCATAACGATGTGGCACCGGCTTATACTTGGCAAAACAAGTGGGTTTTTGTCGACAGGAACCTGAACCGGGTCAATGACTACGAATACTACGGCATGGATCCGGTTTTGCGTCATGGCATTTACAACATCATTTGGGGGCCTTCTTCCTTCGGCGCTGCCTTCTATGACGGCAAGCCCATCATTCAGGAACGATACGACTATCCCCTGCATTTTGAAAATGGGCTGACCATTACTAAAAAGACGCATTTGGACCAGGAGGGAAAGGAAGTTTTCCTTGCCAACGGACAACCGCAGTACGAAATGGGCATTCTGAAAGATACAGGCGAATACCTCTTTCCACCGGTCTATTATGAACTGCACTGGAACGACTATGAAACGAAAGATTGCTGGTATGCAGAGGACCGGAAATCGGCTTACCTGCTTTTCCCTGATGGAACCCGCCGTGTGTATGAAAAGAAATGGGTGGATTGGACAAAATTACTTCCTTCTATTCCTACAAAGAACAGAGACAAGTATATGAGCGAAGCTGAACATGAAGCCGGATATGTGCCGAAAGAAATCTATTCTGGTCCAATCTATCGGTTCAGTCTTGAGCGGGTTCTCAACCAACTTTCCTGCTGGACCGGCTCCATCTACGACCCCCTGCAATTCTATTACCGAGACACAGACGCCCCCATCCAGGTAAAGAAACAGTATAAGGTAGGCACCATCCTGCGCTGCGGAAGCACGATGGCAGTGACTCCGTCTCTGCTGCGTCTGGTCCATAAATACCGGTTCCTGATAGTTACTCGGAGAGTCATCGAAGCCAAAAGGCTCTCTGACTTTCAACGGGGAAAGTACCAAAATCAGGATGCTGATGCCTATATTCTGCACAAGAACTCTTCCTTTCTGGTGTACGATGTCTACACTTATACAGGCATCACCCAGATTGTACTGCTGCAGTTGCCCTGCGGTTTTACGAAACTGGCCCAAACGGAAGGTATCAACCTCAAGAAGCTAAAGGCCTACGGCCCGGATATGGAAAATCTGAAGCAGTATGCCCGCCGGGACCTGCAAAACAAACTGTCCGAAAAGGTGCACGGCTACTCGCTTTCGGAAACTTGGGAAAAGAAGATGTATCGGCCGGTCGGTCTGACAGACGAGCTGAAACCCGTTCCGCCGGAGAAGGAGGCGATGGCTGATGAAACCTGTTACAGCGATCCGGACTTCATCCTTGACAGCTATTATGACATCTGCATGGACGACCGTGAAAATGCCTGGCATAGGGTATCTTTCATGGAGGATACGCATAAAACCATCCAAGTGGTGCAGGGCGACATTACGCGCCTTCACGTGGATGCCATCGTCAACGCTGCCAACACTTCGCTATTGGGAGGTGGCGGTGTAGATGGAGCCATCCACCGCGCAGCCGGTAAACAGTTACTCGCAGAATGCAAGAATCTGAACGGATGTATGGTAGGCGAAAGCAAAATGACCGATGCGTACCAGCTTCCCTGTAAGAAAATCATCCATAATATTTTTCATGCCATTCATTTGCTCGCTATATAATAATGTTGTAAACAAAAGCATAATGAGGGCTAATGTTTCTTGATTTTTTATAAATAGACTATCTTTGTCTTATCTATAAAATCTATTGTGAGAAACATAAAATTAAAACATGAAGACACTTATTACTTGTGCCGCTATGAGCGCATTCATTTTTTGCGCATGTGGTGGAAAAAATGCGCAGACATCGAAAGAGCAAGGTATGCCTGTTGAGACGGAGAATATTACGGCTTATGTTAATCAGCTGACTGATCAAGAGAAGGCTGAAGGGTGGAAATTGTTGTTTGATGGAAAGACAACAAATGGATGGCGTGGCGCTCATAAAGATAAATTCCCGGATCATGGCTGGTCTGTTAAAGATGGAGCATTAATCGTGCAGCGGTCAGATGGCAGTGAATCGACCAATGGTGGCGATATTGTGACTGTAGCTGAATATTCGGCGTTTGAATTTAGTGTTGATTTTAAGCTTACAGAGGGCGCAAATAGTGGTATTAAATATTTCGTGACGGAGCAAGAGAAACAAAAAGGTTCCGCTTACGGCTTGGAATTTCAGTTGCTAGACGATGCTAAACACCCTGACGCGAAGTTGTATACCACATTTCCGGGTAGCCGAACCTTGGGAAGCCTGTATGATTTGAAGAAGAGTGAGCACATACAATTTAATGGTATAGGAGAGTGGAATACAGCGGTTGTGAAAGTGTTTCCGAATAATCATGTGGAGCATTGGTTGAATGGTGTTAAGGTATTAGAATATGAACGTGGTAGTCAAGCTTTTCGTGAAATGGTGAGACAAAGCAAATACGCAGCACCATCTTATAGTTCCGGGGGAGCTTTTGGCGAGGCACCTAAAGGACATTTATTGCTTCAAGACCATGGGGACGAAGTCTCTTTCCGTAATATAAAAATAAAAGAGTTAAAGTAACATAGGTGGCAGGAGCGAGGAAGGAAAACTTTGTATGAAAATTTTCCTATATCGATATGATTCTTTAACTTTGGAGCAATCTGAGGCTTAGGTCGTCTAATGAATGAAAAAATAGGACCTGAGAAGGTCAGATAAAAACGTATAATTAAAAATCATAGAGACTATGTTGATACAACAATTGTCGATTTTTTTAGAGAACAAGCGAGGTCGCTTTACGGAAGTTATCAAGTTGTTGGGAGATGCGGGCATTAATATGTCTGCATTTACCGTATCAGAGAATCCGGATTTTGGCATTCTTCGTTTGATTGTATCGGATACGGAGCAGGCGATCGCTGTTTTGCGTGAGAAATCGTATGCTGTCAGCGTGACAGACGTAATTTGTTTGCGTTGTCCGAATCAGCCAGGGGCTTTAACAAAAGCAATGGAGTTATTGACATCATCCGGTGTCTCAATAGAGTATATGTATGCCTTCTCACAAGCTAAAATAGCTAATGTCGTGATTTGTCCGGATAATATAAAGAAGAGTGAGGAGATCTTAAAAGCGAACGATATGGATATGGCTACAGTCGCTGATTTATATAAGTTGTAAATATTAACATTTATAGATTCGTTTATTTGTTTAAAAGCACTAATTTTGTGCGCTTAAAAGTATATGAATGAAAAAGGTTGTATTATTAATGATGATAACACTCTTATTATCCTCCTGTGGGGAGTATAATAAGATATTGAAAAGTACGGATTACGAGTTAAAGTATTCGTATGCGAAGAAATATTTCAATGCGAAACAATATTCGAAGTCCGCGACATTGCTGGATGAGTTGGTTACAATCTTTAAGGGTACCGCTTATGCGGAAGAGTCTTTATATTTGTTAGCCCAAAGTTATTATGGGCAGAAAGACTATCAGACGGCTTCTCAATATTTTGAGACATATTATACAACATATCCCAAAGGGGAATTTGCGGAGTTATCACGTTATTATTCTGGTTATGGTCTTTATTTGGATTCTCCGGATCCTCGTTTAGATCAAGCTCAGACATATAAAGCGATTGAGCAAATGCAACTATATTTGGAATATTATCCTCAAAGTGAACATGCGGCTGAGGCGCAAAATATCCTGTTTGAGCTTCAGGAAAAGTTGGCGTATAAGGAATTATTAGCGACTCGTCTGTATTTTAACTTGGGTACTTATATGGGAAATAACTTCTTATCTTGCGTGATTACGGCTCAGAACGCATTAAAGAATTATCCCTATACAAAATATAGAGAAGAGTTTATGTTCCTTACGATACGTGCGAAGTATGAGCTGGCTCTAGTTTCAGTAGAAGAGAAATTGCAAGGTCGCTATCGCGATGTTGTCGATGAATATTATAATTATATGAACGAATATCCTGAAGGTAAATATGTAAAGGAGGTGACAAAGTTCTATAATTATGCCAATAAGAGAATTACAGATGCATATTAAGCGAAATTAATCAATAATACGAAAATGGATTACAGAAAATCAAACGCTCCTACCAATACGGTAACCCGAGACATGATTAAGTTGTGCGAGGATACGGGTAACGTGTATGAAACAGTCGCTATTATTTCAAAAAGAGCGAATCAGATTAGTGTTGAGATGAAACAAGATCTGGAAAAGAAACTTCAGGAGTTTGCTTCTTACAATGATAATTTGGAGGAAGTTTTTGAAAATCGTGAACAGATCGAGATTTCTCGTTATTATGAGAAACTTCCGAAACCGACATTGATCGCCGCTCAAGAGTATGAAGAAGGCAAGATTTATTACAAGAATCCTGCTAAAGAAAAGAACAACTTTTAAGTGATTGGCGACAAACGATTGTGAGTTGAGACAATTAATAGATAAAATGGGCAATTCGATGATATCAGACAATTGTCCATTTTCTTTGTTATAACCCATGTCGTTTGCATATTGTTAACTTTTTAATTGAATAATCATGTTACAAAGAATACAAACAGTTTACTTACTTTTGATTGTGGCATTAATGATCGCCACTTTATTTTTGCCATTAGCTGTCTTGCAACAAGGAGACGCTTTATTTTCATTCGATGCCAGTGGCTTAAGCACAATGATTGGAGAGCCAGAGTTAATTTACCCGGCTTGGGGATTATTTGCGTTGACGGCCGTTATCGCCATTATCGCATTAGTGACAATCTTTCTATTTAAGAAAAGAGTTTTACAGATACGTCTGTGTGTATTCAACTCATTGCTGATTTTAGGCTTTTATGGCTTTTTCGCTTTTATGATCTATTCCTTAAAAGGCGATATGGAAGGAGCCAAAGTTAGTGTGAAGATTGCTTTATCTTTCCCTTTGATCAATTTAGTATTGAATTACTTAGCGATTCGTAATATTGGTGCGGACGAGGCGTTGGTTCGCTCTTTAGATCGTTTGCGTTAAAAGTCTCTTTATAAAAGCAGACAAACATAGGTCGGGCTTGTCTCTTCCCAACAGGGAAAGATAAGCCCTATTTTTTTTTGAATGGATCTGTTTTCATAATTAGATAAGAAAGAATCTGGATGGTTTGGTGGAGTTTGAAATGATTAATATTTTGATGTGTTACGAATAAATTAGACATAAATGAGCTAACACTATCGCATATAATAAGGCTTTTTCAAAACGTATGTGCGATATGTTGAATCGTGATGGATGAGTGTATAAAAGAAAGGATCCCACTGTGTAAAATAGTAGGATCCTTTTATAAAAGAAGATATTGGAGAAAAAGTCTTTTAAATCTCAGTGTCTTCTTTCAAGTATAAAATATTAGTTAAGCGACCGGAAGTGTACCACCAATTAGGATAACCACCAATAACGCTAAGATGGCATATAGTTCAGGGAATACGGCCATAACCATAGTGGCGCCAAATACGTTGTGGCCCGCACCAACACCGGCGATACCATTAGCACAAACTTGAGCTTGACGGATAGCAGAGAAGAAACCTGCGAATCCAAGAACTAAACCTGCACCAAAAACAGCTGTTGCCGCTAACATGGAAATATTGGCAACCAAGAATTTTTGCATCATGAAATAGCCAACAAAACCATACAAACCTTGAGAAGAAGGTAGGGCACTAAGTGCGATATATGTACCTAATGCGTCAGGATTTTTTTTCATTGCGCCAACTACCGCATTTCCAGCAATTGTAACACCATAACTACTTCCAATAAAGGTTAAACCTGTCATCAAAGCGACACCTACATAAGCTAATAAAATTGGTTCCATAATAAAAATGTGTTATTAAATTATTCTACTTATTATTTTGTTTTTCTATTTGTTATGCCTTTCTAAAAGGATCGTAAGCTTTACCGCCTCCTTCAAATTCCGAGTTTTTATAGTACTCAACGAAAATCAGACGAAGTGGGTGTACTAGAGAGCTGATCGTACAAAGGGCAATGTTGATGGCATGACCCGAAAGAAGAATCAGCAGCATACAGATGATGCGAGCAAAGATGTTCATACCGTCTGTCATGGTAATCGCTAACGTATTGAATACGCCTCCTAAGATTGATCCAGTCAGACCAATAGCGAAAAGACGGATGTATGAAAGTGTATCACCCAATAATCCTGATGCCATATTGTATGTGTTCCAAAGCCCTGTACCAATGTTTAAAAATACATTTTTTCCAGGTGTGTTGTAAAGGAACGCAACAATGATTCCCACTAAAGCTATTCCATAGCAAATGTTGATAATTAAGTTGGGCAGCTGAATATTTAACATGGGTAGTCCTAGCGCAATAGCCATAGAAACAATTACAAAGACCCATGCGAAAGGAGCGATACTGTATTTTGTTCCTTTTTGCATTTTTGTTTTATAGGCAGCCACACACTTGCCAAAGATAATTTGCACTAAGCCAATAATGATAGAAAACGTCATTAAGTTATCACTGCTCACAAAGTAATTTTTTACTTTAGAAAGAGCGGGAACATCAGCTAACGCTATACCAAAAAATGAGCCAGTGCATGTTCCTACTAGCAATGCTGCTAGTCCTAAATATTGAAAGAGGGAAAGATAAGGTTTAAAATCTGGATTTATCTTTCTTTTCAATAATGCGCAAACTAAAATCACCAACAATCCATATCCACCATCACCGAAGCAAAGTCCGAAGAAAAGCATAAAGAATGGAGCGAAGAGGGGAGTTGGATCAATCTCCGCATAATTAGGTAGAGAGAACATCTTTGTAATAGGTTCGTATAACTTAGCGAATTTGTTATTCCTTAATTTAATAGGAACCTTATCCTCTTCCTTAATCTCCAACTGTTGGAAGAAATAGCCCTGTTTATCTAATTGCGTCTCTAAGGCAGATGCGTTTTCAGAGGGTACCCAACCTTCCAATAACATAAGCTTATTGTCCGCTTGCCGATCTGTCTGCGCTAAGGCATTGGAAAAATTGAAGTCATCGTGTAATAGCTTGTCGACTTTGTCTAATGTTTGATAATCTTCAATAGCTCTACGTCTTAGCTCAGTATCAATATTTGCGATCTCATCCGCTTGTTGTTTTAGCGTGTCATTTAATTGCCCGTAGTCCATAGTAGGCATTTTGGGGCGCTCCGCATCAATATCGATAATAGTTCCTGCTTTAGTTATCGTAATAAAGTAGGTTATAGATTGGAAATTGTTGATTAAAATGGCATTATACAACTCGTTCCATTTTGGATCATATTTAGCGGTTGGACAAGTAAAGAAAGTAATAACATATCCAGCTTTTTTTAAGTGTTCAATATTATTAAAGCTAAATTCTCCCCATAATTCCATATAGGCTAAATCCTTTTCGGTGGATTGTTTGGCGAGTGTTAGCTGCGCTTTTTTATCTTGTAGCTCTTCAATAATACGTACAAGTTCCAGTCCTTGATCGATTGTCAGATCACGAGCGGGAGTAAGCGATTTTGTCGTTTCTTTTTCTTGTAGGCTTTTAAAGTAACGCATTAAATAGTTGACCCTTTTACGCTCTGATAGAAGTTTTTGCAACCTCTCGTTACCTATTGTGGAGTTGATCTCTTTGATATGGACAACGCCTAAGTCACGGAGTGTAGAAAGAAACGCTTCATCGTTTTTATGATACACCATAAAGGCATATTTATTCATTTTTACTATCATACTTCAGCCTCCTCCTTTTCTTTTGCCTTGCGTTTTTCTTGATTAGCTCTCATGATCTTTTGTGAAGATTTAGAAAGACTTTCCTCATCTTCCATAAATCGTTTCACTTTACGGATCGCATCTTTGTAGCCAGGAATTTGGACTTTTTCGAAAAGGTTAACCTTTTGTGTGGTCTTCTTCCTTGCATGTTCCAACAACTCCAGCTTTGCGCTTGAGAATTCCGCTTCTATACCGGTGCGAGCCAACTTCTTTAACAACTCTATACCATCAGTATACCAAGCGGGAGCGTTAAAGAGACTATAGTGACCTATTTCGAATTTAATTTCATCTAATAGTGGAACAATGACACCCGCTATTTTTTTTGAAGAAAGAGTCACATCTTTTACAGAGATAAGCTCCGGATTAAATTCATTCCATAGCGCTACCATATTCTCGTAGCTCTGAATCTCTTGCTCTAGCTGAAGTTCCAATTTTTTTACTTCATCTTTGGTCCGTTTCACCTCAATACGTAAGGCACTTTCCTTGCTTTTAATAGTAGGAAGAGAACGCTCACGCATTTTCAGCTGTTTTTCCAATTGTTGAAGTGAAGTCTTATTATATTGAAACTTGATAGCCATAATTAATTATTTTTCTTCCAATATTTTTCAACTAATGCTTGCTTGATATTTACCTCTTCCGGGCTGAAATATTTCGCGAATAATCCCCAAGCCACGTCAAGCATTTCTGTTGTGTCCAAATTAACATCAATAGCCAAAAGTTTAGAAGAGTAATCTTTAGCAAATGAGAGTGTACGATTGTCGTAGTCTGTCAAATCGAAACCATTCTCTTGTTTAGTTTTTGCGTTTGCCGCATCCGCATACAGACGTACGGCAGCGTTCATCACTTGAGGATGATCCTCTCTTGTCTTTTTGCCAGTAACTAATTGTTTCAAACGAGATAAGCTTCGGAATGGGTCTACAATTACTTTACCGACATCACTATCTCGACGTAAATATAGCTGGCCTTCGGTGATATAACCTGTATTATCAGGTACGGCATGAGTAATATCTCCACCAGATAGAGTTGTAACGGCTATAATCGTGATGGATCCTCCTGCGGGGAATTGAACCGCCTTCTCATAAATTTTAGCTAAGTCTGAATAAAGAGAACCCGGCATAGAATCTTTAGATGGAATTTGATCCATACGGTTAGATACGATAGCTAATGCATCTGCGTAGTTCGTCATATCAGTAAGAAGCACCAATACCTTCTCATTTTTTTCTACCGCAAAATATTCAGCGGCGCAAAGAGCCATATCCGGGATCAATATGCGTTCTACGGATGGATCTTCTGTTGTATTGATGAAACTAACGATACGATCTAGTGCTCCTGCGTTACTAAATGTATTTTTAAAGAAAAGGTAATCATCGTTGGTCATACCCATACCTCCTAAAATAATTTTATCAGATTTAGCTCGTAGGGCTACCATGGCCATAACTTGATTAAACGGTTGGTCAGGATCAGCGAAAAAAGGAATCTTTTGTCCTGTTACCAGCGTATTATTTAGGTCAATACCAGCGATACCGGTAGCGATGAGTTCTGAAGGTTGCTTACGTCGTACGGGATTAACAGAAGGACCACCAATCTCTACCTCACGCCCTTCAGGGATAGGACCGCCATCAATAGGGTCTCCGTATGCGTTGAAGAAGCGTCCGGATAATTGATCACCTACTTTGAGAGAAGGTGCTTTTCCCATAAATACAACTTCCGCATTTGTACGAATACCTTCTGTGCCAGAGAATACCTGCAATGTTACTTCATCGTCAGCGATCTTCACAACCTGGGCTAATTTTCCATCAACGGAAGCTAGTTCATCATACCCAACACCCGTCGCTTTCAATGAACAGGTAGCTTTTGTGATTTGGGTAATCTTTGTATATATTTTTTGAAATGCTTTTGTTGCCATAACTAATTTACTTTACGATTCGTTGCTTCAGCAGTTCGTCAAGATCTGCGTTAAACTTCTTGAATTGCTCACTTTCATATTCCGAATAGTTCATTTGCTTAAAGATGTTAATCATCTTCTTAAAGTAGTCCATTACTTCAAGGAAACTATCGAATTTGAATTCTGAACGACAAACATTAACAACTCTATCTAGCATAAACTCTTGGCGCTGTAATGGAGTAACCGCATCGATAGCGTCGAAGGCGTCTTGTTGTAAAATCACGAAGTCTATTAGTTCTGATTTCCAGAAAGTCACGTGATAGTCAACAGGTACACCATCATCTCCTAAGATGTTTATTTGTTCGGAGATCTCTTTACCTCTTAACATACGAGTTTTGATCTCGTTGACTTTGTCGATCCATTCAGGAGAAATATGTTTTGCTATATAATCTTGGAACTCAGGATACTCAAGATATTTAGAATAACTTTCGATCGGATTAACAGCCGGATAACGTTTACGGTCAGCACGTTCTTGTTCCAAGGCGTAGAAGCAACGAGCCACTTTTTTGGTGTTCTCTGTTACCGGTTCTTTTAAGTTACCACCAGCCGGAGATACAGTACCAATGAATGTAACAGATCCGGTAGCGCCATTATTTAAATGAACGAATCCTGCACGAGCGTAGAAGTTTGCGATAATAGCGGACAAGTCCATAGGGAAGGCGTCAGGTCCAGGAAGTTCTTCCAAGCGGTTAGACATTTCACGTAGCGCTTGGGCCCAACGAGAGGTTGAGTCTGCCATCAAAAGTACCTTTAATCCCATGCCTCTGTAATATTCAGCGATAGTCATCGCAGTATATACAGAAGCCTCACGAGCAGCGACAGGCATATTAGAGGTGTTTGCGATAATAATTGTACGCTCCATCAATTTGCGTCCTGTGTGGGGATCAATCAATTCAGGGAATTCCGTAAAGACTTCAACAACTTCATTAGCACGTTCTCCACATGCTGCTATAATAACAATATCCGCTTCAGCCTGTTTAGATATAGCATGTTGAAGAACGGTCTTTCCTGTACCGAACGGACCGGGAATAAATCCAGTACCTCCTTCGACAATAGGATTGACAGTGTCAATAGTACGTACACCTGTCTCTAGCAATTTAAATGGACGAGGTTTTTCCTTGTAGCAGGTGATCGCTTTTTTTACAGGCCATTTTTGAATCATGGTAACATTTACATCTGTTCCATTTTCATCCGTTAAAACAGCCATAGTTTCATGGATTGTGTATTGTCCTGCGGTTGCGACAGATTTAACGCTATAGTTGCCTTTGAAAGAGAACGGCACCATAATTTTATGTGGTTGGGAGTTCTCATCAACTTCGCCAAGCCAATCACCAGCGCTTACTGTATCGCCTACTTTCGCCAATGGTTTAAAATCCCATTTTTTATCATTATCTAGAGCAAACGTATAATCTCCACGTTTTAGGAATACACCTTCCATTTTGTCGAGATCGTTTTGCAGACCATCATAATTGCGAGACAACATACCCGGACCTAATGTCACTTCCAGCATGTGTCCTTGAAATTCGGCCTCGTCGCCTACACGCATACCACGTGTGCTTTCAAAAACTTGTACAAAGGCGTTCTTTCCTATCACCTTGATTACTTCTGCCATTAGCTTTACGCCACCGACAGAAATGTAACAGATTTCATTTTGAGAAACCGGACCATCCACCTCTACGGTTACCAAGTTGGATACGATTCCTTTTACAATTCCTTTCGTAGCCATAATTTATTTTATATTGTTTCTTTTAAATTCTTCCAACGCATTTTCGCTGCCTGTTTTCATGGCGCCGACTAATTCACGGAATGTTTTTTCACCCTTTGCCTTATCTAAAGTTAGCCAGCGTTCGATCATTTCTAATTTAACTAAATAGGCGAAAACACTTTCGATATCAAATGTTTTGAAAAACGTATTGTCATCGAGCCATTTCCATTTTAATAGATCAATTTTCTTTTCACGAGCTAACAAGTCTGTCTCTTCGGCCACATGTTGTAGCTCGGGCAAATAGTCCACAGAGTCTCCTAAGCCAAAATCACGGGCATTAGAGGTACGGATATTTTCTGCTATTTCGTTATGCCCCACGATGTAGTTGGCTTTATTAAACCCGTGTTTCCGGCAAGTGATCGCTGTAAGTATATTATTGATATTCAAGTTAAGTTCGAACCAATTAGCGACGAACTTATTTCCACATTTCATGGCATATTCATAATATAATGTGGCTAAGCGGTCTTCCCATGATAAATATTCTTTTTCGTTATTGTTTTCTTTTGATTCTTCCGCAATATAGGATTTCAAAAAATCCACGATATACGACGGTATTTTATCATTCTTGGGAATTTTTTCCTCATCTTTCAAAGCCTTATTTAAGGCATCAAACTCATCGAAAGAGATCTTTCCCCTTGAATCCGGCATTTTTTCCGAATGGTTGACATGCGCCAATAAGTTGATGTTGTCATATTTTAAATAAAACAGATCAATGAGTTTTTTGTCTTTATGAGAGAGTATATCTTCAATTTCTGTTCGAAACTCTTGAACTGAATAAGTTAATTTGCCATCATCTAGCGCTATATTGGGGAGTCCTGCTATTAAGTAGTAATACTTGCTCATATCAGAACAGTGTTTCTACTAATTGAGGGCGTAAGAATTCTTTGAAGAATTCCACGAATTCGTCTTCTCCGAATGTAACTTTATAAGATCCATCTGCAGGGATGATTGAGAATGTTGCTTTTTTCCCATTGACTTTTTCTATTTTGCATCCTTTATTTAGTAAGTCTTTCGCATTTGCATTGAAATATGCTCGAAGACTATCGGCATCGGCTGTTTGGATTGTCAAGAATTCATTAGCCGGCCAGCTTTTTACAAGCTCAAGGATAACTTTCTGCATGTAGTTTGGATCTGTGACTGCCGCTTTAACGTTTGCGCTAACGATTTCACCCGTAATTAAGTTTGTAATTTCGCTTTTAAGCGCTTCCACGGATTGAGAGGCGAACAGTTTCAATTCCGCTTCTGTATTTTTCTTAAGTTCGGATGATTGTTTTTCTGCGTTGGCGATGATACGTGTGGCTTCAGCTTCAGCTTCCTTAAGGATCGTATCTCTTTGAGCGTTGGCATCGGCGATGATTCGCTTTGCTTCTTCGCTTCCCTTTTCTACACCTTCCTTGTAGATCTTGTCTGTTAGTTCCTGAATTTTTGTATCCATTTCCTATATATATTTAATTTGTATTTTTCAATAGTAATATTAACGATAAACGCCTACAAAGTTATTGTTTTCCGTGAAATGTCATAAAAATAAGTGTGAAATCAATCTAAAAAAAGAGGAGCTCTTGTAAAATGTAATAAGTGTTCGTCCATATTCAATCATTGTTCGTCTTTTTGTGTTTTTTCGAAGTGTATCGTTGGCTGTTTTTTTCGCTAACCCATTTATTTGAACGCTTCTGGAAAGTTGGGAACACGAGAATCTATCTTCTTTTTGTTTTATCTTTCTTTCAATTTGTAAGTGAAGCTCGAGAAATAAGCAAATAAAGATAGCGGTGCTTGAATATCAGTATTTAGTGTTTTTATAAATGTACTTAAATACTGTTTCTGAAATATGAAAACAGTATTTTGATATCCAAAAGAAATTTTTGGAGGTTTTAGAAGGTTATGGATTGATTTGTTTAAGGTAGAGGTTAGAAAAAATAAAAAATGTATGTATTTTCGTCTTTTTCGAATCTAGAGGCAGATATCATAAAGAGACGAAACACATACATTATGCGTGTTTTTTTAAAAGGCTTCTGTCATATTCATATAGACAGCCATACCTTTTTGATTAGGATCTTTTCCTATATCCAAACGGAAGTTTTTGCCCGGTTGCATTTGGATGCGAATACCTACACCATAGTTGATTTTCCATTTGTTCCAATCCACGACAGGAGCATTACCTATCGTACCTGTTCCAACCCATCCGACGAAACCGCATTTAGCCCAAAAATTGCCACTTTTATATTTTTCCATGCTACCAAACATATGGCGATATTCCAAAATGGCATAAGCCATGGTTTTATCTCGATATTTACCCCAATAATATCCACGAAGGTCAAAGGGAGATCCGAATGAGGGTAGTTCTGTAAAAGGAACATTGCCTGTGCCTATTTGTGTTTTAGCGATCCAAGCTAATGTGCTACGTGGACGAAACACTTGTTGAAACTGACGATATTCTAGCTCAAACATCTCATAATTGTAGGCTCCGCCTAAATATTTTCCATAAAGTTTGGCGATTGCGCTAAGTAGCATGCCAGAAGTTGGGGTAGCGATGTCATCTCGAGTATCATACTGAACCAAGCCGCCAATACCGATATTGATATACTTTTGCTTAAACTTGTTAAAGTAAGGGTCATTGGCCATGACCGGATTGATATCAGTCGATTTGTTGAAGTTGATATCAAAAAGAGGACCTGTATACAAATGTGGCTTTACTTTCCAAACAAAGCGAGGATATAATTGAAAAGAGCTTTTATGAAATTTGGTGGTAGAGTCACTTTTCTCAACTAATTCAATTGCGTCATATCCTTTACCGAAATAGTGTGAAGGCTCATTTCGGTAACCATAATTGATATAGATACGAAAACGATTTTCGTTAAAAAATAATGTGCCTGCACCTGCGAAGACAAATGTTCCATTGAGGGTGATGTTGAATCCGGCAGGGATAAACGAGCGTTGCGAAATTGTATCGTTCTTGTTTACCCGAAAGCTAGCGAGTACTGCTCCTCCAAGTCCTGCGGATGCTTCCGGCGTATAGGAGGGACCTCCTAAAATAGACCACCATACTTTTTTGTTGGCTCGGATAGAATCTTTACGCATTTGTTTTTGATAGCGTTTGATTTGCTTTTCGGTCATAGGCTTCCCATCTATCATGTACTGATTATTTGGAACCGAATCTTTGGGAAAATCTTGTGCCTTCGCAATCGATGCGCAGAACAACAAGCATGTTGTGTACGTAAAAAGAGACTTAAACATTCTATTGTTAATCGATTAGATGGCAAAAATACGAAATCATTTTGCATGGATGATTGAAATAGTCAAAAAAAAGAAAATTATCCCATTAAAAGATATATTTGAATGTCTTTCTATGTCTAATATATGTAGATGATTATAATGTTATAGGCTGAATGGCCGGAATCTTTTGTCGGATGGGGAAAAATAGGAGTATAGATGGCTTAATAGAATGCAAACTTATCTATCTTTGTTGCTTTGAAAGTAAAAGTTAGATGGACAAAGGAAATAATTTGTTTAGGTTGTTGGCATTGTTATTACTAACGTTAGTGTTGACGTTTGGTTTTTATGGGCTTCCTGACACAGTGCTTGGATATAAGATTAAGAAGGTAGATCTGTTATCTGATTTTAAAGTGAAAGAGGATAAGATCTCGTTGGATTCGTTGCGGAAACAGTTGGAGCAGGCGGATACGTTGATTGTTGATTCTACTGTTTTAAGAGATTCCGTAATGCGTGCTTCAGGTATAGATTCATTGTCGTTAGCGTTGCGTGACTCATTATATCGTACACTTTATGCGGTAGAAGGGGCAGATTCTCTTGGCGTTCATATAGAAGATTATTCGTTAGGGCATATTGCTCTAAAACGATTTTTTGCCGCTTTGAAGGATAGACAAACATTAAATCGCCCTGTACGAGTTGCGTTCTTAGGTGATTCATTTATAGAAGGAGATATTTTAGTAGCTGATTTTCGTGCGGGATTGCAAAGAAAGTTTGGAGGTCGTGGTGTCGGTTTTGTTCCGGTGACTTCCGCCGCCGTCCAATATAGGCCGACGATTGAGCAACAAGTTGAAGGATGGACGACATGGTCTATGTTGACAGATCATGATCATGCTTATGCTTTGTCCGGATTAATGTTTGAACCTGAGGCAGACGAGGCTTCGATTCGGATGAAAACGACAGATCGCTATCCTGATTTAAAGGCGTTCTCTTCTGTGAAGTTGATTTATGAGCGTAATGAGCATACGGAGATGCGTTTATCGACAGGTATAGATGGAGATACGATTCGCGAACAACTTCCACCTGCTTCTGGCGTTACTCAATATGTGCATGAGGGGAATGATATCACAGAGGTTGATTTTTCTTTTCACGATATGAAAAACTTTCGGGTGCTAGGAGTAGCAATGGAGGATAATTCAGGTGTATCTGTTGATAATTTTTCTTTGCGAGGAAATTCCGGTTTAGTTTTAGGTCGATTAGATAAAGAACGCTGTCGGGCGTTGGAAGAAATTCGTCCATATGATTTGATTGTCTTACAATATGGTTTGAATGTGGTGAGCGATAGCGTGATGAACTATGGTTGGTATGCGTCGCGTATGGCAAAGATTATTGAGCATGTACGTGATTGTTTTCCAAAAGCAGATGTGCTGATCCTAGGTGTATCTGATCGGAGTCGTCAGGTGGATGGTGAATTTGAGACAATGCCCGCTGTATTTGCTTTGTTGCATGCTCAACGGCAGACCGCCAAGAAGATGGGTGTCGCTTTTTGGAATGTGTTTGGAGCGATGGGCGGAGAGAACAGTATGGTTCGTTTCGTAGAGAATGATTGGGCAAGTAAAGATTATACGCATTTGAGCTTTAGGGGCGGTCGGGAAATCGCGAATGCCTTATTGAAGGCGTTATTATCGGAAAAAGATTTTTATGATGAAGTTGAGAATATGGTTAATTAGTGTGATGACCTCTTGTGGAGTGGGTTGTGGATTTTCGCAAAATATCACCCTCTCTCAAGGTGTGAATCATATAGATAGTCTAAAAATAGATAGTAGTGTCCAAAGACGGGATACGGTAGCTTTGCCACTTGCGTCTTATTCGATGGAGGTTGGAAAGGAGTTGTTGTTATTACCCGATTCTTGCGAGGCGTGGAATCGTTTTTTTGATGATTTGGATTCGCTTCGTGCAGGAAAAGATACTGTATTAAATATAGTTCATTTAGGAGATTCACATATACAGGCAGGGCATTTAAGTGGGCGTGTCATGCGTCTTTTTCAACAGGCGTTTGGCAATGCGGGACGGGGATGGATCGCTCCCCTTAAGTTGAGCAAGACGAATGAGCCGGATGACTATTTTATTCGTTCTGTTGTTCGTGATTGGATTGCAGGGCGCTGCGTACAAAGAGCGCATAAAACCCCATTAGGTATAGGAGGTATAGGTATCAAGTCTCTTTCTCCATCAATAAATTTTGATGTGATTATGACTCCCAATAACGGGGCGGGTTACTCTTTCAATGAGGTGATTCTTTATCGAGGCGATCATTCAATGCCTATGTTGCCGGCAGGTGAGATGAAAAAACATGTGACAGTTTTTCGTGCTGATACACTTTGTGCTCCGGGCTTATTGGCGGATACATTTCGTATAGATTATTCAATAGATACGTTACATTTGCAGAGTACTCGGCGCAATGAGAAGGATAATTCGTTGCTTCCAGCTTCATCTTTTACAAATTTGTATTATGGTTTTGTATTAAAAAACGGGAAGCCGGGTATTCTCTATCACTCAATAGGAGTAAATGGCGCGATGTATGTGAATTATACGGATACGGCATATGTGCGTCAATTAGCTTTATTGCGTCCTTCGTTGCTTATCATCTCGATGGGAACGAATGAGACGTTTGGCCGTCGTTTTAGCGCAGATACATTTGCGGCTCAAGTTAAAGAGTTGTTGGTGATGGTCAAGAGAGAGTTGCCGCATACTGCTATTTTGTTGACTACTCCCCCGGAATGTTATCGTAGGGTGCGTGTAAATAAGCAGCGAGTTTTTGTGCGTAATGATAACACTGAGCGTGCGGCGTTAGCATTAAGACAAGTTGCTCAAGAGTGTGGATTTGGCTGTTGGGATTTGTTTGCTGAGACAGGAGGGAAGAACTCTTGCAAGCGATGGTATAAATCTCGTTTAATGGGGCGAGACAGAATACATTTTATACGAGATGGCTATAAAGAGCAGGGTATCCTCTTGTTTAGGGCTTTAATGAAATCATATAATCAACGATAAGTATATTGTTCAATGGAGTATAATCTATTTGAGAGTTGGCTGATAGAGCATCAGTTTACATGGGAGAAATTAGGCGATATTTTGAGTTATCATCAGAATGCTCCGATCTTGTTTAGTAGCGGATTGTTCTTTTTTCTTTTTATTGGTTTCGTCTTTTTTTATATATTACTAAGAAAGCAAACATTAGCTCGTATTATATATGTCACGTTGTTCTCTCTTTATTTCTATTATAAAAGCAGCGGACTATGGTTTGGTTTGTTGGTCTTTACGGCTACATCAGATTTTTTTATCGCTCGCTTTATTTTTCAATCCGGTTCTTGTAAAGAGAGGAAATGGCTTGTAACGCTTAGTCTTTGTGTGAATCTTGGGATGCTTGGCTATTTTAAGTATTTTAATTTCATGGGTGAGCTGTTTTCAATGGCTATTAGTAGAGAATGGACACATTTAGATATCTTTTTGCCTGTAGGTATTTCTTTTTTCACGTTTCAAAGTATCAGTTATGTAATAGATGTTTATAGAGGGCGTATTCAGCCTTTGGGACGTTGGATAGATTATGTTTTTTATGTGTCCTTTTTCCCTCAATTGGTGGCGGGTCCGATTGTGCGTGCTAGAGACTTTATTCCGCAGATATATAAGAATCCGGTTGTAACACGTTCGGAATTTGGAGAGGGTCTTTTTCTTATACTCTGTGGATTGTTTAAAAAGGCTGTTATTTCGGATTATATTAGTATGAATTTTGTGGATCGCATATTCGATGCTCCGTTACTTTACACAGGTGTGGAGAATTTGTTGGGTGTATATGGCTACGCTTTGCAGATTTATTGCGATTTCTCGGGTTATTCAGATATGGCTATTGGTATAGCTCTTTTATTGGGATTTCGTTTTAATATAAATTTTGATTCGCCTTATCAGTCTGCTACAATTACGGAATTTTGGCGACGTTGGCACATTTCACTTTCTTCGTGGCTGAAAGACTATCTTTATATTTCTTTAGGAGGAAATCGTAAAGGTCGGATCCGAACATATGTCAATCTATTGATAACTATGTTGCTTGGAGGTTTGTGGCATGGTGCGTCAATTAGTTTTGTGTTGTGGGGCGCACTGCACGGAGTGTCGTTAGCGGTGCATAAGTTTATTATGGCTCATTTTGGTAGTTTCAAACAGTTAGGTTCGGAAATGAAACCATGGAGAAGAGTTGTAGGTGTATTAATTACATTTCATGTGGTTTGTTTGGGATGGATCTTGTTTCGTGCGGCTTCTATAGCTACGGTAGGTAATATATTGAATCAAATTTTTACGAATTTCCATCCTGAGGTATTTCCGCAGTTTGTCTTAGGTTATAAAGGTGTATTTGTGTTGATGCTTTTGGGTTATTTATTACATTTCATGCCTAAACGTATAGAAAAGGCATTGCGAGAGATGGTAACTCGCTCTCCTTTATTAGTGCAAGCTGTATTGTTAGCCTTGGCTATTTTTATTGTTATACAGTTTAAGAGCGCTGGTGTACAGCCTTTTATTTATTTCCAATTTTAGGAAAAGTATCTGCCGGTTATTTATAAGGTTTGGAAGAGAAACATAAAAAAAGAAGTGCTGTCAGATTTTTCTGATGGCACTTCTTTTTGAGATCTGTCTTTAAAGGAAACGGCGGATTAGCCATTTACGTACAGGCTCATCATACAATTTTAGAGCTGTATAAGCTAATAATATATTCAGCAGGTAAACGCAGGCAACCACAGGCCATGTTTCGCTTAAAGTATAGAGCTTATTGTCGATCAGCCATGCGTAGAAGAGATACATAATGGGGTAGTGTACCAAGTAAAGAGGATAAGATAGGTCACCTAAAAAGCGGCAAACGTTGGTGGAGATCTTATCGCTTGTTATGCCGGATGCTCCTAACCAAACAAGAACGGGGAATGCGATGATAATACAAAACATCTCATATACGCCGTTGAGACAAACACCATTTACGCTAGGGAAGAAAGGTGCGGAAAAAAGGATAAAAAGCACAAGAGCTATCATCCAAAAAATACCTCGTATGCGTATAGGTTTAAAGATGCGCGCCAAAAGCATACCCATAGAGAAAGGAAATATCATACGGATAAATCCTCCTAAAAAGTTGATTGTGTCAAGAGTCCAACCAACTCCAATGCTTTCGTAACCGGAGAGATTGAATATGGCAAATAGGGATAAACAAATACTACAAAGTGTTACCCAAACGGCAAGTAGGCGTGTAGAAAGACGGCGGATAAAAATCGCATAGCAAATATTTCCGATGTATTCGAAAAATAGAGACCATGCGGGACCTGCTAGAGGGAACATTTCTCCATTACCGCGGATCTCATAACTTGCTCCAGGATAAGCAGGAATGAAGAAACAGGTGAGTAGAAAAGCGATGCATACCCAGCTTAATGGGGTTTCTGATCCATCCCATTTAACGCTGCCTTGTAAAAGGAAAGTGACGCAACCAATCAAGGCTCCCATAATAATCATTGGATGGAGACGAATAAGACGACGCTTGAAAAAATCTATCATAGACATTTTCCCGGACCAGCGATCGTCATAGGCATAACTGATTACGAATCCGGATAGAATGAAGAAAAAGTCTACGGCAAGATAGCCGTGATTAAAGGTATCAATAGAGGTGCCTCCAGCAAAGGCAAATCCTTCAAAGACATGATACCAAACAACAAAGAGTGCCGCTACGCCACGCAATCCATCAAGGAGTTCATAATGTGGTTTTGTGTCAGCGAATGCGGCTGATGAAATTTTGGATTGAGCCATGAATTTAGTTTTTATGTTAAAAAAGTGTCGCGAATATAGCGATTTTGGATCTGTTATTCCAAGCTGTCGTGGGCTCAACTTATTGAAAAAAGGAAGCTATAAGCCTTGATATACTTTCGTGAAGCATTATTTAAAGAGAAATGTGTTGTTTGTCCATCTTGATAATTATTGTACATTTGCGGCGGAAAAAGAGGTTATCCGAATAGGCGTATTTGATGAACCATATCTATTAAGACGCTTTTACATTCGTTGAGTTGTTTCCGGAAAGAAGAGAGAGATTCTACAAATATTCATTTTTTAGGTAGGCCGAAACAGGCTGTCCTGTAAAAGATTAACAAACAATGTCCAATAATAAGATAGACATGCTTCACGGCCCATTGCTGATGAAGATATTGCTTTTTGCGTTACCATTGGCGGCGAGTAGTTTATTACAACAGTTTTTCAACTCCGTAGATGTGGCGGTAGTTGGTTTGTTTGTGGGAAATAAAGCATTAGCAGCTGTGGGTAGTAACGCTCCGGTCATAGGTCTCTTTATAAATATGATGGTTGGTCTTTCGTTGGGTGCTAATGCTGTAATATCCAATCATATTGGACAAACCGATCCTGTTCGTATCCGTCGATCTATCAGTACAGTGGGGCGTCTTTCTATTTTGTGTGGACTTTTTATTGCTATTGTAGGATTTTTCACTGCGGGACAGATCTTAGCGTTGATGGGTACGCCAGAAGACGTGATAGATCAAGCTTCACTTTATCTGCGTATTTATTTTGTAGGTTTGCCGTTTCTTTCAGTATTTAATTTTGGATCAGCTATTTTACGCAGTATGGGTGATACGCGTCGTCCTCTTTATATCTTGATTGTTGCGGGTTTCATTAACGCAATGTTGAATCTGCTGTTTGTGATAGTCTTTGGTATGGGTATTGCGGGAGTAGCTATTGCGACCTGTATTGCTGATGCGATTAGCGCTGTGATTATTGTCCGTCTTTTATTAAAGGAAAAAGATCCATACTGTTTGAATATAAAAGAGCTCAAGATCCATGTAGAAGAGTTGAAACCAATGTTGAAGATTGGTATTCCTGCGGGAGTGCAAGGCATGATTTTCTCTGTATCGAATGTCGTTGTTCAATCAGCTATTAACGGTTATGGGGCAAATGCGATGGCGGGATCTGCCGCGGCTCTAAACTTTGAATATTATTGCTATTTTATGATACAAGCCTTTAACGGAGCTGCCATCTCGTTTATTGGCCAGAACTATGGAGCGGGGCAAATGGATCGTGTACGTCGTGTATTTCGTCTATGCATGTTATTGAGTGTATTGAGTTGCGGTCTGTTAAACGCTTTGTTTGTATGGCAGGATAGATTGTTTTTAGGACTTTTTACAGCAGAACTTCCTGTGATCGCTTATGGCATAACTCGTATGCATATTGTTTTGGGATGGCAATGGATCGCGAGCAGTTATGAAGTAGCGAGCTCATCTCTTCGAGGTATGGGCTTTTCTGTAACTCCCGCATTGCTGACAGTATTTGGTACATGTTTATTCCGAGTTTTTTGGGTATTTGTGGTTTGTCCTCGTTGGCCTGGTTATGATGTTTTGATGACCGTTTACCCAATCTCATGGATCTTTACGGGAACAATGGTACTTGCCGCTTATTTCATCATTATGCGTTCTTTATCTCGTAAGCGTGTCTCTCGAGAAATGTAATCTCGTAAATCTGTTCCAGATACGTTTTGGAATACTTGTAGTTCAAATTCGGGGATTATAGCAAGTACATGGTCAAAAATATCAGCTTGTATACTTTCATAATCAACCCAGACTTTGTTGGAGGAGAAACAATAGATCTCAATAGGTATTCCGGTTTCTGTTGGTTGCAAATGGCGTACCATACAAGTTAGTTCTTCATTTATATCTGGTAAATTGCGCAAATAGCGAACCAAGTAGGCGCGAAATACTCCGAGGTTAGTTTGTCTGCGACCGTTGACCTGTATGGAATTGTCTATATGATGTGTTTTATTATATTCGCTCAATACAGCTTCTTTTTGGTCGATATAGTCTGTAATTAATGAAATTTTGCGAAACTTACTAAGCATCTTGGGGGTACAAAATTTTACGCTGTTCATGTCTATGTTGATGGATCGTTTAATTCTTCGTCCTGGCGATTCACTCATTCCTCTCCAGTTTTGAAAAGCGTCACTAACAAGAGCATAGGGAGGAATGGTAGTGATGGTATTATCGAAATTTTTAACTTTTACCGCATTCAATGTCACTTCGATAACTGTACCATTAGCTCCATATTTATTCATGGTAATCCAATCTCCCGCACGGAGCATATCGTTTGCTGATAATTGGATACCAGCGACGAAGCCAAGTATTGTATCTTTAAACACTAAGATTAATATGGCGGCTGAAGCACCTAATCCTGCGAAAAGTGATACCGGCGATTTATTGATAAGTATGCTAATGATTAAGATTGATCCGATGAAAAATAGCATCACTTGTAAGATTTGGATGAATCCTTTAAGTGGTTTGTTTTTAAAAGAACCTCTTTGATTATAGATCTCATGAATCAAGTTGAGAGATGAGTTAAGAAAGCGAAGAGATACGGCAATAATGTATATTTGGCAAAGTTTCTGTAGAAATACCAGAACCTGAGGAGTTTCTATTTCAGGGAAAGCCAAGGGTAATAATATATATACCAATACTGCAGGAATGATGTGCATCATCTTATTAATGATTTTACGCTCAATGATCAGATCGTCTAATTGGTTTTTTGTTGATTGCGCTAATCTTTTAAGCATCTCTAAGAAAATGTATCGGCAAAGATAGTCGATGCCGATAGTGATCGCTATGATAAGTGACAAGATAAGAATGTTATCAACATAGCCGGAGTTATCGCTGATTAATCCCCGGCGGCTTAAAAGACTATAGATCCATTGTTGTATTTCGCTCATAAGAAATAGGTGTAGATTTGCGACAAAATAAAGTAACGAAGGTAGAAAAAAATTGGTTAGTTTCTATCTTTCATTCAGAGTATTGATAAACCTTGAGTTCAAATTGTGGAATGATGGCGAAAAAATGGTCAAAAATATCCGATTGGATGCGTTCGTATTCTTTCCATATTTTATTGCGTGAGAAAAAATAGATTTGGATAGGAACGCCATATTCTGTAGATTGACGTTGGCTAATAATTAAGTCTAGATTTTGGTTAACGACAGGAAGACTACATAGATACCGTTCCGCATAAACTCGAAATAGCTGAGAATTGGTAGGTATAACACCCTTTTCTGGTTGATAATCTTTCATTAAGGGAATTTCTCTTTGAATTTGAAGTAGTGTCTCGGAAGAGCAGAAATGAATGCTATTTATGTCTAAAAAAATAGATTTCACAACTCGGCGACCTTCAGATTCACTCATGCTGCGCCAATTTTGAAAAGATCCATTTACTAAATTGTAAGGGGGTATAGTTGAGATTGTATTGTCGAAATTTTGCACTTTGACGGTATTTAAAGAGATTTCTTGTACGATGCCATTTGCGTTAGCGGAAGGTACGGTAATCCAATCTCCTGGGCGTAACATATTATTGGCGGACAATTGAATACCGGATACGAATCCTAAGATTGTGTCTTTAAAGATTAATATGAGAATAGCTGCCGAAGCGCCTAATCCGGCAAAGAGAGTAGCTGGTGATTTGTTGATTAAGATGGCTATGATTATGATACCTCCAATAAAAAACAGGAGAACTTGAAGCACTTGAACAAAGCCTTTCAAAGGTCTGTCTTTCATTTTCTCGTGACGATTAAAAAGTGCTAGCGCCATAAGAAGTATACCATTAATGGCTTGGAGGAAAGAAATTACGATATAAATAGCACAAACCTTTTGAGAGATATTCAACATATCTTTTCCTCGCATAAAAGCGATCGGCAATAATAAATAAACTAATATTCCGGGAATAGTATGTGCTAAGTGGTGTATTATTTTGTATTTTATCAATAAAGAATCCCAGTCATAGTGCGTACGTTTAATGATTCCTCTTATACCTCCTACAAAAACAGTTTGGCACAGAAAGTCTAGTCCAATAGCGATCGCTATTAATCCTGCGGCGATAATGATTTCGTCGAAAGTATTAGCTATCTGTTTGTTTAATCCCCATCCTACGAGTATGCCATTCATCCAATTGCCTAAATTTATCATATCAGTTGTTTTTAGATATAACAGAGCATTAGAGAATAGGTTCATTCGTGCTCTTTAATGGTTGTTCGTATAGGAAGGAAAAAGAGGGTGTTTCAAAACCACATTAAACCAAAGAAGAACTTTTAATCTGAAACTTTTCGGGATGATCATTTTGGTTTTGACACACCCTCTTCTTTATTTTTGTTAGGATGGAGGTATTCTGTTTTTGGAAAATTCGTGT
>CAUWMZ010000066.1:0-25739 GCA_963560035.1 uncultured Parabacteroides sp.
TATGGGTTCAACAAAACAATAGCGGCTGATACTATTAGGTTCATAGTGACAGTCGTTATTGTTGTATATAAAGGTTTAATACCTGTAGTTGGCCGAATACTTACCTTGAACATAAAGTATATGCTACAACAAAAAAGCCATTCGATACATGTCGAATGGCTTTGTATGGCAATAGAATCCAGTTGAGCTTTATACTCTCTTCTCTTTGATTCTTGCTTTCTTACCGGTAAGAGCGCGTAAGTAATACAATTTAGCGCGACGAACTTTACCGACTTTGTTAACTGTAATGTTCTCGATGAACGGAGATTCTAGCGGGAAAATTCTTTCTACGCCGATGCTCTCAGACATTTTACGAACAGTGAAGCGTCTTTTATCTCCGTGACCAGAGATGCGGATTACAACACCGCGATACTGCTGGATACGCTCTTTGTTACCCTCTTTAATACGATAAGCAACAGTAATCGTATCACCACTCTTAAAAGAAGGATGCTCTTTTTTTGTAGCAAAAGCTTCTTCTGCAATTTTAATTAAATCCATTGTTTTTAGCTTTTTTATTTTTATTGATAATGAAACGCAATATAACGGGCTACATCTCCCGACAGAGATTACGTAAAGCGGCTGCAAAGTAACGAAATAAATCTTTGATATGCAATATATAGGATTCTTTTTATATATCAAATTATTATTGTGTTTATCTTAAATCATATCTGCTACTTTTATGTTTTTTCGATTCTTCGCTTATTTAGTTAGCATAAGCTATTTAATATATAAGAGTGATATATGGAAGCGTAATATTTTTTATTTTTGATGTTGAATTTTGGGAAACTTAGCTTATCCTTAGTATTATATAAGGATAGCGTCTGATCTATTAATGAATATCAGTAAGATGAAAAGAATAACTCTATTTATTTTCTGTTCTATATTTTTTCTATCAATAAAAGCTCAAGTAGTGCCTAATCTTTATATACAAGAAGATCAAGAAAAAATGAATCATTGGGTAGACTCGGTATTTGATTCAATGAGTTATGACGAGAGAATCGGTCAGTTATTTATGGTAGTGGCCAATCCTAAGTTAGATAATCGAAATATGCAGCGATTGATGCGTTATGTAGATGAGATAAAAATTGGTGGTGTTTTATTTCATAAAGGAGATCCCATAGAACAGGCAGAAGTGACAAATAGAATTCAGAGAGCTTCTCATGTACCCTTATTTGTTGCTTTAGATGGAGAGTGGGGGTTGTCTATGCGTTTAAGAGGAACAACTCGTTTTCCGAAAAATATGATGTTGGGTGCCATAAAAGATGAATCATTGATAGAAGAATATGGAAAGGAAGTAGGACGACAATGTCGAGAAATGGGTATTCATATCAATTTTGCGCCGGACATGGATGTTAATAGTAATGAATTAAATCCAGTGATTGGTTTACGTTCTTTTGGTGAAGATCCTTATGCGGTAGCAGAAAAAGGTGTGGCTTATGCGAGAGGTTTAGAGAGTATGAAAGTAATATCCGTATCGAAACATTTTCCGGGGCATGGTGATACATCAGAAGATTCTCATGAGACATTGCCCATAGTTCGCCATCATCGTCATCGTTTAGATAGTGTAGAGCTTCTTCCTTTTAGACGCTATATAAACGATGGCTTTGCGGGAATCATGACTGCTCATTTATATATACCAGCATTAGATCACAGACATCATCCTGTTTCATTATCCAAGCTTGTCGTAACGGATTTGTTACAACGAGAATTAGGTTTTCAAGGACTTTGTTTCACGGATGCCTTAGCTATGAGAGGAGCTTCTACAAAGAAAAAAGAGAATCCTTCTGTTAAGGCCTTGTTGGCTGGCAATGACATATTATTATCACCAGCGGCACCAATAAACGATTTCTCTGCCGTGAAAGAGGCCATAGAAGAGGGTGTGCTTGATCTTGAATCTATAGAAGCAAAATGTTTAAAGATATTGAGGTATAAATATATTGTTGGCTTGAATAAGTATAAGCCAGTTGATACTGAAAATTTATCTCAGCGTCTTAACTCTGACCATGCGGCATGGATTGCGGCTAAATTGAACTCAGAAGCTATAACAGTTTTAAAAAATGAAAAAGAAATTTTACCATTAAGGGAAATAGGGAAAAAGAAAATAGCTCTTTTATCAATAGGAGCGGGGGATGAAAATAAGTTTCAAGAAACACTTTCTAGATATGATACAATTGCTCATTTTAGTATAGGGCGTTATTCTTCTGTTGAGTATGTTCAACATGTATATCATCAATTGCAAAAATATGATGTGATCATTTGTGGTGTGCATACTATTCGAATACCAGAATGTCAATTATTGAGACATTTAGCGTCACAGAAAGATCTTATTTTTACGTTTTTTACCTTACCATATGCTTGTAAAGAATATAAACATTCGATAAGAGGGGCAAAGGCTGTAGTATTAGCTTACGAGAATACACATTTAGCTCAAGAATATGCGGCCCAAGTCATTTTTGGGGGAGCTAAGGCTAAAGGGGAATTGCCGGTTTCTATACCAGGTTTATATCGTGTGGGAATTGGTTTGCGGACCTCAAAGACTCGTCTAGGATATCATGAGCCAGAAGAGGTTGGGGTAAACTCATCTCGTTTGGATCTTATAGAAGATATAGTTCAAGAGGGTTTAGATCAAAAAGCTTATCCAGGTTGCCAAGTGTTAGTGGCAAAGAATGGAATGATTATTTATAGTAGAGCGTTTGGAAATTTTGATTATGAGCATAAGCAGCCTGTAGATAATCTATCTGTTTATGATTTGGCGTCAGCTTCAAAAGCGGCTGGAACATTATTGGCTGTTATGAAAGCTTATGATGAGAAGCGTTTTGTTTTGAACGATAAAATATCGAATTTCATTCCAGAATTGAAAGATTCAAATAAAAAGGTCCTATTGGTAAAGGAGTTGCTTTATCATCAATCGGGTATTGTGCCGACAATTAATTTCTATTTGAACGCGATAGATAGAGATAGTTATAAAGGAAGTTTATATAGTGGGATAAAAAGTACGAGTCATCCGATTTGTTTTGATACGAAAACTTATGTGCGAAAAGATTTTCAATATCATCCGAATATAGTTTCTTCTGTTTGTAAGCCCGGTTTTACAACTGAAGTAGCTCGTCATTTTTATGTTTGTGACTCGTTTAAAGATACGATTATGCAAGAGATAAAAGAATCACGTTTAGGGCAACGAGGAAAATATCGATATAGTTGTGTGAATTTTATACTATTGAAAATGATGGTTGAGAATTTGATGAAATGTTCAATGGATCAACTATTGCAAGATGATTTTTATAAAGGTTTAGGCGCTTGGCATACAACATACAATCCATTACGTGTAATGGATACATTACAAATTGTTCCGACAGAAGAAGATCATTTTATTCGTCGTCAGTTGATAAGAGGGTATGTACATGATGAAGCGGCTGCTTTTCAAGGTGGAGTATCAGGTAATGCGGGTTTATTCTCGAACGCAAATGACTTAGCTAAGGTCTTACAATTACTGTTGAATTTAGGAGAATATGGAGGGGAACGTTATTTATCACGAGAAACGTGTTTGTTATTTACACAGGCAAAGAGTCCGACTTGTCGCAGAGGCTTAGGTTTTGATAAACCTCTAATAGGGAATCCGAAGCTTTCTCCATGTGGTGTATTAGCGCCATCTTCTGTTTATGGGCATACAGGATTTACGGGTACATGTTTTTGGGTCGATCCGGATAATCAACTTATATATATTTTTTTGAGTAATCGAATAAATCCGTCTAGAACTAATAATAAGCTGGGTATGTTAGATATACGTACTCGAATACAAGATGCGATCTATAAAGCGATTGATAGGAAAAGTCAAAAAGATTCGTAATTTTGTAACGGATTAGAACAGATAAGTTATTTATTAAAAAGGAAGTATATGTTATACGGACACGGTGATGATTTTTATAATGTGAAAAATGAGGTAAAGATCAACTTTAGCTCGAATGTATGGCATGGAGCCAATTTGGAAAAGTTACGAGAACATTTGATTGAGCATTTTGATGTGTTGACTCGTTATCCGGAACCGGATGCGGCTACATTAAAAAGACTGTTAGCTCGTAGACATGAAGTGAAAGAGGAAAATGTTGTGGTGACAAATGGCTCAATAACAGCTTTCTATTTGGTAGCGCAGGCTTGGCGTGGCGCAAAGTCTATGATTGCTGTTCCGACTTTTTCAGAGTATGAGGATGCTTGTCGTTTACATGAGCATGAAATCTCATATTTTTCTACATCTGATGATTTGTCTGATTTATCTTTAGAAGGTCAAGATTTTTGTTGGATTTGTAATCCCAATAATCCTGATGGAAAGTTGATCCATCGTACTGAATTACTTCGTTTGATCTCAGAAAATCCTCAGACAACTTTTGTGATCGATCAGGCTTATGTGGCGTTTACGACAGAAGATATGTTAAAGCCTAGTGATGTAAAGACGCATAAGAACTTGATTCTTGTTCAATCTATATCTAAGGCATATAATATACCAGGATTGCGTATTGGTTATTTAGTCGCTTCAGAAGAAATAACTGAAAAGGTCAATAAATATATTATACCTTGGT
This sequence comes from uncultured Parabacteroides sp., assembly GCA_963560035.1. Lineage (GTDB taxonomy): Bacteria > Bacteroidota > Bacteroidia > Bacteroidales > Tannerellaceae > Parabacteroides. Next base: position 4,614 of record CAUWMZ010000066.1, read on the forward strand.
CTGTTAATGCGATCGCTATAGAGGCTAGTAAATATATATTGATTCATCCGGCTCAGTTTACTTTACCTATTCGTAAATGGCAGCGTGAGACCGCTGAACTTATTTTGCAGTTGAGAAAATTGGATGGCTTAGAGGTTCTTCCAACAGCCACAACATTCTTTTTGGTGCGTTTAAAGAAAGGGACAGCTTCGGATTTAAAGCAATTCCTTTTGGAGAAATACGGTATATTGATTCGTGACGCTTCTAATTTTAGAGGTTTAGATGAAACATATTTACGTCTATCTACTCAGCGTACAGAGGAAAATTTGGCATTGGTGGAGGGAATCAAGGCTTGGTTTGATCAATTATAAGTAAATAAAATATAAACGAAAAAAGGCTGTTCAAACGAACAGCCTTTTTTCATTCCCTTTGATCTAAGCAGCGTGTTATTCTACTCGCTTGTTGATTACTATATGGCCTAAGTAGCCTAAAATAACTAAAGCTAACCCGCCTAATAGAATTCCGTTAGTCATACCTCCTGTGAAGAACGGTACTGCTAAGATTGCAGTTCCGATAAGGAGTACGATAACTCCTAGATTCTTAATTAACTCATTCATGGTTATAGATATTTTATAATTACATTCTTTTCTTACCGCAAATAAAGCAATAATAACCCGATCCCGAAAATATTTTCAGAGAAAAATAATGAAACGATTAATTTTAGCTTTTATATTTGTGTCATAATATAACTGGGTATGGGAAGAATATTTTATAAGGTTTATTTATGGTTGTTTTTTGTGCCAATTTTTTTAGTCTTGACAATAATTACAGCTGTAACGGTGATTGTGGGGTGTTTGCTTGGAGGGGAAAAGATCTTTGCTTATTATCCTGGTATGATTTGGTCTAGGTTGACCTGTTATCTGGCGCTTTGTCCTGTGACGGTAAAGGGAAAAGAGCATATAGATCCTCATAAATCGTATGTATTTGTGGCTAATCATCAAGGAGCTTTCGATATTTTTTTGATATATGGTTTTTTAGGTGTTCCTATTAAGTGGGTAATGAAAGCGGGCATAGGTAAAATCCCTTTTGTCGGGGCGGCATGTCGTGTGGCAGGATTTGTGTTTGTTGATAATCGTAACGCAAAAACCGCTGCCCGTAGTGTGTTTGAAGCTGAGCATTGTCTTCGAGGTGGTGCTTCTATTGTGGTTTTTCCAGAGGGCTCACGTACATACGATGGTAAGATGATTCGATTTAAGAAAGGTGCTTTTCAAATGGCAATAGATCAACATTTGCCTATTATACCTATTACGTTAAATGGTCCGTTTGAAGTGTTACCTATAGGATCTCTTAATGTGAATCGTCATCGAATGGAAATGGTTATTCATCCGTCTGTATCGACAGAGAATGTAGATTCCTCCCACAAAGGAATGCAAGATCTTGCGGATCAAACGCAAGCGGTCATTGCATCTGCTTTGTGGAAAGAATACTTATAAAGGTTTAGTCGTTATTTCCATTTTTTTAGGATCCCTTGTTTTGCTATTTTGATGCTGAAGCCAAAGTCATTTTCTTTAAACATGGTTCCAGAATCAGTCGCTAGAGAACCTGTAAATACCCAACCTGTTAAATGTGGATGTTGGTAGCTAATATCTAAAAGACCAGAAAAGCCTTGTTTCTTTGCCAAGAATGGCGCTTCATGTCTGCCCCAGCTATTCATAACTGTGGCTAGAATGCGATAAGATACTTGTGGGGATACAGAGCCTTCTAAAGCTATATGCCAATCTCGTACGCGGTTGTTTTTAAATCCTAAGGCTCCATTTTCATTATATTCAGGGCTGAATATAAGGGGTGATCCTAAAGCTCTATTAAAATAGGATGTTCCTGTTGTATATTCTCCATTGTTATAGTAGTTATCGGCGCCTCCTCCTACTCCAGGATGCTTGTCATGATCGAAAGAAATGAAGTGAAACTCTCCACTTTGGTTTCGTGTTACAAAGTATTCCACAATTACTTTTCGTATCCAGGGAAAATTGGGCAGGCTTAATTCTCCACCCCACAATCCATCTGTTTTATTAGTGAAGGTCATGCCCGATTTGTCTTCAAAAAAATGTTGATAGTAGGCTGATACTTGCCAATCGGGTTGTGTATATGTCAGTTTAAAATCATACGATCCGTAATGATTTCCTAATACATTAATTTGATCAGAACTTGTTGCGCCGTCACCACCCTCTTTACAGCAAATTACACGAATAAAGTCTTTAAAAGAGTGGGGTTGTTTTCCTATATTCGGATTTGTTGAGGTACCGCCCCATTGTGCCCAATGGCGTATGCCAATAATTCCGGATAGGGGGAAGTTGTTGCGTGTATCTTTAATTTGGAAGAATAACGATTTATGATGCCATAATACATTGTTTACGTAAGTGCTTTTCCCTTCAGTAAAGTGAGCTAAATAGTCCTTATCGAAAGAGCGGCCAATAGCGAAATCACCTTTTAATTGCATCCATCCTTTTGTTAGAGGTATAACCGTGAAGTTTGGTATGCTAATATTAACTTCCGGAATAGGACGGGCGTTAGCAGATTGGACAATATCTCCAGAACTAAGTTGTCGATCCCAAAGAGATGTATAATTTTCTTTGCTTCCAATAGTTAATTGTAAGCATTTGTAACCAATTTCCGCATATAATTGTTGAATGAAGAAATTTCGATGACGGGGAATAGCTGCGACTACATCAAGTCCGGCTCCCCAGCGAAATCCTTTACCAAGTGTTTGGTTATGGAATACGCCGGCGCTTAAATAGCCATTATTCCCATCTAGAGGAACTTTTCCATATTGGTTGTTGACCATCCAAAAGGGCGTGTTATTGGCAGTAGCTACAGATCCGAATAATTCTGTGTTATAGCTAGTCGCATTCGTGATAATCTGGTCTTGGGTGAAACCTGTTGTTGCGGTTGTTAAACAGGCCAGCCCAATAAGTAATGATCGCATTGATTTCATGCATATAAATGTTTAGTCAATTCGCGAAGGTAAGAATTAAATTTTAACTATCAATTTGTTAGTTTCTCGATCCAATCGAAGATTGTTTGATAAGCTTTGTCTCTATATGTTTTGCCTGAGAGGATAAGATCATGGATGCCATGTATAATGGTGTCATATGTTATGTGTTCTCCTAATTTCTCTCCATATTGTTGAATATCTTTTACATCAAGAACGATATCTGATATTTTATATTCTTCGTGCCATTCTGCTGTTTCCGGATAGGATTTATCCGACGATAAGACTAATACTGGGCAAGAAAGATGTGCGTTCTTTTGTATATCTTGTTGTGCGGATTGAATAGCGTTGATCCATCCGGCTTTTTTGGGGTGACCTAAGGGCTTTTTCCAGTTTGTATTAAAAGTCCATTCTCCTTTATGTGCTTTTAACAGGCTATAGGCATAGTTGTGGTCTCCTAAACCTTGAACCGTCAAGTTAGGAAAAATTTTCCCGACAAAGGCTACTGTTGGAAGTATAATGTTTTCCATCATCCATCCAAAGTTCCAATCCAGAAAGGGGCTGTTTAAAATCAATCCATCTACGGGGCATTTCCCGTTTTTGTGGTTGAGATAATAGGGTGTGATGAGTCCTCCCGTGGAATGTGCCATTAGTAAAATATGTTCATTGCCTTCAGCTCGGATTGTTGTTAATGCTGTATCTATGTCCGCAAAATATTCTTTAAGGCTTTTGCAGAAAAAAGGATCTTGATGAGGTAATATGGAACGTCCATATTTACGAAGATCTATAGCGTAAAAATTATATCCATGAGCGTTTACGCTATCTCCTAATTGTTCTTGAAAAAAGTAATCATTATATCCGTGGACGTATAGAATGGCTTGTTTTACATTTTCCAAAGCGGGTTTTTTTATGAGTGTGCAGACTACGTTGCCTTCATAATCATCAGGCATTTTAAATTGTCTATACAGATATCCGTCTAATATATCTGGGGCGTATTGTGCATAAGCCATAAACACATAAAGACAGAAGGATGTGAAGAACACTATTTTTCTTTTTGTTTTCATAGATGTATAATTTGGATAATTTTACGGGCGCTAAGTTACTGCTTATTGGGTGTATTTTGTCGATTTAACATGAAGTATGTTGTAGAGGAGGATACGAAAAAGAGAGAGCCATATCGAATGATGTTGTCGTATATGGCTCTCTTTGGTTGAAAGATTATTTAATTAATTTCGCTTGAATTGTCTGTCGCTTGTTTGATGATTGGTTTATGTTGTTTGTCATTAAATTTGACAGATTTTTCTTTTGAAGATTCAGCGCAACGTCCTATCGTGACAGGTGAGATAGTTACTTTACCTGTAATTAGTCGAGGTAAGTTATAGGCTTTCATGTTCATTTGATTGAAATTCGGGTCTTTTTGCGGCAAAATAAAAGGTTTGCTTAATTTGCCTTGCTTATCAATATGAGCAATATATAGTCTGTTGTAGATGCCATCATCGCGGCGACTACAAAAAATTACCCAACGGCTGTTTGAGGACCAAGTGGTGCAACTTTCTGAACGTTCACTATTCCATTCTGTAGCTGGATATATTTTCTTATCATATATATTATATAGATATAGGTCTGATTGAGGAATCCAGCTGGTAAAGCATCCGCTAGGTGTAACAGAGCAAGCGATAAAACGTCCGTCAGGAGAAATACTAGGGAGTGTAACACCTTTTTTTTCTGCGGTCAAGTCTATAAGAGTGTCTATTTGTGTACCGAAAAGATTGTGCTCTTGGTCAAAGTCTATGCTGCAAATGCGATATTTTACATCTGCATATTGTTGAGGCATACTATCTACCTTGTTGCAACTGCAGAAATATAATTGCTCTCCATTCGGGGAGAAAAAAGGAAAGTTCTCTAATTTATTTGGATCAGAAAGAAGTGGGCTTGTATAGACTTCGTTTTTATTGATATCATACATGATGATGTCTGATTGTGCGTCATATACTTCTATGATTTTAGGGTTGGCATCATAGAAAGACATTTGCGTAAGGTTGGTAGAGAAGGCTATTTGATTCCCGGATGGATGCCAGTAGGGGTAGACAAAGTTGGAGATTGTATGTGGGGTCTTTGTGTTGAGCTTTTGGCATTTCCCATTTTGAATCAGAAGCGTTCCAGCGTTAATTTTACGCATATGTAAAACCATTTCATTTGGGTTTCCTTGATTGAAAGTGTGGCAATTGATGCAATTATGTCCGCTTTTTTTGTTTGAAATGATTTCTGTTTCATCAAAGTTTGATAGATTACGTTGGCAAATTTCCATGCCATTCCAATTGGCATAGGTCGGTTCGATCAACCTATAAGCAACATAGTTGTCGATAGAGTCTGGGGATATTTCCCAAGAGAAAGGTTTATATTGAGTCCATTTGTTGTCGATTTTACTAAATACTGTGACATAGATAGTTTCTCCTTGATTTTCTGATAGGAGTTTTTTCCAAGGTTTAATAGGTAGATCAACGAAATTCTTAGTGTTTATGATGATAGATTCTTGTTTACCTTTAATCTCTATAATCCATTCGCTACCTTCATCTTGTACTTTAAAATTAAGAGGTGCGATATTGGGTGGTAAAGTTGCGGCTTCATAAGCAGGATAGATATTAGGCGTAACATCTATAGTACGCTCTGCTATTGGAATTTGTTTCTGATCACAACTGAACAATAATCCTATAAATGATAAAAGGATACTTAATGTATAGAGTTTCATTTTCATTTTTTATTAAATTGGACGTAAAACCAGTAGGTGTTGTTGAATGGAGCGAGTAATTGTTTTATTTCTTCATTTGTTTTTCCAGACTGATTAATTTGTAGATATTGATAAAACCTTTCAATTACATTTTTGCCAATATGCCATTGGCTGATTAGTGAATTGTCTTTGAGCAGATAGGCGTACATCAATAAAAATTCTTGGTATGTTTCACATGAATCAAGATCTAGGTGCGTCTGTTTCATTAATTGGATAAATGCATTATATTGATTGTCTAGCATATAGCGTGCTAATAAGAAATCCATAATTTTTGAATTTTTATTTCCTAGACTCCATGATTGTTCTATGTTATAAAGCATTTCTTTCGCTAAAAAGACATCGTTTGTCTTTATTTTTTGTGATGTATTGGATTCTGTATAGATTCTTTTTTCAAATTCTTTAGCCCATGTTTTGTAGAACAATGTTGATTTGAGTTTTTGTATATATTTTAGGCTTACGTCTGCATTACCTCGGGAATATTCTATCTCTGTTAAGCGTTTTATATAAAGGGGTGATATACCCAGAGGAGTTTGTGTATTGGCCATAAACATATAAGCACGTGCCGCATAGGGCATATTCATTTGAAAATAAGTCTCTGCTGTTATATAGTTTAATAAATGATTAGAAGACCAAAATTCATTGATATGTGGAGTTTGGTAAAGTGTAAATAATTTTTTAGAAAGCATTTGCTTATTTAGTAATGCGATGTTGGCATAGGATGACAGTAAAACATTAGGGGTATGGGTGTTTTCTGCGAGTTTGATCGCTTGTTCCCAATGTTCGTGAGTCGTGAGATAATGTATCTGGTAAAGTTCTTCTCCCTCAACTTTTTTTTGTTGAAAAAGTAAAAGAGGTAGGAAGACGAGTAGGTTTATTCCTGTTATTATTTTTTTATGTTTAGCTAGAGCCGTTTTGCTAAAGTAGTAGATTAAGAATGGGGTGAGAAAGAAAGAGCCTAGAACAGCGTAGAGCATAGCGGATGAATCGTTACTGATGAGACATGCGGTGCCGATCCATGCTTGTGTCTCTGTTAAATCATATTGATAATAGCTTACTAAGGGCATTAAGATAGTTATGATCGCAAGGCATATCCATTTATAAAGCGGATATTTTTTTTCATAAAGGATATCGTTGAGGTATAGTAAACCTACGTACAGAAAACTGCCGATACCTGTTAGGAGATAACAGATAGGTAAACTTAGTAAAGAAAAAAAGAATCGATATTGTTCTCTTTTTTCTCGTATGGTAGCTAAGACACAAAGCAGTGCGATTATTAATCCCAATATAAGTCCAAGTGAGGCATTTGTATTCAAATAGAATAATGCGAGAAAAAGACCGGGAACGGTGGATCCTAATGCGTTGATTTCCCATTTGGAAAGAAGTGATTCATATAGAGACAAAAGAGTCCATATACAGAGCGCTAGAATGATTCCTCCTAAATGATTTAAAAAAAAGAACTGTGTAAAAAATTCTCCAATATAGCGGGCAAATCCTCCGGGATTATGAGTCATTGCATAGAAATACGTGCTATTCCATTCGAATAAATGCAGTTGTTCGACAAAAAGCAGGTGATAGTTATAGAAGAAGCTGTAAAAAATCGCTATTATAGCGCTAAATACAGCTAGTTTCCATTGTCTTTTATGTTCATTTTTCGTGTTTACCATGGTTTGATGAAATCTTCTTTATGATAAGTTTTATTTCGGTCAATTAAAGAGTTTATTTTTTTACTCTTTGTTGTATTAAATAATCTGTATACCCAAGCGATGGGCGTAAGGATGAGAAAATAGGTGCTCCCTAACAAAATTGGGGATATGATTTTGTTGAGAAACTTACCGAATTCCATCCAGTCATTTAATATCTGCCTGAATATTTGTTTTATGTTCATTGTTTAAAATAGCGTATAAATGAATGGCGCGAGAACGGTGTTGCTTGTTGTTATTAGAAGTAATCCAATAAGTAGTAAAAATATCAAAACAGGCAAAAGCCACCATTGCTTACGTTCTTTGATGAATAGTAATAAGTCTTTTAATGTTTCCATATTATGATCTCTTATTTATGTTTTGTGATGATATAGTTGCCTAATACTAATAGGTCCAAATCTGTATGCATGAAACATTGAAATGCGTCTTGTGGGGAGCAAACAATGGGTTCGCCCCTTACGTTAAAACTGGTGTTGATTAAGAGTGGGCATTGGGTTTGTTGCTCAAAAGCCCTAAGAAGTCCTGTTAGTTTAGGATTGCTCTGTTCGTCAACAGTCTGTACACGTGCGGAGAAATCTACATGTGTAATGGCCGGTACGTCCGATTTGCGCATCGCCAATCGTTCCTTATTTGTTAGTTCTTGATAATTTTCAGGTAGTGTAAGGCGATGTGATGATGTGATATCGGTCGTAATAAGCATGTAATATGATGTTGTTATATCATTGAAAAACTCTTTTGCCTTCTCTTTGAGAATAACTGGTGCGAAAGGTCTGAAACTTTCTCTAAACTTGATTTTTAAATTTAGTCTTTTTTGCATTTCATTTGATCGAGGATCGGCTAAAATGCTTCTGTTCCCCAAAGCTCGTGGTCCATATTCCATACGGCCTTGAAACCATCCGACACAGAGTCCTGATGCGATTTTTTGCGCTATTTGCTTGAACAGTAATTGATCTTCCAAGTAGGTAAATTCGATTTGTTCTTTTTGAAGAAAATCAAGAATTTCTTTATTGGAATAGCTTGGACCTGTTTGCGCGAAGTTCATTAGATCTGGCTCGCCTTGTCGTTCTAACTTAGGGTGTTCTTGATAGATATGATATGCGGCCCAAGCTGCTCCTAATGCACCACCCGCATCTCCGGATGCGGGTTGGATGAATACATGTTCAAAGAGTTGTGAACGAACGATTTTCCCGTTTGCTACGCAATTGAGAGCGACGCCTCCTGCCAAACATAGGTTATTTGATCCGGTAATTTTTTTTGCGGTTTTTACTATTCTAAATAGTATTTCTTCTAATACCATTTGAATAGCTTGTGCTAAACAAGCATGTTGAGGTGAAGGTTCGCTTTCTGGTATTCGCCTTTTTAGGAGAAATAGTTTTTCCCAGCGCTTTTCATGGACCATTTTCATTTTTTTATGAAAAGCGAAATAATACATATTTAACGAAATTGAACCATCGGGATGTATTTCAAGCAGATGTTGCTTGATTTGTCTTATGTAAAACTGAGTCAATTTGTTATTGCGGTCGGCATATGGGGCTAATCCCATCATTTTGTATTCTCCGGAGTTTACTTTGAAGCCCAAATAATACGTAAAGGCAGAGTAGAGTAATCCAAGAGAATCTGGAAATTTCATCTCTTTAAGCAAGGTGATTTGATTACCATTTCCATGCATGATAGAGAGTGTACTCCATTCTCCGACACCATCAATGGTGATAATGGCAGCTTCTTGGAAGTTGGAACCGAAGAATGCGGATGAGGCGTGTGATAGATGATGCTCAGAGAATAGGAGTTCGCTTTTCATTTCGTTAAAACCTTCTATCTTACGAAGCTCTTTTTTGATCATCCGTTTACAGAAGATTTTTTCTTCGATCCATATAGGTATTCCTTGAATAAATTGTTCAATGCTCCAAGGTGCGTATCTATAAAATATTTCTAAGATGCGTTCAAACTTCAAATAGGGCTTTTCATAGTAGATGATAGTTGACACATCTGCAAGTGATATACCTGCTTGTTGTAGGCAATAGCGAATTGCGTTATGTGGAAATGAGGCGTCATTCTTTATGCGCGTAAAGCGTTCCTCTTGTGCCGCGGCAATAATTTCACCTTTTTTTAAAAGTGCTGCTGCGGCATCATGATAATATGCTGATATGCCCAAGATGTATTCGCTCATTGTTTATATTGATTTGCGGCATCTTGATTGCCTATGTTTAAATAAATAGTTTGAATAGTATGTCTTATGGAGTCACTAGGGTGTTGTTTCAAGTTGTTTTTTAATTGTATAATTTGTTGGCATATATCAAGTAATTCCTTGTATTGGGCATTTCCGTTATGAATGATATAATCTATATAGGGAATCGCTTTTTCTGGCTGATCTAATCTAAGGAGTATAGCGATGATGTTTTGTGCTGTCTGAGTGGATGGATATAAGCGGAAGCTTCTGTAATAAAACTGTTTCGCTAAAGTGTAATTTTTACGTATTTCCGCTAAAGTGCCTCCTTGATTTAGGAAAGAGACATCGTATGGATTATCAATGCATCTCACTTTTGTGATTTCTAAGCATAGGCTATCTTGTTTTTGCTTAAGTGCGTATTGATACAGAGCATCCATAGATTGAAACCAGTTTTTTTGTTGGATATATCGCATAGCGGATTTTTCGATTTCATTTTGGGGTTTGATTTCGGGGAGATCTTTCTCGTAGAAAGGAAAACCCTTTCTCAGTTGCAGACAGGCATATTCACCGGTTAAGGAGTCGAATTCCAAAACCGGATAATCATAAAGATTGGCGGTGTTATCTATTTGTAACCCTTTTTCTTTTAGAAGTTTACTCTTGTATAGTGCGTTTAGGAAGCAGCGAGTGATTAGGCGATGTCCTTCTATGGTCGGATGTACATGTTCTAATAATAGTTTATGTCCGGGAATGCCGTAAGGGCTCTCTGCCTTAAATGCTGCTTCTGAGTCAACGAAAGAAACATTTGTGTCTGCCTCCGCTAGTTCTTTTATGATGTTATTGATTTCTTCAGGAGCACGGAAACGAAGAGCGTCCAATTCTCTTGCCATATTGAAGGCTCTATAAGCGGCGATAGTGTCTTGCTTTTCTAAAAGTTGTTGTCCTAGCGCATAATATTCGTTTGCGTTTAGCTTATCGATGCTTTTGTCTGTGATACTATTGAATGGCTTAAGATCTTTTAGATTAACACCAACAGTTGATAGAAATACGGGAATGTGATGTTTGTGGAAAAGATTCAAGGTGAGAGACATATTCTGCCGGAACTGCTCTAATCCTCGTGCGAACAATTGACTTTTATAGGGAATGACTTGCTCTTTAACCACATATTTCATAAGATTATCTGAAAAATCTTGTTGAGGCATTATATTTGTTTTTAGGGCTTCCAGCCATTGAGAGAGACGTAGTTGACGAAGACGTATGGCAAATCGGATCATGGATGGACGATCTCCTAATGTATTGCTGGATGCGACACCTAAAGCTCCGTAATATTCATTGTGGCCACCATAAATGAATATTGCGTCTGGTTCATAGTGAACAATTTCTTTTGCGAAATCATAGAAGGTGTAAGAATTTATAGCGGTTAGAGATAAATTGATGATTTCGATATCCTTTTCAGGATTGTCTTTTTGCAGTTGATATTTCAACATGCGTTGAAAAGAAATATTATTGGTGTAAGGGAATCCCATTGCGGCAGATTCTCCTAAGACGAAAACACGGAAAGTGTTCGTTTGTTTCTTCTTTTTAAAGAATTCGATGTTCCCATTAGTCGCCTGTGATTGTGTAAAATATCTTTTGCTGATATTCTTGTTAAGACATAGATAGTCTCCTTTGGGCGTTTGTAAAAAAAGATGGTCCAAATCTACGCCATAGCCATATGCTCTTAGTCCGTATTCTATGCCAATAAGGAGCAATATAGGTAAAAGTATGCTGATGCATACAAGTAAGAGGTAGTTGGATACTTTTCTCATATAAAAATGGGTTTAAGCATAAGGGCTGTCCTACACTTAAATGGAAGATTTAGGACAGCCCTTGAATGATGATTTATTTGTCGTTATTTAACTGCTACTTCAATTACTTTACTGTAGTTGTAATAGCCTCCCGGGTTAACAGCTAAGCCTCCGACGCGGAAAAAATAGGTTTTACCACTTTTTAGTCCATCAAAAGTATGAGTGTAAGTTGTTGTGCCTTGATTGGCGCTTTCATCTAGCTTTTGGTCAAACTTGCCGGCAGAAGTATTCTTGTCAACATAAGGAGTTGTTCCATAAAAGAATTTTAATTCTGTAATAACCCTTTTTTGAGCGTTTTCAACTTTTGCGTTAACTGTAACTTTTCCGGCTTCATTGGATATAGCTTCAGCGGAGATACGCAAGAATGGGGTTACTTCTATTTTTAATTCAGTTGTTCCGGAAACTTCTTTTTCTATAGGTGTAACTTCTTCAAAAGGACCTTCTGCCGTGATTTTGTATTTACCCGCAAAAACAGCAGAGTTTATGAATGTACCATCTTGAGATACCCAAGAGTCGTTTGGCTGTACGGCCCATTCGTTGTTGTAAAACTCATACATACGAATTTTTGTACCGTTTTGGGCTTGGCCGGGAACACATTCTTGTGTCTCTTTGTCTACAATTGAACCTTTTAAGGTTGCTGTTGGCTTGTCATAGTTATCTATGCCGCAAGAGCATAAACCACAAACGAACGCTACGTATACTAATAATTTTTTCATATCTCAAAAGTAAAAAAGATTAATAACCCGGGTTCTGTACTAGCTTATCATTTTGAGCTACACCAGGAATTTCTAAATAATATTGTTTATCTAGGAATGTTTTTGTCAAGCCTAAAGTATTTTTGTCTTTTTCGAAAATAAATTTCTTGGTTTTATAGTCCAACCAAGGAATTAGGGCATGGAACATTGTGTTGTTCATTACTTTAGAAGCTGTACGCCAGCGAACTAAATCCCAATAGCGTAAGTTCTCGAACGCAAACTCTACACGTCTTTCATTTCTGATATCATCCATGCTCAAGGTCTCTTTATCCGGCATACCCGCACGTTTACGGACCTCGTTGACTTTAGCTCGAGCATCTTCTTTTTTACCCAATTCAAAGGCAGCTTCTGCATAGTTTAACAAGGTTTCCGCATAACGGAATACGATGAAGTTCGTTTCTGACAAATTCATCTCAACGCGGTTGTTTGGATCCATAAATTTCTTTACATAGAAACCTGTACGGCTACAGTCTCCGGCCATAACCAAACCGTCTTTACCACCTGTTGTTATAGATTGATCCTCGCTGAATTTATCTGTAAATGCACCGGCTGCTTCTTTCTCGCCTTTAGAGTTGATAATACCACGACGAATTTCAACAGTGCTGTTTTGCCATGGGCAACCTGGGTATAAGATAGAAGCGAAGAAACGAGGGTCTTTGTCTTTGAATATATCTTCCGCATGTTCATAGGCGATTGGTTTACCTTGTGCGTCAGTCGTTTTTAATGTTCCCGGTGTTCCGTCAGTATATTCATAAGCTTCAACAAGTTCAAGCGTCGGGCTGATGTTTGTTCCCCAGTCGATTCTGTAAGAAGGTGCAGCCATCGCATAATCGAAATTATGTCCTTTATCAGGAGCGGAATAAACTTTTGCGAAAATAGCTTCGCTATTCAATGTTTTGTCTAGGAATAATTTTTGGAAGTTTACGGCAGGATCAGATTCTTTTTCAAATAAGGCAAATTTGCCGGATTTAATGATCATGTCAGAAGCTTCCATGGATCTTTTGAAGAAATCATTCGCTTTATCGGAAGGTATGCCAACTAATCCATTTAGCTGAACAGATCCATAACGGCTGATAGATCCCGCATATAGTAAAGCTCTTGCTTTTAAGGCTGCGGCTGCATATTTTGTGGCACGGAATTCTTCTGTAGAGTTATACTTCTCAGGAAGTCCGGCTATCGCAGAGTCACATTCTGCCGCAATAAAATTCCATGTCTCCTCCTCTGTGTTTCGAGAGACTTTTAACGATTCGACATTATCGCCTGAAAATTCTTGCACGTCTTTAATCAAAGGTACACCTCCATAGCGTTTTGCCATAGTGAAGTAGTGGAACGCACGAACAAAATGAGCTTCGGCAATCCAGCGCTGTTTTACATCTTCATTAGCGGCTGTTGAACTAGGAATTTTATCAAGAAATACGTTTACTGTACGTACTTTGTCATATTCCCATTGTTGTAATGCGCTAAGATCCAATACCGGTAAATATGGATAACCCCATGAGTAGCTACGCATAGATTCATCCGCATAGTGTCCGAGAGATCCCCAACCGCCTACTAACCAAGCATGCGGCTCAACGAACATATCTTCATACATACCGGCCATATAGGCATTGATCGCATTCTCGTTAGACCAGACTTTGTCTTCCGATATGATATCCATGGGCTCTCTGTCTAGAAAGTCGTTTACGCAAGACGACATGCCGAGCAGTCCACAGAGTGATAATACTAATAATTTTATGCTTTTCATAATTATAATTCAACTCTTAAAATGTAATGTTTACACCAATATTCCAAATTTTTAATTGCGGGTATAAGATTCGGTCGCTGCTAGGAGCTTCTGGGTCTCCAAATGGCAGGTTATCGAATGTCAAGACGTTATTGCCTGATACATATAGACGTAGTCTTTCTATATATAATTTGTTTAGCCATTCTTTGGGGAATGTATAACCAAATTCAATATTTTTTACACGCAAATAGTATGAACTAATCTGGTTGAATGTTGAAATTCTTGTGTTAGATGGTTTGCCGGAGTTCCATGTTGATGGATATTTGCCCGGAACCCAAGGTGATTCAGGATCATACAAGTCTTCGTGATGCCAACGATCCATAAAGATTTCCAATGTGTTGGAGCCATTATACATGGCATTACCAAGACATCCACTCATATAGACGTTATAATTGGTTGCTCCTTGCATCAATATAGACAAGTCGAATCCTTTCCAAGATGCGCTTAAATCCAAGCCGAAATAGATTTCCGGAGTATTGTTACGTGAGATTGGCTGTATATCGTTTTGGTCAATCACGCCATCGCTGTTGAAATCCTCGAATTTTAAATCTCCGGGTAATAATGTCGTGTTACCGGCATCATCTTGAATAGCCCAATTGTTGATGTCTTCCTGGTTTTGGAATTGTCCAACACACTTATAACCAAATGTGATGTTGCTCCAACGATCGCTGAGGTTGCTTGCCCAATTTTTGTAAGAGTTGATAGGGTCAGCCTGTTCTATATGGCGATTCTTGGCACGAGTAAATGACATATTTCCTTTGATTGAGTAGGTCCAATCTCCGATCGTATTTGTATGTCCTAATACTAACTCAAAACCTCGGAAGTCATCGCTGTTTAAGTTCTCTTGTGGGAAGGTCGCACCAAAAGTATTTGGCAAAGAGAGTGAACGATAAGCGAATAATCCGCTGCGTTTTCTGTAGAACACATCAACACTGGCCTCTAATTTGCGGTTCCACAAGGATGCGTCAAATCCGACATTTAAGATCTTAGATGTTAACCATGAATATTCTGTGTTAGGAAGACCTTTTGTCACTAATGAATTTACGACATCACTGCCAAAGATATAGTTAGTTCCACCCGGATAGTTATATCCTGTTAAATATTGGAACGGAAGAACTTGTGGGTCGCCATTCTCGTCTAAGAATTGGTCATCTCCCATGACACCATAAGATGCGCGGATCTTCAAGTTATCGAATATTTGAGTCTTATCTTTAATGAAAGATTCTTCCGATAAACGCCATCCAACTGATACGCTAGGGAAGAATCCCCAACGGTTGTTCTTGTAGAACTTGGCGGATCCATCTTCACGGAAGGCAAATTCAAATAAGTATTTACCCGCATAGTCATAATTAACACGACCAACAAATGAAGCGTTCGCTAATTCACTTGCTACACCGGCATTGTTCTTGTTCTTGTCCGAGCCGGAATTAAGTTGATCCAATGCGTCGATGGCGAATTGGCGATATGCTTGTACATAGTCGTCCAGGTCTTCGCGTTGCTCATATAGGAATAGGGCGGATACATTGTGCTTGTCAAGGAATGTACGATTGTAATTCAATGAGAATTGAAGCAAGTTCTGCTCTTGTGTATAGTCTTTACGAGTCAAGTTAGAGGGAGAATTACCTGTGAAGACAGGATTGTATAGGCCGCTCGCTTTGTCGTAAGAGTAAAGCTTGAACTCTTTGGCGAATGTCTTGTATTCTTCAACTTTTGTCAAGTAAGAGAATAATACTTTTGCCGATAACCCCGGAACAAACGGCATATCATATTTGACAGAGAATACGCCATTGAACAATTTTTTACGCTCTTTTCTATAGCCGGAAGCGTCCGCGTCAGAACGTGCTAATGGGTTCTGGAAGTTTGTCAATCCATAATGCTTGCCCTCTTCATCGTTTGCGTACGGAGAGTAATAGGGATGCATACGAGTAATTCCATGAATGATATAAGTGTCATCATCGAATGGGGATTTCTTATCTTGAACGTGTCCGCTTAATTGAGCTTCGGCTGTTAAGTATTTAGA
This sequence comes from uncultured Parabacteroides sp., assembly GCA_963560035.1. Taxonomy (GTDB): domain Bacteria; phylum Bacteroidota; class Bacteroidia; order Bacteroidales; family Tannerellaceae; genus Parabacteroides. The sequence continues at coordinate 20,639 of CAUWMZ010000066.1, forward strand.
TATTTGGGCTGAGATATTTGAGCGGAAGTTATAACGATTGAATTTGATATCTTTCGTCGCATATAAGCCTTCTTGATCCAAATAGCCGACAGACATAAAATATTTGATCTTTTCAGAGCCTCCGTTTACGTTAATATTATGTTGTGTCTGTGGAGCGTTTTTACGGGTCAGGATATCTTTCCAGTTGTAGTTTTTATACCCCTCTTGTGTACCTTCTCTAAATAAGGCTAATTTGTCAGGACCATAAACGACTGGTTTACCGTGGTTTATAGCGTCCTCATCTGCCAATTCGGCGAATCCGGCAGCGTCAACCATATCTGGATAACTGGTAAAGTTCTGGAATCCGACAGAACCATTGTATGTGATTTGGGCTTTGCTGTCGGCGCCTTTTTTTGTGGTGATAAGAACCACACCGTTACCCGCCTTAACACCGTAGATAGCGGCAGATGCGTCTTTTAGCACAGAGATACTTTCAATCTCATTTGGGTCAATTTGGAAACCCGGTTGCTCAATACCATCCACCAAGATTAACGGTTTACCGAATCCGCGAATATCGACTGTAGATTCAGCGCCCGGAGTACCTCCGGCGTTTTGCACGCGAATACCGGGAAGACGTCCGGCTAAGGCATTAGAGATGTTAGCAACAGGAGCCTGGATAAGCTCATCTGTACCAATAGCTGCGACGGCACCGGTAAGATTTACTTTCTTTTGTACGCCATAACCGACAACTACGACTTCATCCAAATTTTGGGAATCTTCCTTTAATATGATTCTATAAGATGATGTTTGGTTAACGACAATGGTTTGCTCAATATATCCGATATAGGATATGGTTAGCTTGTCTCCATCATTAACATTGTCTAGGGTGAAGTTACCGTCAATATCTGTAATAGTACCATTTGTCGTTCCGGCAACTATTACATTGGCACCGATAACGGGGATGCCACTTTCGTCTACGACTGTACCTTTTACATATTTGGCGTTAACATCATTAATAGCGCGGCTAGACATAGATTTAGGGCCAACTTTCGCGCTTGAATTCCAAGGTGCTGCCATTACTGTTGGTGAAGCTGTAGCTAACAGCAGTGATAGACAGGCAAATACAGGTTCCTTCTTCATGATAAAACCATTTTGTTAAAATTTAGATTTAAGTTATTATAAATAATAGTCTTAAATGTGAAATAGATTTTTATTCAATAATAGTTATTGTTACTTTTAATATTTTTAATCGATCGCAAAGGTAATAATGTTTTCATAACACTTCCTTAAGAAGGTGTGAAATTTTTTATGATTTATTGATGATGTTTGTGTTTCTTATCAATAAAAGAGTCTTTGTGAAATACTTTTTTATAGATTATATCTGCGCATAGCCTAAATGCTTTTATGCGTAGGCTATGCGTTTTTTTAGTGTGTCTTTTTTAGAGTTTTTCGATTACAAGATTACGGATTTTACTATTGAATTGTCCTGCTTTTTCGAGTGGGAAAACAAGCGTACGGACATAATAGATAGAGTCTTTTCCACTGTTGAAATATATTTTTCTGATATCAAGATTCTCGATTAGTTTATTGTTAATATATAGCTTGGTGGATCGGTTATCTCCTTCGACGGTGATGTGCATATTATCTCCTTTCATAATATTTTGTCTAAAAGTGTTGAGGTAGCCATCACGTGCAAATCCCAGTTTTCCGCTGATAGGGTCTGAGAGATAGAAAACGGCTTCAGGAGAGCGGAATAGCTCTGTGCCCATCGTTTCATTGTCTGCTTCTATATCAAAACTTACTCGATAGTTATATCCGATTTCTTTGAAAGGAATACGGTCGCCTGGAGTTAGTGATGTCTGTTTGTAGACAATGCCGCTCTCTTGTCCAATACGTCCGAGTCTATTAACTCCGGGAGCTTCGCTTAGTTTTTCTCTTTGCGCATTAAATTCCGCATAAGGGAGGGTAGTTTTTGTTCCATCCCAACATTTGGTGGCGATAGTTTGCATAGCGGGAAATATGCGATGATGAATGTCTTGAGGAGAAATACCATTACCAACGTGATCATTCCATACGGCGAACATACCACCAATAATCGCGGGGTCTTTCTCTTTGAAGATGACATCTCCAATATGTGCGGGTGTCCATTTTTTGTATAAGTATTCTGTATCAAGATAATCATTATAATATCCGGTAGCGGGCACAATGTAGACCATGCCATCAGGCACACTGATTAATTTGTAGCCTTGTTTAGCCATTTCTTTCGGTTCTGCATAGCCATTGTACCAGGTGCTCATCAAAACATTTTCTGATTTTATGGGAGTTGTACCGTTCGCATGTGTAAGCGCTCCCCATACGCAAGCTTGTTTTCCGAAACTTTCCACGTAACGGATGTAATGATCCGTAAAAGCTCTGAACTTTTCAACAACATTTTGATCTTTGTTGCTATACTCGTCTGTGCCGATGTGTACGCGTGGCCCGCGGAATACAGGTTCATCACCTTCTAGATATTCTTTGAAAAGAGCGTCCATAAAGCGATAGGTCTCCGGGTTGAATAGGTCAAAGTGGTCCATTCCATATTTAGAGCTGCCAATTTCCGGTTTATAGTGAGTGAACGCCAATGTGTGCGCTGGCGCGTCTATTTCGGGGATGATTTCCACGAAAACACTTTCTGCTAATTTTTGCAGATCGATAAATTCTTTCTTTGTGTAAAATCCATCACGGGCGGCTAATCCGGGATAAGTGTCAGATTCCAGTCTGAACGCCGCATATGTCTTGGACCAATCGTTATTGAAGAATTGCTTAAATCCATTGTCGTTTAAGTGTATTTGAAAGGTGTTCATTTTATAGTACGCCATAATTTTTACATAGTCCTGCATATAGCGTAAGGGTATAAATTTACGTCCGCAGTCCATCATGAAACCTCTCATGGCATAATCCGGGAAATCTTTGATTTCACCTTTTGGGAAAATCTGATTTTCTGTTTGTTCCGCAATTTGAAGAAGGGTGCGTGTGCCCCAATAAACTCCGATCGCCTCAGGTGCGGCCAGCTGTATTCGGTCTGTGATTCGAATGGTGTATCCCTCTTTACCAAGCTTCTTGTCCTTATTGAGAGAAAGCGCCAAATCTCCACGTTGAGCTTTGCCTTCCACGACCTCCGGTCTGAATCCAAACATTGTTTGGCAATCTTCTGCCATCATATTAGCAATACGCATTAATTCGGCTTGATTTTTAGGGCAGACAATTCTTGTTTGAGTGTTTGGAGTAAAGAATCCTTCTGCGCCTTTCCACTCCTTCAGCTCCGGAATAACAAAGGGTTTAGAGTTGATTGTCGCATAGATTTGGCTTATGCTAAATAAACAAAAAGCTACTAATAGTTGAAAAATACGGTTAACTTGTTTCATTTGAATTGGTGCGTTTTTTATAAAAATGCTGTTTTGTTTTTTTGTCAAAAGTAGTGTATTTTCCTTGATCAGGAGATAAAGAATAGTGGGCATAAATTTTTGACAGGGTAAAATCTTTATATAATTTATTGTTTTATAGTATTTTGTGTAAAGTGTGGATTAATGAAAAAAATGGAGGAGGAAAAAGAAAAGAGTGAGCGCTAAAAGAGATGCGATTTTTGGAGGAGAGGGAAGAAGTTGAGGAGATAAATTTTTTTCTTTCTCTAAAGATCTTTATCTTTGTCCATATGTTAAGGATGATAACACATATTGAGCATTTATTGCTGTCGCACGATTGTGTGATAATACCTCATTTCGGTGGTTTTGTGTTGCAGATATTGCCGGCTGTTTTTCGTGCGGAAGACCATACGTTTTGTCCGATGCGTAAGGAGGTGGTGTTTAATGAGGCGTTGCAACATACGGATGGCCTATTATCCGAGTCATATATGCGAGTATATGGCGTAGATTATAAGCAAGCCAGTTTAATGTTGGAAGAGGATATAGAGTCGTTAAAAAGCACGTTGGGGCAAACTCGTGAGGTTGAATTTGGAAAGGTAGGGAAGTTCTCGTTAGGTGTTGAGGGCCAATTGATCTTTACCCCGGGAGAATCCGCTATATTCAATGCGGCCGCTTATGGATTACCCTCGTTTCAATTTCCATTGTTATCATCTATGCCGGAAGGTCGTGAAGAGGCGGCTTCGCTTGTACATCCGCGTAGAGATGTGTTTTATATTCCGGTCAATCGCAAGTTGATGCAGGTTGTGGCGGCTTCTGCGGCGGCTGTCGCGCTGTTCTTCCTTGTTTCAACTCCGGTAAAAGAGGTAAATCATGCGGCTTACACCGCTAGCTTCGTTCCAACAGAGATTATCAAATCTCATGTGACAGAGGAGGCAGAGGCTACATCCGAGATTGTGCCTATGACAGAAGAGTCGCAGAAGGAAAAGCGGAAGATTTCCGTGCCAGCTGCTGATAAAGCGAAAGAAAGCAATGTCTCATTTTTGGTTCAAGAAGCGAAAACAGATAAAAAAATGTATTATATCGTAATCGCTAGTTTCCCGGGAGAGACTCAAGCAAAAGAATATATGTCCGGTATTGATCGAGCTGCTTGTAAAAATGCGGGCATTTTGTTGCGTGATGGAAAATACCGTATTTATGCGGATAAGTTTGCCGATCGTGCGGAGGCTGAAAAATATATGGTGACGCTGCGTAGGGAGGTTCGCTATAAAGACGCATGGTTGTTTGCTTCTCGTTGATTTTGGCATAAGTCGACGGGAAAAAACGTCGTGGTTGGTTTATATCTTGAAAAATGACGTTTTGTGTTGATAATCAGAACTTTGTCTAATTCTTGTTGCTTTTTGTATCTATTTGATTAACAGTGTATTAAGTGGATAGTTATTCACTGCTTGTTGGAATAGTTAATCACTTGCGAAGTGAATAGTTATTCTAATGATAAGCCGTTAGTTAATCACTTGAAGTCTTATAAATAGAGGAGGAGAAACGTGTTTGAAAAAGCGTTGATTGTAGTTTGGGTAAATACTCCTGAAAGAAAAAGATTTTGCAATAGAATCAGAGTATAAAACATAAAAAAAGCGATCGATTATATAAAATAATAGATCGCTAAAGAAGTGGGCGTTGACGGATTCGAACCGCCGACCCTCTGCTTGTAAGGCAGATGCTCT
>CAUWMZ010000067.1:0-25043 GCA_963560035.1 uncultured Parabacteroides sp.
TTGAAAGCCAGTGTGATTATAAAACTGTCAGTGTCATACTCGGTCACTCAAATGTGGCAACGACACTTAATCTGTACGTTCATCCTAATCTCAATCAAAAGAAACGCTGTATTGACCGTATGAGTAATTTCTTGGGAATAACATGAGTTTGTCTTGGACTCTATATACATGGGGGACAAAAAATGTCCTCCATGTATGTGATGCGCATGATTGACTATAGCTTGAAGCCTTTATTTTTTTTCTGAATAAGCTTCAAGCCGACATTCTGTTGCTTTATTCAATAGAAAAAAACAAAGCGTAACGAACTATGTATCAGTCAATTCGCTACGCTTTGCTCAAATTTACTTTTTCGCTATGTTTTTATTTTAAGAAATCAGTTAAGTTTGTCGGAAGGTAGAATGTGTTGTTTTTATCTACATAAACGATAACTGAATTCAATAATATTTCATCTTGGCCTTTCTTTCCGATCTTTACCACATTAGAGAACGGTGTGATCGTAAGTTGTTTTTTCTTGTTTTTGACCACCAATGTCGGAGAGCTATTTTTATCTGCGGCAGGAACGATCTCGTATTTGTAATCCGCGAACACCTTTGTGTGAGGAACGAAGTTCTTGCTGGTAAGTTCTTCCAAATTATCATGTGTCAATCCAAATAGGTTACATAGATACTCGTTCAACTCGATGTTTGTGTTCATACCCATCGGTAAGTTCCCTTGAGGATGATAAGCGGCAAGGAATACCTCTTCACCTGTATGTCCGCCTGTCGTGAAGCCGAAGCAAGTGCGAGAAGTGATAATGTGTGCCATCAAGCCGGTTAAAGATCCACTATACATAGAGGAGTTGTCCTCTTGTTTACGTTGATCCATAGGAATCGGGCTGTTCTTATAGTCTTTGCAATTATTTAGCGCATTCATCTCTTCCGGAGTCAACTCGAAGCCGGCATATTGACGGAATACATTTTGTACCTCAGTGTTAGGTACGCTGTTTAACTTTTTAGCGAATCCATCGGCAGTTAATTTATAAAGAGAGAATTGGTAGAACAATTGATCTTTTGTCAATTTATCATAGCCTTTACAATCTCTTCTGCCAAGGCTGATACCACTATTTCCATGGTCTGGGACGATGACAACGGCTGTCTCTCCGTTATTGCGTGCGAATTCCAAGGCGGCGCCACAAGCGCGGTCGAAAGCCAAAAACTCTGTAGCCATACCAACAGGATCATTACCATGAGCGGCCCAGTCTACTTTACTTCCTTCTACCATTAAGAAGAAGCCATTCGGATTTTTGGACAATTTCTCGATAGCTTTGCGAGTCATCTCTTCCAATGACGGTTGTTGTTTAGGATCACGATCGATATCATAGTCCATGTCTTTATCGCCATATAGTGCCCACATTTTATCGTTTTTGTCGGCGCGCATACCTTGCAAGTCGTTTCTATATACGCCATAGCCGTTTTGAGTCAAGTAGCTCTCCATCTCTTTGTTCAAGATTGACTCACCACCGCCGATAACGACATTAATGTTATTATGCACCATTTGAGGAGCGATCCATTCATATTTGCCACGGTTGTAGCTATGAGCGGAGCAGTCCGCAGGAGTCGCATGAGGAAACTCACAAGTGAAGACTAAGCCCGTAGATTTGTCTTGCAACATTTTTCCTGCTTCCAATACGGTTGTAAGCGGTTGGAAAGCGCGAGCTGGATCTGTAGGGTAGATGTCATTTGCTCCATCGTTTTCCGGATAAGTCGATACATAACCCGTGCGGCTGGGCTGTCCGGTCATATAACATGACGTTGTAGGAGCGGAGTCTCCGATAGGAGCGTTAGAAGAATGAGTACGGACGGTTCCACATAAATAGGGGTCTATATTCAATTTCGGCTTACTGGGGTCTTGATACCATTGTAGCCAGCGAGCGATAGATACAGTCGCAAGTGAAGTTCCGTCTGGGATTAATAAGATAACATTCTTGACCGGTTTTACATTTTCTTTTGTTATTGCATGGGTCGGCATAATCACGATGGCCAGCAATAATAAGAGTGCTAATGTTTTTTTCATGTACTTAAATTTTGAATTATATAACTATTATTGATTGTCTTTTTATCTCTAGGATCAACCCAAAGGCATAATTTCCTCTTCAAACAATGTTAATTTATCCAATCCGTTATCGGTGACAAGGAAGCTATTCTCGATGCCTACGGCGCCAATGCCGGGAATTACGAATTTGGGCTCGAGGGCAAAGACCATATTCGGAAGAAGCTCTTCTTTTGAGCGAGGTGTAAGTACAGGTAGCTCATTAATTTGCAGTCCAATACCATGGCCGACAAATTTTGCCTGTTGTTTAGTGCCCATGAAGTTTGCGGCAAGTCCCGCACGTTCCGCGATGTTTGCGGCAATTGTATAAAGAAGAGAGCAGGGAGTGCCGGGTTGAGCGACATGTTCTATTTCCGCTTGTATCTCTAAAGAGATTTGGTGTGCCTTATAAGCTATTTCAGTCAATTGGCCAACAGAGAAAACTCTTGTCATGTCGGTCATGTAAGCCGTGTAATTTCCGGCCATGTCCACCATGACAGCCGTGCCGGCAATTAGAGGAGTTCCATTTGCCCCTAAAGGACAATAAGAGTAAGCGCCGGCTCCACCTAACGCGAAATCAAAAGGAGAAGGTGTCTCCGCATTTGTTCCAGCGAGAATACTTCCCATATAGATATCCATATTTGCGCCAAAAGAGCGGAATAGTCCGATGGAACCGTTTTTTCGCATGCGTCTTTCTATTTCGTATTGAAACTCTAAGTCGGTCATGCCCGGCTTAAAACATTCGGGTATTTCTTTATAAGTAGCTTCGTGATGACGTGCGGAGATGCGTAGTTGTTCTATCTCCCAAGGAGTCTTGACACAGCGAAGAGAACGCATAAACAAGGAGGCGTTGCCGGTGACTTCCGGCTGAAAGATCTTTTGTAAACGCAGGCATTCATTGTAGGTTAATTCATCAGTCTCTAAAAGGAGTCGTTTAGGTATCGATAAATCATGTTTTTTTAAGATATCGGGAATATCTTCCGGTTTGTGAATGTACTCAACATGATCACCTGTTAAACCATTAGGACGTTTGATGAAAAACCAAGGCTCGCCCTCGGATGGCAGGTAGAAATATCCATTATAGATAAGTCCTGTCGTGTAATAGAGATTAACGTCAATGGTTAGCAGACAAGCGTCCGCATTTATATCCGCTAATTTTTTTTGTATCCTTTTCCACTTTATATTTAGGTCATTTTTTAAAATATCTGGAATCATTTCAGTCTAACTGCTATTTTGTTTCGGCATCAAAGATAATAAATAAATGTGGTGGATTTGGACGAGGCTTGTTTTAAAAAACATGAATTAAACATGGCGGGAATTGCTTCTGAAGGTCGGTGGAACGTTCGATTTCCTTTTTGAGTGCGATGAAAAACGGAGCGTATACCTCTTGTCGACAGGTCTGATACGCTCCGTTTAGATATTTGTTTAAGAAAGTTTGATGATGTCTAGATCATCAGGCACAAAGATATCGCCCGCAAAATTCTGTCGAGCCTCTTCCGTATAAGCCTGTTTACGGATGTCGAGGTGCTTATCTTCTGTGTGATACAATATTAAATGCTTAACTTGTAGCTTGTTCGCTAAAATGCCAGCCTCAAAAGCCGTACTGTGATGCTTCTCGTATGGTTTGAAGATCTCCCGATCCCGATAAAGGCAAAAAGCTTCACAGAGAAGCCAGTCCGCATGTTCGACATAAGCTCTATTCGCCTCATTGAAGGGCTCGTCTCCTAAGCAAGCGATATGTTGGCCGTCGGGGAGGAGCAGGTTGAATCCAAACTGTTTTTCCTTTGTGGATAATATATCGAAACAACGTAAGCTCATATCGCCTATTTGTGTCGTGTCGTTATTTCGCAATTCATGAAGTTGTATGAACTCATCAAATAGGCTTAAGTCTTTTTTCGAAAAAGTCATACGGCAAATTGTACTCAATACGTTTAGGGCCTTTTCGTGGCTATGGATAGTAAACGAACCTTCGTATTTTTTGCCTTTCATAAGATTTATGATCATTCGAGTTACCCAAATGACACCAAGGATATGGTCTGTATGCGCATGAGTGATAAACAGATTGTGTATATCTCTTAAATCAACGTGTGCCTTTTCCAGCTGTGATAAGATGCCGTTGCCACCACCCGCATCAATTAATAAAACAGCTTGAGGTGATCGAATGACAAAACAAGTGTTATAGCATTTGGTAACGATGGCGTTGCCCGTGCCTAACATAGTGATTTGGCTGTCGTTCATTTCCCTTTTCTCTATTTTACAGGAATTTTGATAACCACTTTACGGATACACCCTTGTCCAATACCGGGCGCATGTCCATCTTCAGGAAAATAAATGGCGAACTGTCCGGGATATATTTTGGTATATGCGGTAGGTTTGTCAATATAGAAGGTAATGTCATCTTCTTCGTTATAGGGAATAGACTCCTGTAAAAGTTGGTCTCCCGGTTTCCATCCGATCTTTTCTACTCCTAACAGCGGGAATTGAATATCGATATATTTTTTATGGGTCTCGATAGCCGCTTCTGATTTCTCCTTACCTGAGATACTGGCTATATTTACGATAAATCCCTTATCCTCCAAAGGATATTTACCATCTTCCATTTGTGAGAAATCGGTTGCTTGTATGTAGTCAAAAGCCTGTTTAAATAAGGGATGAAGGCTTTCTATCCATCCTGTGTTCTTAAGTGAATCTAAAATCATGTCGTATTTTAAAGTTTAGTGATCTTGTTCGTAAAACGATGCAAATGTCGTCTTTTCGCTTGTTAAATAATAGCGTATTAACGTAAAATAAAGCTATGCATCTCTTTTTAAGGCTTTGTTTGTGACGTAATCCGGAGGGTGTAGTTTTGTTTTTTTGTTATATTTTCGCGTAAATATTTTGATGTGATGATAAAGAGAAACTTAAATGGGTCATCATTGTTCTTTCCTCAAGACGAGAAGATCTCCTTTGATGAGCCTACACATACCTATCGAGTGGAAAATATAGGTGTCATGACACCGGTTAGTACGGTTATAGGACGATTCTTCAGGGCGTTTGACGCAGAATATTGGAGTATGCGGAAATGCAATAATGATGTATTGGCAGCGGCAAAGCTTCGTGAGGAATGGGCCGCGAAGGGAGCTATGTCTTCTCAGGCAGGGACACATTTACATAGACAGATCGAGCGTTATGTGAATGGTGAGACAGATTTTGAACCGCGATGTGTTGTCTCATTTAATGGTGAGTATGTTCATCGTGAGGAGTGTGTGGGCATTTCTCGAGAATGGGGCTTCTTTAAGCGTTTTGATCAAGATGTAGATTATAGCCCTTTTCGTACGGAATGGTGTGTTTATGATGTAGAGGCAAGAATGGCGGGAACAATTGATTTGCTTTGTGCTCGGGAAGATGGTTCTTATGAGATGTATGACTGGAAGCGTAGTTGTAAGGTCGATCCTGATGAGTGCAATCGCTGGGCTAGTGGCTTGAATGGTTTGGAACATTTGACCGATACGGCTTATTCGCATTATTGTTTACAGCAAAATTTGTATCGTTATATGCTTGAGCGAAACTACGGGCTGAAGGTGAAGCGAATGAATTTAGTTGTATTGCATCCTACGCTGGAGTCTTATCGCATTGTACCTGTTCCTATCATGGATCGGGAAGTGGCTATAATTATAGATCTTATGCGTCGCGGCTTATGTCGAATTTATTAGTTGTCGCTTACTGATTGCTTTGGTCTAAGTTTTTGGAAGAAAGAGCATGACCGTTTGATATGAAGAAGAAAGAAGCGATCTGCTTTCGTGTTTCCCATAGAGGAGTTGCGAATTGAGTCAGATCGCTTCTTTGAAAAAAGTATAACGCTTAAGGAGTGATTCATATTAGAATCGACTGATAGAGCCTCCACCTCCGGAACTACCGCCTCCCCAAGATCCGCCGGAGCTTCCACCTCCCCAGGAGCCACCGCCTCCCATGAAGATGGTACCTCCATTATTGGGATGAATACGGTCTATGATCTTTCGTCTTCGTTCCGTATGGCCACAATTTTTACAAACATAGATTTCGTCTACGGCGCCTTCCGAATATCGAGTAGCCTCTTGAACGATTTGTTCTCTTGTGTATATGAGCGTCTTATTCCCGCATTGAGGACATTTCTGTGGACGGCGTTTGAGGTATGTGAAAAGAACAGGCAGTCCAAGTATCACCATAAACATGATGGCGGTAATAGATAAGGGCCACGCGTCGCTTTTGTCATTGGGCTTTTCGCCGATTAGTGCGGACCGGTCGTAGTCGCTAGCCATCAGATATTGATAGAGAGCGGCAACTCCATTTAGCATACCTCCGCTATAATCACCCCGCTTCATCATCGGGATCATGTAGCGTTGTTGTAGTTGTTGGCAGACAATGTCGGGAAGAGTCCCCTCGATGCCATAACCGGTTTCGAATACTATAGATCGTTGTGTAGGCTCAGTGACCAGTTGTATCAATAGACCGTTGTCTATACCTTTTTTTCCGATGCCCCAATGTTTAAAAAGATCAGTGGCGAACATGCGGGCGTCATAATCTCCGATGTTATTTACGGCAACAACCGCAACTTCGATGCCAAGACTATCCTCTAGATTATTTAACAGTTTATTAATGTTCACGACATCGTTGGACGATAGGATACCATCAGGGTTGCTGACGTGGTTAAAACGATCAGATAGACGAGTGTTAGGAATTGTCTCAACCGTGTAGTTCGTGACCGCCCATACAGGGGACACAAGATCGCACAGAAGAAAAAGTATCATAAATAAGATCCAAATACGATACTTTGATACACGGCTTAACATATAGAAGTTTCCCATAGATATTCTCTCTTAGAATTCTACTTTTGGAGCTTGTTCAGCACCGGCTTCTGCTGTGAAATAGGCTTTAGATTGGAAGTTGAACAGTCCTGCAAAGATATTATTAGGGAATCGGCGGATGTATGTGTTATAGGTTTGCGCGGTCTCGTTAAAACGTTTGCGTTCTACGGAAATACGATTCTCGGTGCCTTCGAGTTGAGCCTGCAGCCCCATGAACTGTTTATCTGCTTTTAATTCCGGATAACGCTCCAACACGACCATGAGGCGTGATAAAGCGCTGCTTAATTCTCCTTGGGCCGATTGGAAATTCTTAAGAGACTCTTCCGTCAAGTTGGATGGATCGATAGTTGTTTGTGTCGCTTTGGCGCGAGCGTTGACAACTCCTTCTAGGGTGCTGCGCTCATGAGAGGCATAACCTTTGACAGTGGCAACCAGATTAGGAATCAAGTCCATACGTCGTTGATATTGATTTTCCACTTGGCTCCAAGCTGTTTTGACTTGTTCGTCTTGTGACACCATATTATTATAGGTGCTTTGTCCGAAGAAAAATACGATTGCCGCGATAATGATGACAATCCATGTCGTTTTGTTTTTAAGCATTTTATTTACAAATTAGAATAATTACTGGGGACAAAGCTAAGAAAAAATAAACGTATAGAGCTTTTTAATGATAATATTCTGGCACAGGCGGGTCTGATGTTAATATTTATAAAAAGCATCTATTGACTTATAGAAAAAATCAATTAATTTAATGTAAATAGATGAATTCACGATTTGATAAAATGTTTTATATTCGCGCTCGATCTAAATAAAATGTGTTATGCGTAAAACAATTTATGCTAAAATGACAGCATTGTCAGTAAGTCTTTGCACTTTGGCTTTTTCAGTTTCATCGTGCGGCTCTTCTGATTACAAGAAGTATACTGACAATGAGGGCAAGCAAGTAGCCTCCATATTGCGAGCAAATGACTGCTTAGCTTGTCACTCTGAAAATGCACCAGTGCCATTTTATGGCAATTTGCCATTTATTGGTAACGTGGTGAAAAAGGACATGAGAGAAGCTGTCCGTTATGTAGACCTAAGCGCCATGGTCGAAGCTCTAGAGAATGATGAGCCTGTATCCGAGACGGATTTAGCGAAGGTGGAGAACACCGCGATGAGTGGTTCTATGCCTCCGGCAAAGTATTCTCGTATGCCTATGCATTGGGGTACAAGTCTTGATGACAGTGAAAAAGCGGTAATTCTTGCGTGGGCTAAAGATGTTCGTAAAAATCATTTCACGACAGAGACTGTCGCTGAAGAGTTTCAAAACGAGCCTTTGCAGCCTTTGATGAAAAGCTTGCCTACTGATTCCGCAAAAGTCGCTTTAGGATATGCTTTGTTTCATGACACTCGTTTGTCCGCAGATAATACGGTAGCGTGCGCTACTTGTCATGGATTAAATACGGGTGGTGTCGACAATAAGCAATTTTCTGAAGGTATTAATGGTCAAAAGGGTGGTGTGAACGCTCCGACTGTTTATAACGCGGCACTTAACTTTGTGCAATTCTGGGATGGACGTGCCGCAGACTTGAAAGATCAGGCCGCCGGTCCTCCATTGAATCCGGTAGAGATGGGCTGCTCTTCTTTCGATCAGATTTGTGAGGCTTTAGCTCAAGACAAGGAGTTTACGAAGAAGTTTATGGAGGTTTATCCTGAGGGTTATTCTCAATCAACAATTACGGACGCTATTGCCGAGTTTGAGAAAACATTGTTGACTCCAAGTCGCTTTGATAAGTATTTGATGGGCGACAAGAATGCCTTGACCGCGGAAGAGATCGAAGGTTATGAGTTGTTTAAGGAGAATAAATGCGCCACTTGCCATGTTGGTGTGAATGTGGGTGGACAGTCTTATGAATCTATGGGTATTAAGGCGAACTATTTCGATTTCCGAGGTACACCGCTTACCGATGGTGACAAGGGTCGTTATTCGGTTACGAAAAAGGATGCTGATATGCATAAGTTCAAAACTCCGACTTTGCGTAATATCATGTTGACTTATCCGTATATGCATGATGGTTCAGTAGCGTCTGTGGACGATGCTGTACGTATTATGTTCCAGCAGGAGTTGGGAAAGAAGACTACCGATGCGGAAACGCAGAAGATCGTTACTTTCTTGAAGACTTTGACGGGTGAGTACAACGGTCAGCCGTTGCAATAATTAATCCAACAGTAGATACATGTCCTTCCGCTTGTTATCCATACTACTTTTCTTTATCACGCTCAAGTGTGGTGAGAGGGTATGGGCGCAAGAGGAGGGACTTGCTTCTTATTACCACCATCGTTTTCATGGACGGGTGTCATCGAGTGGCCGCATACATAGTAATGATGAATTGGTAGCCGCGCATCGCACTTATCCTTTTGGAACTTTTCTGAGAGTGACAAATTTGGACAACATGAAGAGCGCTGTTGTGTGTGTGACAGATCGAGGACCACGTCGACGCCAACGTATTATTGATGTTTCTCGAAGTGCCGCTGAGAAGCTCGATTTTATAAAGAAAGGAATAACAAAAGTTCGTATTGAGGTTGTTCCCGGACCATTAGACCTTCGCTATTTAGATTTGATCTACCCTCATATACCTTATCTTGATCTTGATTATTTACGTTTAGACCCTCCTTATCGAGTACGTTTTGAAAGGTGATATAATCCTATCTTTTATCTGTTACTTGCTGTGCTGAGATGCATTTCTCTTCTGTTTGGCTTATATTTGTGCCATAAAGAAAACTTGTAGAATAATATTTTAATGGCATAAATATAAATGGCGAAGATTTTGTTAGTAGAAGATGAAGTGAATATCGCTTCTTTTATAGAGCGAGGATTGAAAGAGTTTGGCCATGAGGTCGTTGTGGCTTATGATGGCTTGACTGGTTGGGAACTGGCGAGGACAAATGATTTTCAGTTGTTGATTCTGGATATTATCATGCCAAAGATGAACGGTTTGCAACTGTGTAAGCAATATAGGCAAGCATTTGGCTATCATTCACCGGTGATTATGCTGACGGCCTTGGGTACGACAGAAGATATCGTAAGCGGTTTGGATGCCGGTGCGGACGATTATTTGGTTAAGCCTTTTAGCTTTCAAGAGCTGGAGGCGAGGATTCGAGCTTTGTTGCGTCGTTTGGGCGAAGAGAGCGCCGATACGGAGCTTCATTGTGGAGACTTGCGTCTGGATCCGTTAAGCCATCGTGCCATACGAGCTGACCGCGTAATAGAGTTGACCGTAAAAGAATATCGGTTGTTGGAATATTTTATGCGAAATCAAGGTGTAGCATTAGAGCGGACTCGATTACTAAAAGATGTATGGGATAAAGATTTTGACACGAATACCAATGTGGTGGATGTTTATGTGAACTATGTGCGTACAAAAATCGATAAAGACTTTGAGCATAAACTTATTCATACTGTGGTAGGTGTTGGTTATATGATGGAAGCATGAAGGCAGGGACAAAGATAGCGTTGTTTTATTCGGCGCTTACTATTGGTGTTCTTTTGTTGGTAACCGCCGGGTTTTATCTGTTTTCTATTCATGATATCTCTCGGCTTTATTACTCTTATCTTTCGGAAAGGGCTTATGTGACGGCACAAAAGCATTGGGAAAAAGATGAGGTAGATGAAGAGCGTTATGCCCATATCCAATGGCAGTATAAAGAGGCTCTTCCTGTCACGACAGAAATGTCGCTCGACGCGGACAGTACGGAAACACGACAGCTTTTGCTTCGCTATTTGGATAAGGGGCAAATAGAGGCGTTATATGCTCATGAGTTAATACGTTTTTGTCATGCTACTCAAATGGGAGTTGCCCTTTATTATCCGGATAATGAGGGGAATTTTATCGTATTAGTCCTTTCTGAGAATCAATATGGGGCAGAGATACAGCGGCGGTTAGGATGGCTGTTATTGATATTATTATCAATATGTTCAGCGTTAATTTATTTCGTGGGTCGTTTATATGCTACACGGATGGTTGATCGCATTGATGCCGCTTATCAGAGCGAGAAAGCCTTTATCAGTAGCGCCTCGCATGAGATTAATAATCCCTTGACGGCAATTCAAGGGGAGTGTGAGATAAGTTTGCTCAAGGAGCGTTCTCCGGAGGAATACCAAGCGGCATTGGGACGTATAGCGATGGAGACAAAGCGTATCATTCAGTTAATGAAACATTTGTTGTTCCTTTCCCACGGAGACAAAGAGATTCATCGTCAGGCGACGGAGCGAGTGTTCTTGGCCGATTTCCTCATGCAGTTGACCTCAGAAAGAGTCTCGTTTTCTCCGGATAATTTCTCTTACATATTAAATGCTAATCCCTATTTGCTTCGTATCGCCATAAAGAATCTATTGAGCAACGCCTGTAAATATTCGGGAAATAAGCCTGTAGCAATGAGATTGCGTGGAAGTGTCTTGTCTATTCAAGATCAAGGCATCGGCATTCCGGCTACGGAGTTGAAGCATATTTCTAAGCCTTTTTATCGGGCGAGCAATACACGCGAATATGCGGGACATGGCGTTGGTCTCAGCCTCTCTATTCGTATCTTGAGCATTTATGGAGCTACCGTAAAGATCTTTTCGAAATTAAATGAGGGGACAACTATTGAGATCGACTTTGGCAGGCCTCATTGATCTATATCTATTTGGGGCCGGTCTATGAGATATTCCTTAGCCGGCCCATTGATGATCACTGATTCGGGAGTTACGCCGATCGCTTCTTCAGGTGTGATTAGTTCTCGGCTGATCAAGCGCTCAATGATGATTTTGAAAAATTCATTATAGTAGCTTTTTAATGTCAGTCCATCAAAGCAAGAGCGTACATGTTTAGGCTTAGGAATAATACTTGCCATAAAGATACATTCCGCCAAGTTGAGTTGAGAAGGCTCTTTGGCGAAATAGAAGTGAGCGGCTTCTGTCGCTCCATAAATCAAGGGACCCCATTCGGCGATATTAAGATATACCTCAAACATTCTTTCCTTGGAGGTGAGGCGATTGTTCTCGATAAGCCAAACGATTAATATTTCTTCCAGTTTTCGGGCAATGGTTTTGTTTCGGCTCAAGAATACGTTTTTTACCAATTGCATACTGATTGTGCTACCTCCGCGGGCGAAGCGCCGTTCTTTGATGTCTTGTATCAAAGACTCCCGGATCGCACTCGGAATAAATCCACTGTGTTGAAAGAAGCCGGCGTCTTCACTTTGCATAATCGCTAAAGGCAAATAGCGGGAGATGGCATTATATGGTCGGAAAGAGGGATTGGAGGGACCTACCTCAAAGCGACGAACGGGCTCACCTTGTTCATATGCGGTATATTCGAACGGACTGTTCATCTTTCGCAAGTCGGTATTCCCATAGGCGAGTATTTGGAAATCCTTCCCTTTCTTTAAAGCGGATTCAAGGATTAGACTATCGACAGCATTGAAATCAAGGTCTAACAAGAAACGGTAAGAGAGGTGACCTGTCGTTTTAATGCCTTGTAAGTTGTGGAATAATCCTTGTGGCAGGGAAGAGAATAGCTGTTCGGACGGAAAGTTTGTCTTGTTGACAGATGCGGCGATATGCCATTCTTTTTCTTTAGACATCTTAAGATAGGGATGAAAATCGAATTGATTGAGTCGGATCTCGCTAATGCTATCCACCTCAATGAAATTCTTACCGATGTTTGTTTGGTATCGTATAGAGGCACTGCCTATAGATACAGTATCAGGAGAGATACGTTTTTGATGGATGGTGAGTCCGTTGATATTAGCCAATCCTTTGAGTGTGCATAGATTGTCGTTTGTTTTCTCTTCATGCATCTGCAATGATAATGTGTCAAAGCGTATAGAGGCACCTAAACGATATTCTAAAAAAGGTAATGGCACTTTTGTCTGTTTATCCGCATAAAACTGAGCGGAGATGCTTCGATCTGTCTCAGAAAAGGCGCCTTTACAGACCCAGTAACTTTCCACCTTGTTTTCCCGACTATGGATGGTGGCGGAGAAGCGATTATTCCGTGATTCAAGATCTGGTATTTGAAGGATCAATTTGTCTTCATCATTTTGGTATGAGACACATAGATCTTTTATAGACGCGTTGCTTGGTAAGAGATTAAAAAGTAAGTCTAATGAGCGTTTGGCTTTTTGCGTATAATCTTTTTCGTTTGTAGGTGTGGTGATAGGCTTAGACATTTGTGTCTCATATAGGCAATCGAAGTTTGAGCTATAATGCTTTTTGATGAAATGCAGATGCAAGTTTGTAGCTTCTATGTTTTCGATGTAAGGTGTTAGAGTTAACAACTTCCCACGATTAAGTTTCGCCTGTAAGCGATAGGCGTGCAATAAGGTGTCCCTGCCATAGGGAACGACACTAAATTTCTCTATACATATAGTGTTGAGATTCGTTAGTCGAATACGTTCATATCGGATGGAAAGATGATGTTTGTGTCCAAAAGCATCCAATTTGTGTTTGGCGTATGAGCCTACAATGAGCTCTATGCCCCGGCAGAGCATGAAGACTATGAGAGTGAGCAAGATAGCGCCGGTTATAAAAAGTTTTTTGTTAGATTGAGTCATACCTGTCCATATTGTAACCTTAGCGCGAAAATACGATAAAATAGCAAACATCCGCTTGTTAAGTCGATGTAGAGAGCAACGTTTTGGGAAGGTGAGCAGGCGATGTTCGGATCTTCAAGGCTTAGGAGCTTTTCTTGAAAATAATGAAGTTTGCATGAAGTCTACAACGGGTTGTTGAGATAAGAAAAGACGGAACCAAGATCACTTGATTCCGTCTTTTCTTATGCTGTCTGTCAATGAGCAGATATGCTTATTTCTTGCAAGTGTTTAAGTCCTTGCTTAATCGCATGGCGCAGAAGTTAGGACCGCACATCGTGCAATATTCGCCATCTGTGACTGCGCTCTCTTTATAATATTGAAGAGCTCTGTCCGGATCGAGCGCCAGATTAAACTGATCTTTCCAACGGAAGTCAAAACGAGCTTTGCTTAAAGCGTTGTCACGAACCTGAGCGCCCGGATGACCCTTCGCTAAATCAGCAGCGTGTGCCGCGATCTTATAAGCGATTACGCCGGTACGGACATCCTCTTTGTTGGGTAAGCCCAGATGCTCTTTGGGCGTGACGTAGCAGATCATCGCTGTTCCCTGCCAAGCGATTTGAGCGCCTCCGATAGCAGATGTGATATGATCATATCCCGGAGCGATATCGGTGGTCAACGGGCCTAATGTATAGAAAGGCGCGCCATGGCAAGCATATTGTTGTTCTTTCATATTCTCATGAATCTTATTCAAGGGGACATGTCCCGGTCCTTCGATAATTACTTGCACAAACTGATCCCATGCTATTTTGGTTAGTTCTCCCATTGTATGTAATTCCGCGAATTGTGCTGCGTCATTAGCGTCATAGATAGAACCGGGGCGAAGGCCATCTCCAATAGATACGGCAACGTCATACGCTTTTAGTATCTCGCAGATATCGGCGAAATGGGTATAAAGGAAGTTCTCCTCATTATGAAGTTTCATCCATTTGGCCATGATAGATCCACCTCTGGAGACAATGCCGGTCAGACGTGTTGTTGTTAATTCGAGATGCTTGCGTAGCAATCCGGCATGGATCGTGAAATAGTCAACACCTTGCTCCGCTTGTTCAATTAAGGTATCCCGATAAATATCCCATGTCAGATCCTCTACTTTACCTTTGACTTTTTCAAGAGCCTGATAAATAGGTACAGTACCCATAGGTACAGGACAGTTACGGATAATCCATTCACGAGTCTCATGGATATGATCCCCTGTAGAAAGGTCCATAAGAGTGTCACCTCCCCATTTGCAGCTCCATATTGCCTTTTCGATCTCTTCATCGATTCCTGAAGAGAGTGCGGAGTTACCGATGTTCGTATTGATTTTTACCAGGAACTTCTTACCGATGATCATGGGTTCCGCTTCCGGGTGATTGATATTAGCGGGGATGATAGCTCGTCCGGCGGCGATCTCTTTACGAACGAATTCGGGTGTGATGTATGATTTTAATCCTAACGCTTCAATCTGTTGATTCTCTCGAATGGCTACATACTCCATTTCAGGAGTGATGATGCGTTTTTTGGCGTAATACATCTGTGTGATGTTTTTACCCTCTTTCGCGCGCAGCGGCAGATGAGTTTGAGGAAAGCGGAGACTATCTAAGCTGGGATCTGTCAGTCGTTCACGGCCGTAAGCGGATGTAAGTTCGGACAGATGCATAATGTCTTTACGTTTGTCGTTCCACTCTTCACGCAAGCGGGGAAGACCTTTTGTGATATCGATCGCTATTTTAGGATCGGAATAGGGTCCACTTGTGTCATATACGATAACAGGATTGTTTTTTTTGAAAACTTTCTCCCCGTTTTCATCCAAAGTCACTGTGTCCAGCAGTTTGATTTTTCGCATACCGACCTTGATCTTATTGATCTCACCTGTTACATAAAGCTTCTCCGAAGAGGGGTAGGTGATGCGCATATTTTTTTTATTAGCCATATTAGAGTAAGTTTAGTATTGATTGATTTCTTTTATAAAACGACGAGTCTCTTCTACGGGGTCAGCGGCGTTGATGATCGCGCCTGATACCGCGATGCCCGTGATGCCTGTTTCCATCAGGGGCGCTACATCTTGAAGCGTTATTCCTCCGATGGCGAAGATAGGAATGTCTATATTCACTTCTTTGCATCGCGTGATGATTGAGCGATAGCCTTCGATGCCTAAGATGGGACTCAGATTCTTTTTCGTGTCTGTAAAGCGGTAAGGACCTAATCCGATATAAGAGGCTCCTCTTTCGACAGCGACACAAATATCCTCAAACGTATTGGCGGTAGCGCCTACGTAAAAGATCCTGTTTGTGTTGAGGTTCTCATCTATTTTTCTCCAAGCCATATCTACCGGCATATCTTTCTTTCCCAAATGACAAGCGGTAGCGCCATATCTCATCGCGGCCTCTAAGTTGTCGTCCACGCAAAGATCCACGGATTGTTCGCTTAGATGAGCGCATAGTCGCACGCACTTCTGGAGTGTCTCTGTGTCGATGCCCTCTTTCATGCGTAGCTGTATCCAGGAGCATCCTCCTTGGAGAGCCATACGCACCTCTTCAACCTCTGTATACCGAGGTGTACGGTGTGTGATGAACATAAGGCGGTTGCTCTTCTCGAAATGTGGGCGTAACCCGGCTTTTCGGTGTGTTGAATCCGGGTTTTTATGTTGTCCAAAATGATATATTAGGGCCATATTTGAAGCTTTTTAAATTGTTCTACAATATGATTTGTCGTAGCAAGAGAGGGCTGTTTGCCCCAAAGGGCTCCTAAGACAGCCGCTCCGCCAAACGGAATATCTTTTAGTTGTCGTAAGGTCTGTGCGCAGATTCCTCCTAGAGCGATCACTTTGTCGTCAATGATATCTTTTGCCGCTTGCAGTTCCGAAAGGTTGAATCCGTTGCCATATCCTTCTTTGGATATGCTTGGGAAGATAGGACTAAGGAAAAGATAATCGAAAGAAGATTTCATTGCCTTTATCTCATCGAGGCTATGGCACGAGCGACTTAAGCTGCCGTTATATTCATTGGGGCGCAGGTTATTTCTTCTGTTTAGATGGATGCCCCCCAAATGTCTTTCAGCGGCCAATTCAAAATGGTCGTGCAAGACAATTCTTGGGTAGAATTCCGGCGATATCCGGTCTAATAATTTTTCCAGTTCCGCCCGTGTGCATTCCGGTTTGCGCAGATGCAGATGCTGCATTCCCTCCATGAAAAGGCTGTTTAATAGGTTTGCCTCCTTATCGAAGAAATAGGGCGTAGTGATTATGATCAATCGCTTATTCATGACTCAAGGGGATTTTTTGAAGAGGAATGGGGGCAAAGAAATGATTTACGGGTCCATGCCCTTTTCCCATGATGACATTCGCCCCATTTATTAGTGCGTCATTCATATAAGACTTGGCCAATCGTGTCGCTTTCTCAAGATCATATCCCAGAGCTTTATATGCTGTGATCGCGGAAGAGAGCGTACATCCTGTGCCATGGGTATTATAGGTGGGTACGGCATGAGAGGTGAGTCGGATTGGCTCCGATTCGTTGATGAACAGATAATCCGTAACCTCCTGTCCCGGGAGATGCCCCCCCTTGATGAGCAGATTGCCACAGCCTTTCGATCGTAATATATCCGCTGCTCTTAAAATATCATCTTCTTTGTGGATCGAGACACCGGACAAATATTCTGTTTCCGGAATATTAGGTGTGAGTAATGCCACTTTGGGAAACAGCTCCTCGACGATCGTGTTGATGGCTTCTTTCTCTAAGAGCTTACTTCCACTGGTGGAGATCATAACCGGATCCAAAATGATGGAGTCAGAAGGAAAGGACGACAGCGTATCAGATACAGACCGGACGATCTCTTTATTAAAGAGCATCCCAATCTTTATGGCGCCAACATTAAAGTCATCTAAAACCGCTTCTATTTGTTGTTTGATAATATCGGGAGAGATGGCTTGTATGCCTCGAACACCTTGTGTGTTTTGGGCTGTTATGGCTGTTATGGCAGAAGTGCCAAAGACACCTAAGGAAGAAAAAGTCTTGATATCCGCTTGTATACCAGCTCCACCGCCACTATCGGAGCCGGCGATTGTCATAGCGACCGGATATCGGTACATTGTATTTTTGTTCATTTATCTTATGTTTTTCTTACGGCGGCATTACCCGCATCAAGTATTGAGGGTATGATCTCAGCCCATAAAGTATGGCACCCCTTTCATGTCGCAAACATAGTGAAAAATTTTGATTCCAAAATGATCACTGTATATAAAATTAGATCTGTTTTTTATCTGTTTGGCTTGTCAGAGAGGGGATGTTCTCTTGGGTGGAAAACATGCTCTTCGGGTACTTGGCAAGATGATTTAATTCCTTACCTTTGTGGCTGAATAAATAAAAAACAAAAGTTATGTCTGTCGCGAAAGTTGATGATAATAGGAAGGTGACAACACGTCGCTTAATGGAAATGAAACAGCGTGGTGAGAAGATCTCCATGCTTACCGCATACGATTATTCAATGGCTAAGTTGATCGATCAAGCGGGGATGGATGTTATTTTAGTGGGTGATTCGGCTTCGAATGTGATGGCGGGAAACGCAACGACGTTGCCGATTACGCTCGATCAGATGATATATCATGGCACGTCGGTGGTGAAAGCGGTGCATCGTTCGTTGGTTGTGGTGGATATGCCGTTTGGTTCTTATCAAGGCAACTCCAAAGAGGCGCTATCTTCCGCTATTCGTATCATGAAAGAGACGAATGCCGACTGCGTGAAGATGGAGGGCGGCTCGGAGGTTCGCGAGTCTATCGAGCGTATTTTGTCCGCGGGTATTCCTGTAATGGGGCATTTAGGCTTGACTCCTCAATCTATTAATAAGTTCGGTTCTTATATCGTCCGGGCTCGTGAAGAGGCGGAGGCTCAAAAGCTGATAGCGGATGCTCATCTCTTGGAGGAGATAGGTTGCTTCGCGTTGGTGCTGGAGAAGATCCCGGCAGCTTTAGCGACACGAGTGGCATTGGAGTTGTCAATTCCTGTCATAGGTATTGGCGCAGGTGGCGGTGTTGATGGACAAGTCTTGGTGATGCATGATATGTTGGGCATCAACGAAGGTTTCTCTCCTCGCTTCTTGCGTCGTTACGCTAATGTGGGAGAGGAGATCACTCGTGCTGTGCAAGCCTATATAGCGGATGTGAAGAGTCAGGATTTTCCGAATGAGAAGGAGCAATATTAGTTAGGCGCTATGAGATCTCATTTATTGATAGGGGCAGCCTCATCTGGAAGTGGCAAGACCACTTTCACGCTGGGGCTGCTTCGCCTTTTACGGAATCGCTCGTATCGTGTTCAGCCATTCAAATGTGGCCCGGATTATATAGATCCTCGTCATCATCAGATGGCTGCGGGGCGTGCGTCTTTGAATTTGGATAGTTTCATGATGTCGGAGGCGCATATAAAGGCGTTATATGCCACTTATACGGAGCGGATTGATGTCGCTGTGACGGAGGGTGTGATGGGCTTGCTCGATGGTTATGACGCGATGCGTGGCAGCAGTGCCGAGATTGCCGAGTTGCTGCGTATTCCGGTTGTTTTATTGGTGGACGCTCGAAGCACGGCTTATTCTGTCGCTCCTTTGTTATATGGTTTCAAGAACTTCCGGAAGGAATTGAATGTGGTGGGAGTCGTGTTTAATTTTGTGGCATCCGAGAGTCATTATTCTTTTTTGAAGCGGGCTTGCGAAGATGTAGGGATCGAGGCGTTGGGCTATTTACCCAAAGATGCCGAGGTGGAGATTCCGAGCAGGCATCTTGGCTTGTCGTTGGATGAGGATTTCTGCTTTGAGGATTTCGCCGACCGGGTGGCTTCTTTAGTGGAGCGTCATGTAGATGTGGATCGTTTGTTGGAGGTGACAGCGGCAGCAGAATCATTTTATCCCAAAGAGGAGCGATCGGATGCGGTCATTCGGAGAGATGGAATACGCATTGCGGTGGCGCATGATGAGGCGTTCAACTTTTCATACACGGAGAATATTCGTCTTTTGTCCACAATGGGTGAGATTCATTATTTCAGTCCCTTGAAAGATGAGTCATTGCCGGCGGCTGATTTCGTCTATTTGCCGGGCGGTTATCCGGAGTTGCATTTGACGGAGTTGAGCGTCAATGAGTGGATGCGCGACTCCATACGAGCCTATGCGGAGCGGGGAGGTAAAATGCTGGCGGAGTGCGGAGGCATGATGTATCTTTGTCGTGATATAATAGGGTCAGACGGGCGAAGCTATCCCATGGCGAATGTGCTGGCTCAATCCGCTACGATGGAGGATATGAAGTTGCGGTTGGGTTATCGCGTCTTGTGTTATCAGGGAGAAGAAATTTATGGCCATGAGTTTCATTATTCGCATATCGTACCTGTCGGCGAGCCATTACCTTCGGTAGCGGAGGCTTATACGGCGAAAGGGGCGCAAACAAATACCCCGCTATATCGCTATAAAAACGTATTGGCAGGGTATTCGCATCTATATTGGGGAGACTCTTCTCGAAATCGTTGGTTTATTGATTTTTTGAATGAGTAAGACCTAGATTATTCTCAATAAACATTTTCAAGATATTGATGGCGATTTGGTTACTTCCCCCTTCGGGAATAATCAGGTCGGCATATCGTTTGCTTGGTTCGATGAATTGCATATGCATGGGTTTTAGCACGCGTGTATAACGCTCCATGACCGCTTCGGCTGTCCGGCCTCTTTCAACCATATCTCTTTGGATCACCCGAATCAAACGCTCATCGGAGTCGGTATCGACAAATACTTTCAAGTCCATCAGCTTGCGTAATTGGGGGTCGCATAAGGCTAAGATTCCTTCAATAATAATGACATCACGAGGCTCAATGTGGATTGTCTCCGGCAATCGGCTACAAGTGATGTAGGAGTAGGTGGGTTGCTCTATACATTTCCCCTCTTTTAGCATAGCGACATGTTGGGATAGCAATGGCCAGTCGAAAGCGTCCGGATGATCAAAATTGATAAATTGACGTTTCTCTTCGGGCACGTGACTGCTATCTTTATAATAAGAGTCTTGTGGAAGCAATACGACCTCATTGGGCGGTAGGCTTTCCATGAGTTTTCTTACAACTGTAGTCTTTCCGGATCCGGTTCCTCCGGCTATACCTATGATAAGCATGACTTTTGAATGTTTAATCTGTATAATTATTTCTACAAAGTTACTTCAAAAAATGGAATGAGGGAATAAGAATTTCACTAGGGAACAATGTTTTTATTGTTTTATTGGATTAATGTGGCTTGTTTTAGGCCGAAAGAGGGGGTGTATTGTTAAATAAGGTCAACAAAGGGTGATTTGTTGCTTAATAATTATGCTGTATAACATAAAGCCCCTATATTTGCAACGTGTTTTTCATGGTATTAGATTTAAGGTTAACAATGGAATTGGCTGTCCGTGACGGATGGCCTTTTTTTATTTATACCGGTCGGTCTTTGTGAGATCGACACTGTTTTTATTATTTGCTAAATAGAGGGATTAGATAAGTCAATTTTGCGAAGATCACTTGTCCTGCAGACTTAGAGAACGGGTCTTCTTTCCGGCTGTTGAAAATATTTCCCAGTGCGTAATAATAGCGTCCCTCAAGTAAGAAAGAGCCGATGCCGGTACGGATCTCGATACCCGGACCACCGCAAATACCCCAGTCAAATTTTTTCTCCACACCAAGTGTATGCTGTTCATCGGGGCGATTGGGATTAGGATTTTCTCCATTCAGATTTGATTCGGTTTTCTCGCCTATGGCAAAACCGATTTTAGGTCCTAAGTTGATAAAAACATGTACTCGTTTACTTCCAAAATAGATGTGGCTCATAAACGGCATCTCAATATAATTGATCGTACGGCTATATTTGAACTGAGGCTTTTCGTCGAATTTCTCTTGCCATCCACCTTGTGTGAAGTTCAATTCGGCTTGCAGTCCCAGATGAGGTTCCGTAATCCAGCGAATCGTTCCACCGCCATTAAAGCCAAGTTTCATTTTGCAGGGTACTTTAGGCATAAAGCTGGTGCTGAAGAAATTGACACCGAAAGAGGCTCCCGCCGCTAATTCTTGTTTGAAGTCTTTCTTCTGAGCGGAGCCAACGGTAAGGTTGGCCATGCCCAAAAGAAGCAGTATGATGATTTTTTTCATTCTATTCTCCATTATCTGATTTCGCTACGTGTTACCGTATAGTCACTCTTGTAATGAACGATGAAGAGGCTCGTGTTGATGAAACCTCCCCAGTTATTTACGCGATGGAAGTCAAAGCCCGTTTGTATGCTCTTGTAGTGTATCTTATCCAAATTGTTCTCGAAGTTTGAGCCATATTTGTTGATCGCTCCAAGGAAATACATTCCCGTATCAAAACCTAAGATACCATATTTAGGGAAAGTATTGATCAAGTTTTTGCTATACCAGTTTTTATATTTTGTGTAGAAGTTATGCACCTCTCCGGAGAGATTGTCCGCATAGAAATTACTATATATATATGTATTAAGCGCATAGAAGTCCTCTAGACATTCTCTGGTATAGGTCTGCCATTCCGGATAGCCAAAGAGGGAGATTCTGAAAGGCTCTTTTTCCTCTTCCGCTCGAACTTCCGTAAGCATACGCAAAGGAGCTTTGATCTTGTTGATCGCATCTAAAGAGGCGGTAGTCGGCACAATTATGTTTCGTTTGTCTTTTGCCATGGCGCTTTCTATATCCATAGCGAAACTTTCACCTTTATAGGGTATTGTCTTATAGGAGATGTTTCTTTGTTTCATCTCGGACTTGAAAGCCTTGATGAAATCCGGTTTCGCGTCTTTATCTTTTATATCCACAAGGATGATATTGTCGTTCGCGAATAGGTTACATCCGGCTTGAGCGGCTTTGGAATAGAGATAAGAGTGGGGTGTATTTACCTGATATACGCTGGAGTTAGAAAGCACATCATCGTTTTTCGATGTGAAAGGAATCACATATTTGATGTTGTGCTTTTGCGCGAAGTTAGCTACAAGGCCGATCTGGTCACTTTGAACCGCTCCGATAATTAGATTCGTGTTGGCTAAAGCCTCCTCGTTGCTCAAGATCTCTTTGATTTTCTTCGTGCCATGTCCGGTGTCATATACCGACAACTCCACGGAGGTACCCATATTTTTCAGGCTGTCTACCGCTAGTAACAATCCTTCGTAATATTCGATAAAACGAGATGTAGCCGCGGATTGTGTCGTTTCGTTTGCCATGAAAGGCAACATCAAGGCTACCTGTATGCGATTGACCTTCTGAATATCTTTTGGAGTGGACAGTAGGGCATTCACCTCATATTCGCCGGGCTCTTTTAGGTTTTGTGTGATGATCTCTTCGCTTGTCATAGGAATTTTGATGACCATGCCGGCTTTCATCCCCTCTTTAAGCTGGGGGTTAAGTCTGAGTAGCTCAACGCTGGAAATGTTGAACTTGCGGCAAATACGATAGATTGTCTCCTTTTTTTGAACCGTATATTCCATCTCGCTTTGTACCGTTTTCTTTTCCGTGACGGTTGTGGGCTGTTGCTCTACTTTACCTGAAGGGATACGGATATTTTTGCCAATCGTGAAAGTCTCGGTAGATAAGCCTGGATTAGCTGCGATGATGCGTGTTGCCGGGACATTGTATTTGATGGACAAAGAATAGAGCGTCTCTTTGGGTTGTATGGTATGATAGAGATAGTTGTCCGCTTTCTCGGATGAAGGTATCTCCAAATGGTTTTTTTGCGGAATGCGTAGTGTAGAGCCGGACTGTATGCCCTCTTCGCTTCCCGGATTTAACTTGTAAATGTCGTCTACGCTGACACCATACATGGTAGCGATGGCATAAACAGTCTGTCCGCTCTCTATGGTGTGGTAGAATATATCGCTTTTTTGTCTTTGATTGTCTTGCGAATGGACATTGACGCTTGATAGGCTCAAAAAGAGCGCTAACGTGTATAGGCTGATCTTATTCATTTACTGCTTTATTTTCGGGCAAAGGTAATGAAATCTCCGGAAATGACGCATAAAACAGGGTGGCGGATTGCCTTTTGTTCGTGATTTTATGGATTGTGTTTTTTATTGTCTTCGCATGAAAAAATCGTTACATTCGCGTAGACCTCCGTATGCGGATTTCCTGGAAATTGGATGTGAAAGCGGGAGGCCTTGATGAATGACAGGCTTTACGGAGAATGACAGTGTTAGTAATTCTTGGATCAAAATTTGGCGAAAGATGGAAATGAAAATATTGAAAAACAGCTTGATTAGCTTTTTGTGTGGTGGGGCGGTTTGTTTGACCGCTTGTATTTCTATGGGCTCTGATTTGAAGCGAGATTGGGCGGTCGATCCTACTCTTTTATCTTGGACTCGCTCACCGGAGATACCGGAATCGGTTCCTTTTTGTGGCAAGCAGATTGATATAACTCGTTATAATATGCGGGAGTCTTTCGATAGGGAGTTGAGTAGTTTCATGTATTATCATGCTACCACGATGTTGTTGTTTAAGCGGGCCAACCGCTATTTCCCGGTGATAGAGCCTATTTTGCGGGCGAATGGAATACCTGAGGATTTTAAGTATCTGGCGGTCATAGAGAGCCATTTAGACCCGAGGGTCTCTTCTGCGGCACGGGCGGTTGGTATGTGGCAGCTGTTGGCGGGTACGGCCAAGGACTATGGTTTGACAATAACGCTGACAGTGGACGAGCGTTGTGATGTGGTGAAATCGACAGAGGCGGCTTGTCGTTATTTGAAGGCAGCCTATAATAAATATGGCGATTGGGCTGCTGTAGCCGCGTCGTATAATGCGGGAATGGGACGCATATCGGGCGAATTGGTCAAGCAAGACGTGGACAGCTCTTTCGATCTGTGGCTCGTGGAGGAGACCACTCGCTATGTCTATCGCATCATGGCTATCAAGCAGATTTTTGAGCATCCGTCAAAATATGGTTTCGTGTTGCGTCCGCAAGATCTTTATAAGCCAATAGCAACCGCTCAGGTCGAGGTGAATCAGGATATTCCGGATTTGGCAGAGTTCGCGAAAGAGCATGGTGTTACGTATGCGGATTTGAAACGTTTTAATCCATGGTTGAGGGCTCGTAAATTGGAGACGGGCGGAAAGACCTATTTAGTGAATGTCCCGCAGGTGAAAGACCTTTATTATAAGAGGCCGAATACGGAGATCTATGATGCTGAATGGGTCGTCTCTGATCGTTGAGAGATAAAGGAAGCGGCTCAGCGGAAAAGCTCTTGCTGAGCCGTGCTACATGTTGCCCCTCTTGTTCGGCATGGGTGATTGTTGTGAAAGTTAGGAGTTAGGATAAATGCGTTTCTCTTGGCATCCTGTCTTATAAGAAACAGATTATCGAACTGCTGAATATGTGCTAATCGTTACGCTATATTTTTCCCTCGGCTGAAAGCCAAGGAAAAACAGAATATAGACAAACAGCGCAAACGTTCAGTTACTACATCATTACTTGAGTAATGGTGAGAATTTCTTGGAAAACCGATGTGTTTCACCGCTTGGAAAATATAAAGCCTGTTGACCCACTATTATACTCCCAATTGACCCATCAAAA
>CAUWMZ010000068.1:0-23519 GCA_963560035.1 uncultured Parabacteroides sp.
CGCTATTGTTGTATATAAAGGTTTAATACCTGTAGTTGGCCGAATACTTACATTCTTTTCATATTTGATTTAGTTTAAAGAACGATTTTAGAATTATATGAGGAGAACACTTTTTGACCGTAAAAGTTCCTGAATATATTCTTTTTATAGATACAATAACATTTTGACGGAGTGTTTAAGAATGTTCTAGCTATATGATTCTGTTCGAAGCAAGATGTTATCGTTGAACTGATATTTAAAGGTCTTCAGTAAGGCATAAATTTGTACATTTGTAAACGAATGAATGAAAATATTATAGCGAATAGAGATGAGTAAGATACGATTTGGTGTAGTTGGTACCAATTTTATAACCGATTGGGTGATAGCTGGCGCATCTCAAGACGAACGTTTTGAGTTAGTTGCGGTTTATTCAAGAACACAAGAGCGAGCAAATGAGTTTGCTGCTAAATATGGAATACCGTATACATTTACGTCTTTAGAAGAGATGGCCCAAAGTTCATTGATAGATGCGGTTTATATCGCTTCTCCTAATTTTGCTCATGCGTCCCAAAGTATTTTGTGTATGAGTCATGGCAAGCATGTGCTGTGTGAGAAACCTTTAGCTTCGAATGCACGGGAGGCACAGGAAATGATAGCGGCTTCAAAAAAATATAATGTAACATTAATGGAGGCAATGAAACCTACATTGACACCTAATTTCTTAGTGGTACGAGAGAACCTACATCGTGTCGGTGTAGTTCGTCGTTATTTCTCTAGCTATTGTCAATATTCATCACGTTATGATAAATTTAAAGAGGGTATCGTGTTGAATGCTTTCAATCCGGCTTTGTCAAATGGTGCGATAATGGATATTGGGGTTTATACAATCTATCCAATGGTTGTTTTATTTGGTCGTCCTCAAAAGATTGATGCGACAGGTATTGTTTTGTCTTCTGGAGCAGATGGTCAAGGTGCAATAAACTTCCTTTATGAAGATATGAATGCGACGGTATTATATTCCAAGATAGCCAATTCTTCTTTGCCGACAGAGATTCAAGGAGAAGATGGTAATTTGACATTAGATCGGGTAAATATCATTCGCAAGGTAAATTTCTCGCCTCGTTTAGCTCCTGCTTCTGGTAAAGGTCCGGAAGCGGTGAAAGAAGATATCAGTGTTACTACAGAAAAAGATGAATATTATTTTGAGGTATCAGAATTTATTAATCTCATACAAGCAGGAAAGCGAGAATCATCAATCAATAGCCATTTAAATTCATTGGTGACATTAGAAATTATAGATGAGGTACGTAGGCAGTTAGGTATTGTCTATCCTGCTGATCAAAGATGAAAATTCATTACCTTTGCGATCTTAAATTTTTAGGATGTATATATATAACTCAATACCCCATATAACAAATACGCTCAACTTAGGAAAAGATCTTTTAGAGGTTTTGTTTGAGAAACGGAAATCGTTACCTTTTCGTTATGATTATGCTTTAGATATAATAGATGAGAATAAGTTAAATATCTTGATAGAGCGTGAGGTGATTCGAAAGAATGGACCTTATCTTGAGATGGATGATCACTATTTGTCTTTTTTTGAGTTGCTATTGGAAGCGAATGAGGAGATCTCGACATCTGTTATTGATGAAAATATTCAGCTGGTATATCAATTAATAGATTATTATAGTAAAGAAGATGATGAGTTGCGAAAGTTGGGTTATTTACGCTCTGTTAAAACAAATCTCAGAAAGATTGGAAAAATATTGGTGCGTAATGTTATCTCTTTGCAACGTGTAATTGATAATACGTTTAAGAATGAGCCTAGTTATAAGGTGAAAATAGCTAAGCTGGAGAATTTGGATGCTAAACGCATAGAGATAGATCGTTTAATAATGGAGATGGATCGTTTGCTGGATCCGGAGCGTACTTCATTTTTCAACCTGGTACCTGATGAGGAGTTGCTTACTATTGCGAGAGAGTTAAAGACAGAATTATTAAGTGCGGGACATAGTCTGATCCATTCACAGCAAGATATTATTGAGTATTTAAATCAAATTCGCACTCAAGTTGGGTTTACACGAAAGCTGCGAAAAATAAAATATCTTAGAGAGCAATTTGAATTGCGGGAAAATACGAATGTAGAGGAAGTTGTGGCATCAGAGCGTTCGATAGTTTTAGAAGGTGTACAGCCAACTCTATTTAAAGTATCGATTCCTTATTTGCAAACAGATGAGGCGTTGGATGTGATTCTAAAAGTAGTGGAAGGTGTGCGTCCTGACCGTGTGATTCAACGTCAAGAGTTAGGCCTTATTTCTGCTGAGCAGATGAAAAGTCAAGAGGTTGGAGAAGCGGCTATTAATACTCGTAAGATGATGGATCTGTTTTATAAAGAAGACATGGATCTTTTCTCTTTTATAATGGGTTATGATTATAATCGTGTAATGGATTTTGACGCGAAGGTTACGCTATTTTGTCGTATGCTATCTCTTTATGAAGATGAGCTTTCTATAACAGATCGATTTGGTCACGAAGGGCCTGTTGAATATGCTATTATTTTAAAAAAAGACAAAACTAACATAGGATGATAGATGTATTGCCTGTACAAATCGCACAGATTTATGATTATTTGTCGCGGGGTAATTTCTTGTGCTCAAATACGAGCGTAAAGGAGTTAAAGATTCTTTTTTCTATAGTAGAGGATTATTTTGAGGTATTACGAGATTATTTCTCTTATATAAATTTTGTATTGGAGCGAGGGAATGGTTATTTCTATTTCTCTCGTAAGGAGCCTCGATCTACATTAGAACAGAAATTACAGCGTTTTTTCGCTTGGATTGATATAATGGATTTCTTTTGTACTTACGATTCGGTCTTTGGTCCTGGTTTTACTTTCTCTCCCGCTGAGATATTGGTGCGTTCTCGTATTGATATGGATTTGGAGATGAAGTTGGATGGATTAAAGAAACATGCAGGAGGTAAGGAGAAACGGAAAGATATTTTGGACGCTATTTTGGATAAAATGGCAAAAGAGGGTTTCTTGGAATGTGTGAGTGATATGAATGGTACGTGGAAAGTGCTTTCTTCGTGGGATTATCTAACGAAGATGGTCAATAGTATAAATATAAAGAATGAAGATGAGATATCTCAATAAGATAGTGTTTATTAACAGTGCGGCTATTCGTTATTCAGAGGTGCAACTGGATGGAAATATACACTTAATAGGTACGCAGGGAGTAGGGAAGAGTACGATTTTGCGTGCAATACTTTTCTTTTATAATGCAGATACGCAAAAGCTAGGAATACCTGTGGAAAAAAAGTCGTATCAAGATTATTATTTTCCTTATGCGGATTCGTCTATTATTTATGAGGTGGCGAGAGATGATAGCTGGTTTACTGTTTTTAGTTACAAAACAATGAATCGTATTTGCTATCGTTTTATTTCTTCCCCTTATCGCCCAGATCTATTTATTGATGAAAATGGAGCTCCTTACTCTTCGGATCGTATTCGTTCGGTGTTGGATAAAAATGGAGTTAAATATAGTGGCGCTATTTCTACATACGAGGAATATCGTAATATCTTGTATGGAAATTCAGATAATAAACGTGATTACTCCTGTTATTCGTTGATGGAAGGTGGTGCTTATCAAAATATGATTCGTACCATCCAAAACGTGTTGCTGAATTCTCGTTTGGAAGCGGATTATATCAAGCAAACGATTATTTCTTCATTGAATGAAGAGAATGGTGCGATTGATTTAAGTCGCTATCGTAGTCATCTTTCTGGTTTTGAGTCTCAATTAAATGATATTAGCGTGTTTCGGGATTCAAAGATGAGGAGAAAAGCGGATAGTATTGTCTCTTTGTCTGATGATATTCGTAGGCGTGATTTGCGGGTGAATGACCTTTGTCGTCAATTACGTGGCGCATATTTGGCTACAGAAAGTATTTTGCCTAAGTTGACACATGATATTCATGAGTTAGAGGTATCTCGTGCGGATTGTTTTCGTCGTAGAGATGGGCTGGATGCAGAATCAAAAGGTAAAACAGCAAAGATGGACGGTGAGTTAGCCGTGTTAAATAATGCTTTATCTGAGGCGGAATCTAAGCGGAAATTTTATGTTGAGAAGAATATCGACTTCTTGATAGAGCGTTGTGATAAGCTGGAAATTTTGAGGAAAGAGCGAGACTCGTTGGAGATAGAGAAAAATATATTATCTTCAAAAAATAAAGAAGCCTCTGTTTTGCACGCAAATTTACTTGCGAATTTGAAGAATGAATTGGCAGGTTTTGAAAATGAATGCCAAAAGCAGTTGTTACAAATAGAAGCGGATATTAATGTTCGTCGTGAAGATCGTAGGGCTTATTATCGTGATTTAAGAGAAGATGTACGACGTGTAGCTTCGAAGGATACGGAGAGGTGGCAACAAGAAAGAGAAAAGTCTACTGCGGAAATTGCCGAAATAAAGATGCGTATTAAGGCATTGCGTGGACAGGTGCTATCTTCTGACGAACTAGAGGCATTGAAAGTGAGAGTAGCTCGTTATGATACGGAGCGAA
Organism: uncultured Parabacteroides sp.; assembly: GCA_963560035.1. Taxonomy (GTDB): domain Bacteria; phylum Bacteroidota; class Bacteroidia; order Bacteroidales; family Tannerellaceae; genus Parabacteroides. The sequence continues at coordinate 4,540 of CAUWMZ010000068.1, forward strand.
AAAGTTTGGAGTTGAAGATTCGAGAATTGAAATATGAGCTAAATTTTCAAACCAAGGAGATGGAAAATGCGGAGCGGCATTTGGATGATGATTTTATGAAATTATCTGATTCTAATGGTGTGAAGCTTGATGCGTTGGCTGCGAAAATAGAGGAGTTAAGTGAATTCTTGGATAACCAAAAGGACAGTTTTTTCAATTGGCTTTCTGAAAATAAACCAGGGTGGGAGCAAACCATCGGACAGGTTTGTGATGAGCGCTTACTTTATGGGAAGAAGTTTGAGGCGGAATTGGATGAGGGTGATAGTTTTTATGGCATTCGTTTTGTTCCTGCTGTACATCGAAATGTAAAGACGAAAGATGATTATTTGGCTGAAAGGCAAGATGCGGAAAAGAAGCGAGATGACATACAACGTTTTTTAGCTACCGCAAGTCAAGATTTGGAACAGGCAAAGGAAAATTTGCGTAAGCAATATCAAGCGACGGTTAAACCTATTAAAGACGATATTTATCATGTCGAATACGAACTAGAACAGTTGGAGATAAGAAAAAAAGAAGATGAGTCTCGTTTGGTCGTGTTACGTGAAGAGGTCTCTCGTTTGCATCAAGATGAAATAGGGCGTGTAGAGGAAGAATTGGTTCGTTCAGAGGCTGATTTATCATTGAAACAAACAGAAATAGAGGCTGTTAAATCTCGTTTGATTGAAGAATTGCAAGAGATTGATATTCGGGAGAAAGATGAGTTAGAGAGGTTCGATAAAGAGCGGAATGAAGCGGTAGAGGCTACTAAAGCGGAGTTGGCTCACAAGAAGGCTGAGTTGGATGAGCGTAAGGCTGGATATGATAGAGAGCAATTTGAAAGCTTGATAGCTAGTGGTGGTGATCCAAAACGTTTAGAAGATATTCAGGCTCGTCTTGCTTATATAGAGCAAGAGATAAGATTTATCAATGAGGCAAAGGCTTTGGTGATAGAGTATTTGAAAGATAAACGAGAAATATTGGATCGAGTATCAGATTGGCAGTCAGAGAGTGAGCGCTTGAAAAGGATTATCGCCCAAGAGCAAGAGTTGTTACGTAAAAATTTGCAGGAGGTAAATCAAGAGATAGCAAAGATTGATATTGCATTGAAAGATTTGAAGGAGCAGAATCGGAAAGCTTTGGAAAATAGAGATGAATATCATCGTTCTACTTTATTGGATTGGTTTAAATCGAGAGAAGCTATTTTCGCTTCAATGAATCGGATAGAAGCTTGCGGTGATTGTCGTTCATTAGTACGTGAGATTACGATTTGCATATCGGAGCAGTCTCGAAAATTTTCTGATTTGCGAGGAGAGATTATTGCTTATGTCGGGAATTTCTCGGAAGAAAATATGTTTGCGTTTAAGACAACATTTACGAGTGATCAAGAATATCTTGATTTTGCTAATGATTTAAAGGATTTTATTGATGAGGATAAGATCACGGAGTATCAATCGCGTGTAAATACTCGTAATTCTGACATCTTCCGTCAAATAACGGTTGATACTAAGAGTATGATGTCTCAAGAAGGTAATATCCGTAGCGTGGTAGAACGGATTAATGCGAATTTCAAAGAGAAAAATTTTGTAGGTATTATTCAATGCATAGAAATGCGTATCGATTCCAGTCAAAACAAGATCGTAAACCTTCTGAAGGAGATAAGACGGTTTAATGAGGAATATAGTTGGGATTTGGAAGATAATCTATTTGCGTCGGCAGGCGATGACTCAACGATTCGTGAAAAAGCGATTGTTTTGTTGCGTGAATTAATTAAGTCGATGGAGAGTTATTCCGGCAATTTAATTCGATTGTCAGACTTCTTTGACTTGAAATTTCGTGTTGTGGAAAATAAAAATGATACGGGTTTTGTGGAGCGATTAACGAATGTAGGATCAGAAGGTACAGATATTTTGGTGAAATCTATGGTGAATATCATGTTGCTAGATGTTTTTAAGCGAAATGCTTCTGTCGCATTTTCTGATTTCAAACTTCATTGTATGATGGATGAGATAGGAAAGTTGCATCCTAATAATGTGGCAGGTATTTTGAAGTTCGCTAATGATCGTGATATCTTTTTGATTAATGGATCACCCACTGAGCAAGATGCGTTATCTTATAAGCATATTTATAAGTTGGAGAAAGATCATGATAGTTTTACAAGGGTGCGTCGAGTGATTACTCAGTTTGATTAAGTTTGCTCAAATGAATGGCTGGAAGTATCAATTATAAGAAAACGAATACCGGTATAAAGAGTAGAGGAGCTATGCTTTTTAAGATTTGCGTAGCCCCTCTTTTTTAGCTATGATAATGAATAAAAATCATTGTAATTGATCAATTTCATCAAGCCATAAGGTCGCCATTGCGTCACTAGGCATTCTCCAATCACCTCTAGGAGATAAGCTAACAGAGCCGACTTTGGGTCCGTCAGGTAAACAACTACGTTTAAATTGTTGTTGGAAGAACCTACGGAAGAATGTTTTAAGCCATTTTTTTATGGTCTCTTGATCATATGTCTTTTTAAAAGCGCATTTAGCGAGGAAATATATTTTAGATGGAGAAGCTCCATAACGTAAGAAATGGTATAAAAAGAAGTCGTGTAGTTCATATGGACCGACTAAATCTTCTGTCTTTTGTTTAATATCTCCATTTTCATCTGCGGGGATCAACTCAGGGCTAATAGGTGTATCAACGATGTCTAGTAAGGTCTTTTGTGATTGCTCGTCTACTTGATTGTTTGCTACCCATTCTACCAAATATTTAACTAGAGTTTTAGGAATACTGCCATTTACGCCATACATAGACATATGGTCGCCATTATATGTGGCCCAACCTAATGCAAGTTCTGAAAGGTCTCCTGTTCCGATTACTAAGCCGTTTGTTTGATTTGCTACATCCATCAATAACTGTGTGCGCTCTCTGGCTTGGCTATTTTCATAAGTAACATCATGGATATTGATGTCATGAGCGATATCTTTGAAATGTTGGATGCAGGCCTCTTTTATTGAGATTTCTTTTAAAGTTATCCCTAAAGAGCGAATTAAATCGCAAGCGTTTGTATAAGTGCGGTCTGTTGTGCCGAATCCAGGCATAGTGATACCTATGATTTTTTCTCTTGGAATTTTTAGAGCGTCAAAAGTCATGACTGTTACTAATAACGCAAGCGTTGAGTCTAGCCCGCCGGATATACCAACAACCGCTGTTTGCGTATGAGCGTGTAGAACACGTTTGGCTAGTCCTGCAACTTGGATGTGCAAAATTTCTTCGCATCTTTCCTTTAAAGCGTTGCCGGAAGGTATAAATGGATGTGGATCGATAGAGCGTGTTAGTTCTAAGATACGATTGGGTAAACTAAATGGAATGACTGTGCCATTATCTAGGTTGTTGTTTATGAAGCCACGCATGAAACTATTGTTTACTCTACGGTCATTTTGTAAGTTTTGTATATCAATTTCACTGATGATCAATTGTTCTTCCATAGAGAATCGCTCAGAGGCATTCAGCAGTGTCCCATTTTCAGCGATAAAGGCGTTTCCTGCGAAGACTAAGTCTGTGCTTGATTCGCCAAAGCCGGCAGATGTGTAGATATATCCGGCGATGCAGCGTGCTGATTGTTGACATATTAAAGAGCGAAGATATGTATTTTTTCCTATTAGCTCGTTGCTTGCTGAAAGATTGAAGATAAGGTTGGCTCCTTGCATGGCTAATTCGGAACTTGGAGGAATGGGAACCCATAGGTCCTCGCATATTTCAATTCCGATGCGAACTTGATCGTATTCAAAAATTTGATAACCATCTAATGGAATCTCTCTGTTGCCGATCATGATCATACTTTGTTGCAAATCGGCAGATGCGGTAAACCAACGTTCTTCTTGAAACTCTTTGTAACTAGGCAAATAGCTTTTAGGAACGACTCCTAATATTTCTCCTCTTTGGAATACTACGGCAGCATTGATGAGTTGATTGCCTGATAGAAGAGGACAACCTACGATAGCTAAAAGATCTAAATCAGTTGTGTTGGTTACTAATTCAAGAAGTGCCTTTTCTGCGTTGCGTAATAAGATCTCTTGTGAGAAAAGATCCATACATGTGTAAGAAGTTACAGCTAGTTCGGGGAAAGAGATTATCTGTACATCTTGTTGCGAAGCCTTTCGCATCAAGCTCTCGATCTGCTGGATATTATAAAAGCAGTCTGCCACTTTTACATGTGGAATGGCAGCCGCAACTTTAACGAATCCGTAATTCATATTGTTTAGTAATTTTATAGCTGTCAAAGATAAGAGAATATTCTCTCTTAGCCGCAAAGCGAGGTTGGCTTTTGTTGTTGTGGAGATACATTCATACAATATAATGTGTGTCCGTAATATTTTTCAATAAGTTTAACACGGGGACTGCCGTATTGGCACGCTATTTGAAGAAATATAAATGCGTGTGTCATGCCTCGTGAAGAGGAAGGCAATGCCGTTACTTAATAACACAATTGTATAATTAATTTATAAAGGAGATTTAATCATGGGAGCTGCAGGAAATAAAAAGCCTAAAAAGCCGGGGAAAAAACATGGACCTTCTTATATGGAAGAGGAACACGATGTTCCATTGAAAAGTACAAAAAAGAAGATCAATTGATTAAAAGTTAAGGATTGGAAACCAAGATTGATGACTTGTATTTCCAATCCTTATTTATTTCTTGATCAAGACAGTGATTCTTAACGATAGATCAAAAAATACCATTTTGGGATTTACATATTGTGTTATATGATATTCAGCTTTCTCTAACTCATCCATTAACTCTATGACGTTTCTTTCATTGACAAAGGGTGAGAATTTGATGGAGAAGCTCGCCTCATTTCTGTTCATGTAGTTTAACTCAGGTGCTTGAAATTGATAAACGAAATTCTCTCGTATTAGGTGTTGGCAATAATTGAGGAAATTTTTTTGTCGTTCACGTCCAATTCCCGCCATCATTTCTGCCATATTTTTCATTCCTTTTACATTTTTAGCCCATGAGTTTCGCATCATAGTCTTGAACTGCTCGAGAAAAAATTGTTTCTCCTCATTTACGCTGATTTCTTCTTGAGCGTGTAAAAAGTTTCCGCATGCAAGATGAGCCACGTGTTTGGCGTCATCGGAAGTGAGTCCATATCGATCTGTTAGCGCTTTAGCTAATGCCTCGTCTTTTATTGGTCGGATAGGGATACGCTGTGCACGTGATAAGATTGTACCCAATACAAGGTCTGGCGCTTCTGATATCATAAGAATAACCGTGTTCATAGGTGGTTCTTCTATGATCTTTAATAATTTGTTGGCGCAAGCGGGGTGCATTTTCTCGGGTAGCCAAACAATCAAGATACGATAGTGCGCTTCGTATATCCTTAAACTTAGTTTATGTATGATTTGATTGCTTTCTTCTGCGTATATAAGCGTTTGAGAATTACCGGCGTCTATTTTATCTAACCAATTATCCATGGTGAAGTAGGTATTCTCTTTGAGGAAACTACGCCATTCAGGAAGATAATCATCGCATATGATTTTTTTCTTCTCTTTTTTCGCGACAATAGGAAAAACGAAATGAAGGTCCGGATGTGCCATTTCGTCATATTTCAAACAAGAAGGACAGTGCCCACAAGCGTCCGTATCGCTACGATTGGTGCAATTCAAGTAGCGAGCATAAGCTATGGCTAATGGAAAAGCGCCTGCTCCTCCACTCTCTGTAAACAATTGCGCATGGGGTACAACGCCCGTGCGTGCAGATTGTTTTAGTAATTCTTTTACCTCTTCTTGTCCGATAATATCTTTAAAATACATGTGATTTTTTGTTTCTGGTAAAAATATCAAAACGAAAGTACGTAAAAGTATTAAGATGGCAAAAGATCACTGCGTAGAAGAAATAAAAAAGGTGACGTTCTTAAAAATGAGAATGTCACCTTTTTTATGAGTTATGTTTTAGAACCGAATTGATAAAATGTAAGTATCCTTTTTACGCATGATGAAAAAGGAGCCGTTTGCTTGTGTGATAAGTTTCATGGCAGATGAAAAATATAAGCAAAAAGGGATACATTAATAGATCAAATCCAATAAACAATATATATTTCATTTTTATGTACTTAATGTTTCAGTGACAAATATATGTTATATATCGCTAAAAACCATGTATTATCCTAAAATTAATATATTTCTTTCGCTATTCTATAAACACTGTCAGAAGCCATCATCGTATAAAAATGTAAGCTTGGTATGCCATGAGCGATCAAATCTTTGCATTGTTGTATACTCCATTCGATACCTATTTCTTTAGCTTCGTTGTCATCCTTGCATTTCCTTAGTTCCATGGCGAAGGGCTCTGGTATTTCCGTACGGAAGATTTTGGGAAGTACTGTTAGCTGGTTCTTGAATACGATCGGTTTAATACCGGGAATAATAGGGACATTGATGCCTTCTTTACGGCAACGGTCTACGAATGTGTAATATTTCTCATTGTCAAAGAACATTTGGGTCACAAGGTATTCAGCTCCATTTTTGACTTTTTCCTTGAGGAAAAAGATATCAGATTCCATATTGGGAGCTTCTTCATGTTTTTCGGGATAGCATGCCATGCCATAGGAGAAGGGCGTTTCGATACCTTCTATTTTTGATCCATCAAGTGCGATGCCCTCGTTAAAACGATTCACTTGTTGTTGCAGGTCTGTCGCGTGTTCATGATAGAGTTGGCTGTCTTGTTGTGAAGCTTCTAATGTCTTGACGTCACCTCTCAGCAGTAAAAGATTGTTTACTCCTAAAAAGTTGAGATCAATAAGTGCATATTCTGTTTCATCTTTGGTGAATCCCTTGCAAATAATGTGAGGTATGGCGGGAATTCCATACTTGTTTTGAATAGCGGAGGCGATAGCCACAGATCCGGGACGTTTACGTATGTTTACTTTCTGAAAGCTACCGTCTGGCAAAGTCTTATAGATGAATTCGCTATGATGAGAGGTGATATTAATATATTGGGGGTCGAACTCTTGTAGTTTATCAATGACATGATATACTTTTTGGATGCTATTTCCTTTTAGAGGAGGCAATATCTCGAAAGAGAAAGCGGTGCTTTTACTATTTTTTATCAGATCAATAACTTTCATTGTTTTTATGTGCTTTTGTTCGCGAAAATAGTAAATATCTTTCGAAAGGAATTGTGTAAAGCTATAAATATGACAAAAGAGCAATTGATAAAGGTTGGAGGCTCTTTTGTGGTAAAGAAAGTGATAGCATTTGGAGAATAGATTCTCATAACATGTTTAATCCTGTACTTAAGAGGGTTGTAGAGCTCGTTTTTAAAAGAACCTATATTGTCAATTTGGAAAGTATACATTAACTTTGCGACAATTTTTTGAAGCAAGATAAATATATCGCGATATGAGTAAAAAATTTACCGAATATTCTAAGTTTGACCTATCAAACATAAATAAAGAGGTGCTAAAGCAATGGAAAGATGGAGACATCTTCCATAAGAGTCTTGAAACAAGAAAGGGCCATCCTTCATTTGTCTTTTATGAGGGACCACCTTCTGCGAATGGTATGCCCGGTATTCACCATGTCATCGCACGTTCTATTAAAGATATATTCTGCCGTTATAAAACCATGAAAGGCTTCTTGGTTAATCGAAAAGCGGGCTGGGATACACATGGATTGCCAGTAGAGCTAGGCGTTGAGAAGGCATTAGGCATTACAAAGGAAGATATTGGTAAGAAGATCTCTGTTGCGGAATATAATGCGACTTGTCGTAAGAACGTGATGAAATTCACGAAAGAGTGGGAAGATCTTACACAAAAGATGGGTTATTGGGTTGATATGGAAAATCCATATATTACTTACGATAATCGTTATATTGAAACATTGTGGTTCTTGTTGAAAGAGCTATATAAAAAAGGACTTTTATATAAAGGTTATACTATACAGCCGTATTCTCCAGCTGCTGGAACAGGTTTAAGTACACATGAGTTGAACCAGCCAGGGTGTTATCGTGATGTGAAAGATACTACTTGTACGGCTCAGTTCCGTATTTTAGATCCTAAGCCGGAAATGACTCAATTTGGAGATCCTTATTTCTTGGCATGGACTACTACTCCTTGGACATTGCCTTCAAATACGGCATTGTGTGTAGGACCAAATATTACCTATTTAGCAGTACAAACGTATAATCCTTATACGGGAATTCCTATGACAGCTGTTATCGCTAAAGATTTGTTGTCCTCTTATTTTAATCCAAAGGCGGCGGAGTTGTCTTTGTCTGATTATAAGCAAGGTGACAAATTAGTGCCGTTTAAGGTTGTGGCAGAATGGAAAGGCTCGGAATTGGCAGGAATGAAATATGAGCAGCTAATTCCTTGGGTAAATCCGGGTGAAGGAGCTTTCCGTGTGATTACTGGTGATTTCGTTACGACAGAAGATGGTACGGGTATCGTTCATATCGCTCCGACTTTTGGTGCGGATGATAATCGTGTAGCTAAGACTTTTGGCGTTCCTCCTTTGATGTTGTTAGACAAGGATGGAAATATGCGTCCGATGGTCGATATGACTGGTAAATTCTACAAGCTGGAAGACTTGGATTCTGAATTCGTGCAAAATCAAATGAATGCGGCGGATTATGATCCATGGCAAGGTAAGTTTGTCAAGAATGCGTATGATGAGACAAAGACGGATAAGGATGAGACATTGGATATTGAGATTTGCATGATGTTGAAGTCTCAAAATCAAGTGTTCAAGATCGAGAAGCATGTCCATAATTATCCGCATTGTTGGCGTACAGATAAGCCTGTATTATATTATCCTTTGGATAGCTGGTTCATTCGTACGACCGCTTGTAGAGAGCGTATGATTGAGTTGAACAATACAATCAACTGGAAGCCTCAGAGCACGGGTAGCGGTCGATTTGGCAAGTGGTTGGAAAATCTACAAGATTGGAATTTAAGCCGTAGCCGTTATTGGGGTACTCCGTTGCCTATTTGGCGTACAGAAGATGGTAGCGATGAGAAATGTATCGGTTCTGTCGAAGAATTATACAATGAAATCGAGAAATCTGTTAAGGCTGGATTGATGGAGAAGAATCCATATAAGGAATTAGGCTTTAAACCTGGTGAATATACGAAGGAAAACTATGACAAGATAGATTTGCATCGTCCTTATGTTGATGATGTTGTTTTGGTATCAGAGTCAGGTAAGCCTATGAAACGTGAGTCAGATTTGATAGATGTATGGTTTGATTCAGGTGCGATGCCATATGCGCAGATTCATTATCCATTTGAAAACAAGGAGGCTTTTGACAATCGTTCAATCTATCCGGCTGATTTTATCGCTGAAGGTGTAGATCAAACTCGTGGATGGTTCTTTACTTTACATGCGTTAGGCTCTATGATCTTCGACAGTGTAGCTTATAAGGCTGTAGTGTCAAATGGATTGGTTTTGGATAAGAATGGAAATAAGATGTCTAAGCGTTTGGGAAATGCGGTCGATCCATTCTCTACAATCGAGAAGTATGGCTCAGATCCTTTGCGTTGGTATATGATTACGAATGCTTCTCCTTGGGATAACATCAAGTTTGATATCGATGGAATAGAAGAGGTTCGTCGTAAGTTCTTTGGTACATTATATAATACTTATTCATTCTTCGCACTGTATGCGAATGTGGATGGCTTCAATTATACGGAGCCTGATGTTGAGTGGGCAAAACGTCCGGAGATTGATCGTTGGATCTTGTCTTTATTGAACAGCTTGGTAAAAGATGTAGATAATTACTTGAATACATATGAGCCAACTCGTGCAGGACGTGCTATCTCAGATTTCGTAAATGATAATTTGAGTAACTGGTATGTTCGTTTGAACCGTCGCCGTTTTTGGGGTGGTGGTATGACAGAAGATAAACTATCCGCTTATCAAACATTATATACTTGCTTGGAGACTGTCGCTAAATTGATGGCTCCGATCGCTCCGTTCTATGCGGATCGTTTATTCTTGGATTTGACTGTTGTGACAGGGCGTGAGAACGTGGAATCTGTTCATTTGTCAAATTTCCCGGTATGTGATGACTCTAAGATCGATAAAGATTTGGAAGAGCGTATGCAGATGGCGCAAGATGTTTCTTCTATGGTGTTAGCTCTTCGTCGCAAAGTGAACATTAAAGTTCGTCAGCCGTTGCATACAGTGATGATTCCGGTTGTTGACGCTCATCAGCAAAGCAGCATAGAGGCTGTGAAGAATTTGATCTTGAATGAGGTGAACGTGAAAGAGCTTAAGTTTGTCGATAACACCGCTGGAATCTTAGTGAAGAAGATTAAGCCCGATTTTAAGAAATTAGGCCCGCGTTATGGCAAGATTATGAAAGCCTTGGCTGCCGCTATTCAAGAGATGAGTCAAGATGATATAAACTCTTTTGAGAAGTTTGGCGCATATTCTTTGACAGTAAGCGGACAAGAGGTCTCTTTGGAGCGTGCGGATGTTGAGATTATTTCTGAAGATATTCCGGGTTGGTTAGTCGCGAATGAAGGTCGTTTGACTGTTGCGTTGGATATTACGGTAACAGATGATTTGCGTAAAGAGGGATTGGCGCGTGAATTGGTTAATCGTGTTCAGAATTTAAGAAAGAGTAGCGGCTTTGATATTACGGATAAGATTCATATATCAATATTGTCTCAAGAAGAGATGGATGCGGCTATTCAAGATTATAAAGATTATATCTCCAATCAAGTGTTAGCAGAGTCTATCGAAATTATGGATGAGGCGATAAGTGACGCCACTGAACTGGATTTTGAAGATTTTACGTTGATGGTAAAGATCGAGAAAGCTTGATAGGTATATAGTTCTTTGGGAAGAATTAAGAATGAAATTATAAGAAAACGATAATTATGTTATCTTTGCCATGCAAAGAGGGAAAGGGACGTTTCTTATAATCATTCTTAATTCTTCTTTTAGTTTTTAATGGATTGTTGAACCTAAACATATTATAACCATGGGTGAAAAAACAAGATATTCAGACGCTGAGCTGGAAGAGTTTCGCACTATTATATTGGAGAAGTTAGAGGTAGCGAAAAGAGATTATGAATTGTTGCGTTCGGGGATTACTAATTCCGATGGAAATGACGTGGCGGATACGTCTCCGACATTTAAGGTGTTGGAAGAGGGTGCCTCTACATTGTCGAAAGAGGAGGCCGGTCGCTTGGCGCAACGTCAAATGAAGTTTATTCAAAATTTGCAAGCGGCATTGGTTCGTATAGAAAATAAGACTTATGGTATCTGTCGCGAGACAGGGAAACTGATACCGAAGGAGAGGCTTCGTGCGGTGCCACATGCTACACTTTGTATCGAAGCAAAACAAGGAGGCACAAAGTAAATGAGATGTTCTAAAGGCTGGGGAGCGGTGTTGATCATAATGCTGCTCCTTATTCTTGATCAGGCACTGAAAATTTGGATCAAGACACATTTGCAATTGCATGAAAGTATAGAGATAACTCCTTGGTTTTATCTCTATTTTACGGAAAACCCCGGCATGGCGTTTGGTATAGAGGTGATAGGAAAGTTATTCCTGTCTGTTTTTCGTATTGTCGCTGTGTCATTCATTGGATATTATTTGTATAAGTTGATTAAGGAAAATTATAAATTTGGCTTTATTGCTTGTATCTCATTGATCTTTGCGGGAGCCGTAGGTAATATAATTGATTCAATATTCTATGGTGTGGTCTTTGATCATAGTTTTGGGCAGATCGCGACTTTTATGCCTGAGGGCGGGGGATATGCCTCGTGGTTACATGGGAAAGTAGTGGATATGTTTTACTTTCCTTTGATAGATACAGTGTTGCCGAATTGGCTTCCTATATGGGGTGGTGAAGAGTTTGTATTCTTTCGTCCTATTTTTAATTTGGCGGACTCCGCTATTTGTGTTGGGGTCTTTTTAGTATTAATATTTTATCGACATATTTTGTCGATTAGTCTTTCGAAAGAAAATAAATAATGCGAAGAATATTGCGGGTATATGGTGTGATGATATTCGCCTTTGTGCTATTGGTGTCTTGCAGTAAAGTGCCTGATGGCATATTGTCGGAGAAAAAGATGCAGAGTGTATTGACTGATATGTTGCTGGCAGAAGCTATGGTGAATGGCAACTATGGAACATATAAGTCGGATACGATGAAATTAGCGTTGTACCAATCCGTGTTTCGTAAGCATAAAATCACGAAAGCTGTTTATGATAGTTCGTTAGTATGGTACGGTCGTAATTTGGATATTTATATGGGTGTTTATGATCGTGTATTAGCGGACTTAAATAAACGGATCGGTGATTTGGGTGATGTTCAAGCCAATGCGCTTCCCGAGTCTACTCGCGATTCTGTAAATATATGGCCTAGACGTTCGTTTATGGCTTTTTATCCCAAGTCGGTATTTAATGGGGTAACTTTTGATATATGTCCTGACATGAGTTATTCTTCTGGAAGTAGCTTTGTCTTAGGGATGCATGTTTGGGGGTTGGACGCAAAAAAGCCTCAAGCCTTGGAGGTTCGAGTTTGTGCGGATCAGGGTGATACTACAGTTTTGACAAATAGTAAGATCCTAAAAGATGGTTATCATGAAGCGATATTAAAGACAGTCCCGACCAAGCAGATCAAGCGTGTATATGGCTTCGTTTATATGAATCAGGGTGATTCTTCTTATTATAAGGTCTATGTAGATAGCTTGAGTCTGGTGAAATATAATTATGGCAAGGATAACCTATGAGACGAGTAGCCGCTCATTATATTTGGTATAAAGATGAGGTTTGTAGGCTTCATTATATAGAGCTTGATGATGCGGGGTGCTTTTGTGGCGTTTATCCATTGCGTGAAGAGATAGCCGGAACGGCCTTTTATGATGGCGTTTTGTTTCCGGCTTCTGTTTTAGATCCTGTGCCGACCTTTCGGGAGGCGTTGTTAAGAGGAAAAGACTTGTCGAATAGGGTTAAACAAGGGATGCCCGTTGTTATATATCATTTAACAGGGATTCCTTTGACGTCGGCGAAATTCGGCACAGATTACAGCGGTGGCGATGGCTACATTGAGCGACTCTGAGGTCTCTTTTCCCTGTGGATAATTTGGAATATACAATTTCTCATTAACCAAAGCCTTTATTTCCGGGCGTATGCCATTACCTTCGTTTCCCATGATTAATATTCCATGGTTCGAAAAATCTTTCTCGTATAGATTCTCTCCATCTAGAAAAGTACCATATAGCGGAATGTTGCGTTCTGCTTGTTTCTGAAGGAAATCAATCAAGTCTGTATAATAGATTTTGACATGGGCCAAAGCGCCCATAGTGGCTTGCACAGTCTTAGGTGAGAATGCGTCTGCCGTGTCTTTACTGCATATGATATGTGAGATGCCAAACCAATCTGCTAGTCGGATAATTGTTCCTAAGTTGCCGGGATCTTGTACGCCATCTAATGCCAAAACTAACTCTTTCTTAGGGGTTATGCTAGAGATATCCCAAGAGGGTCGCTTAAAAACAGCTAATACATCTTGTGGATTTTTGAGGAAACCGGCTTTTCGGATGTCATCATTTTCTGCGATAATTATCTCTTTGGCCGGAATGTCTTTTTGTGAAGAAAGCCAATCGGAAGTCGCTATTAATAGTTTACATTCAAAAGCGGATAGCATATCGCCTACAAGCTTATTGCCTTCGGCCACAAAAGCGTTATTTTCTGTTCGAAACTTTTTTAATTCTAGTGAATGTATATATTTGATTTTGTTCTTACTTAGCATCTTAGTTCTTTTTTACAAAACAAAAGTACGGTAAATTCTTTAAATTCCAGTACATTTGTGATCGTAAATAACATGGGATAATGAATCGCTCCATATATATATATAGCCTTATTTGTGTTTTGTTCTCTTTGGTTTCTTGCAGTACAACGAAGTTTGTACCTGAAGGAAATTATTTGTTGGATAAGGTTGAGATTGTTTCAGATAATAAATATTATAAGTCCGCTGATTTGCGTTCTTATCTTCGTCAACAGCCTAATTTTAAGGTTTTTGGTTTGATGAAGTGGCAGCTGTTTGTTTATGATTGGTCTGGCAGAAACGAGAAGAGATGGATAAATAAAAAATTGCGGAAAATAGGTGAGCCTCCGGTTATTTTAGATACGACATTAGTGGAACAGTCCGCATTGGAATTGAAGCGTTTTTTTATAAATAAAGGGTATGTTCATGCGGACGTTGTTGCGGAAATAGATACTTCACGGAATAGAAAGGCGATTGTGACTTATCGGATAAAGTCGAACGATCCTTATCGTATTCGTAACTACAAAATGAGTTTGCCAGATGCGAAAATAGATAGCATCGCTCATTTAAAAGCCCCACATCGCTCTCCTTTGGCGGCAGCCTTTCGATCGTCACAAGAAGAATATAATCGTTTGGTGGAGGAAGGGACATTGTTCGACCGCGACATATTGGATAAAGAGCGGGAGCGCATAACGACATTGCTTCGTTGGAATGGGTATTATGCCTTTAATAGGGATTATCTGGGTTATGTGGCGGATAGCTCTTATAATAAGAATATTGTTGATTTGGATATGTCTCTTAAGCCTTATCGGAAGGTCTTGCCGGATGGATCGGTGGAAGAGCAGCCACATCGCCAATACTATATAAAGGATGTGACTATTTTGACGGATTATAATCCGATGGGAATAGGAGACGACGCTCGTTTTATGCCCACAGACACGATGGTCAGTCAGGGGGTTAATATTGTCTATGGCCGCCATGGCAAAAGCATTCGTCCGAGCATTTTGCGTAAAAGCACATATATACGTCCGGGGCAATTGTTTAGTGAGTATAATGTAGAGCAGACCTATTCGGCGTTCGCTACGTTGCGTTCTTTACGGAATGTGAATATTCGCTTCTCTGAGTTGGAGGAGCGGGATACGATGAAATTGAATTGTTTTATTTTGACATCTCCCGCCAAGATCAATACGGTTGGAGTAGATTTGGAGGGGACGAACTCGGCTGGAGATTTTGGTTTCGCCTCAAGTTTAAACTATCAGCATCGTAATCTGTTCAGGGGCTCGGAGGTCTTTTCAGCTCGCGTGAGAGGCGCTTATGAGGCATTATCGGGAGATAAGGCGAGCGGTTTGGGTAGTTATTGGGAATTTGGAGCTGAAGGCTCTATGTTGTTTCCGCGTTTTTTATTCCCTTTTTTGAGTCGAGACTTTCGCCGTCGATTGCGAGCTTCCACAGAGGCCAAGGTGAGTTATAATCTGCAGAAGCGTCCGGAATATACAAGAGCTATCTTGTCGGGCGGATGGAGTTATATATGGCAAGATCGTGGCAATACGATGGCGCGGCATATTTTCAAGTTGTTGGATTTGAATTATGTCTATTTGCCTCAAAAAAGCGAAGAGTTTATAAATAGCTTGCCGGATTATATGGTCTTATATAATTATACGAATCATTTTATCATGAGTTCCGGATATACCTATTCTTTTAGTAATTATAATCCTCAAAATCGTTTGCGAAATACGCATTCATTAAGAGCTTCAGTGGAGATAGCGGGAAATTTGCTGAATGCATTCTCGCGTATTACGGGGGCAAAAAAGAATGACGCCGGTTATTATGAGCTTTTCGGGACGGAATATGCGCAATATGTAAAGTTTGATTTTGATTTTAGTAAGGGTATTGTTTTTGATAGCCGAAATAAGTTGGCCTTTCATATTGGTGCGGGTGTGGGTGTCGCGTATGGCAATTCAAAATATTTGCCGTTTGAGCGAGCTTATTTCTCTGGAGGAGCTAATAGTGTGCGTGGATGGTCTGTTCGAGGATTGGGACCGGGAAGCATGCATGTGACAGATTCAACATCTTTCGCTTTAAGATCTGGAGATATACGTTTGGATCTTAATTTGGAGTATCGAACAAAATTGTTTTGGAAGTTTGAGTTGGCGGCTTATGTCGATGCCGGAAATGTATGGACTCGCAATGTGTCTGATGAACAAGGGAAAGCGGGTAATTTCGATTTTTCTCGCTTCTATAAAGAGATTGCGGTTTCTTATGGTTTAGGACTTCGTTTGGATTTTGATTTCTTTTTGCTTCGTTTAGATACGGGCTTTAAGGTTTATGATCCGCAAGCTCCGAAGTCAAAGCGATGGGCGATAACGAGGCCTAATTTTACGGATAATTTTGCGTTGCATTTTGCGGTAGGTTATCCATTTTGATTTTTTTTGATAAAAAATTGATGAAAAGTTTGTAGGCAAAAGAAAAATATATACCTTTGCACCACGAAACAAAAAGGATGGTCGGGTAGCTCAGCTGGATAGAGCAACAGCCTTCTAAGCTGTGGGTCCTGGGTTCGAATCCCAGCTCGATCACGATAAGGAAGATTTTCTGTAGAGGAAGATCTTCCTTTTTTATTGTATCTGTAGTCTTGCGGATCCGCTTATTTTGGACTCAGTGTTAATGTGTTTTTCACAACCATGTATATTGTTGTATTACAATATGTTAAGTGAATAGTTATTCACTACTTAAGTGATTAACTATTCACTAGGGGTAGTGATTAGTTAATCACTCAAGTAGTCGTTAGTTATTCACTCAAGTAGCTTTTTATTGACGCTATATTTTCGGTTCTTTTTTAATAATGATGCGGAAAAAGAAGAAGACACACATCTTATACGGTTACTGATATTTCTTTCTATAATATCATGTAGAAAAAGAAGAAAGCCCAAGGTAAGTATGTTTCGGATGTCTTTCCGTGTCCAAACGCTAATAGAGTTTCTCTTCGTTTCTCATATGTCTGGTTGAAATAACCGTCATTTCTTCTTCGTTCATGATAGTTAATGAAGCGAGAATAAGAAAGTCCCATAAGTACAGGTGCGATCGTGAAGCTAAAAAACAATAGGATTTTATAGAAATTCAAAAAAGAAAAGATGTCTAACCATAAGCGAAAGGCAGAAGGAGCCTTGTCTTTGGTGATGGCGAAGAGCGTGTTGTTTTTTCCGGAAGGGTGTGCGTAGACATATGCGAAATAGTGTGGCTGTGGAATATCTTTTTGATATATTTTACTCTTTTTCTCTTTGTTATACACATAGGGCGAATTCCATTGAATATCATCGCAAACTAATCGAGTGACAAAGTTCATTGCGAATTGATACCGTTTATAAGTGGTGTCATTTTCAATGAATTTATAAGTAAATCCATTCGTGATGAAATTGCTACTCTCATTACCATATTGTCTTATGGAGGAATACTCCGGGTCGAATTCTTTTAAAACAAGTTTGCCGCGAATGATCGAGGCCGGAAGAATCAAGGCAAAGCAAGTTAGCGAAATATATATCCATAGCCATTGATGGCTGAATATCTGATAAAAGAGAGGAACATATTCAAATAGTATGTTCCTGCACGGTGATTTTGTTTCGTTCTTTTTCTTCATCTTTTAAACCTTCTGTTAAGTTATTGATTTTACTTTGTAATATAGTAGCGTTCAATCCGGCCATAATGGCATCGGTGCCCAATTTTCCTAAAAATCCTTTAGCGGTGCTAGATAGAAAGTTAGCCACAGGAGAATCTTTTGTAAAGATATTTTTTTTGCATCCTTCGATTATGCTTTTTTTGGATAGATTGGACATTTTGATATCAGATCTTGTAAGTGGTTCGTATTGTTTTCCTTGTTCAGTTACGACCTCTTTTTTTCCAAGATATTCGTATCCTTCGATTGCTTCTTGTTCTAGTATTGTTGTTATGGTGGTGGTGAGGGGATTTTTATTCTTTATAGTATTTTTCTTTTTGTCACTTACTGAGAACATTTCCATATCATACATATCGGCAAGAGAATATGTTATTGTCGTTTTATTATAGTCATAATTAGAAGTGTGAGACTTTATGCTGGATTCTGTTTTTTTGATATGTGTTTTAGATAGGCTGGTTGCGTCTTTTATTGTTCCTATTATCTGCTTTTGGTCGGTGGCCGCTTTTTCATGTGCGTTGTCTATTTCTTTGTTTGTTGGTGCTGCCATTGTTTTATTTTTGATATCATAAGATTTGGTGCTGTCTAGATTGATCATATCTTTATATCCTTTGGGTACAATATATTATCTTTTACCTCATTTAAAATGCGGTCACTGATAAAACTTAAGCCTATTCCCGGAAGACTTCTGACGCTGGCGTTAATAAATACCTTTGTTGAAAATTGGCTTATAAATCCACCGCTGACAGCTCCACCGAGGCATCCCCCAATAAAGGCTCCAATGGCGTTTTCAAGCACTTGTAGTCCTGTGTCCCAGCGAGTGTAGTCAATGGCGGCTTGAGCTGCTTTTGGGGAATAATAGATAGATACGATGCCACCCAAACGACAAGGGATAATGGAATTTTCCAAGAGTGGATAAAGTGGCTTTCCGTTAATGCAAATTTGGGGATGAACAGGTATCCACTCTTGTGTCAGACAGCTGCAAATAGAAGGAATAAGTCCTCCTAAAAGGCCGAATCCGGCTCCAGTGGCAGCTCCGCCTGCGGCAATAGCGCCAAATGCTACGGCGGAAAGTCCTGCTGTGGCAAAGAAACAAATTGCTACTATGGAGGCGATAGCTGCTCCTATTATGGCTCCAGCGACTACCATTGCGGCGCAATTAAAATTGCCGTTCATCCGATCTTCATGAGTAGCCACAAGTCGTCGTCCTTGCATGAATAGGGTTGTTTGACTTGTTACTTTTAATTGTTGCATATTCATTCCCTCGGAACAGACCAAATAGATCTGATCCGGAACCAATCGTTGTGTCATCTTTTACTGTTTTTGTGTGTCTAATTGCATGGAAATAGTAACTTTTGAGAATAGTCCTTCTGCGGCCTGTTCATATAACTGCGCTTCACATGTTTTGAGAATGCCATTTAGATTTGAGTATGTATAGTTTGCGTTGAATGTATTTTGATAATCAAAATGTTTATTAGAGTTTATATCGAATAATTGATTAAAGCGTTCTTTGACTTATCTTTGTG
>CAUWMZ010000069.1:0-21116 GCA_963560035.1 uncultured Parabacteroides sp.
CCAAACAGCTTAAAAATGTAGGCTAAATTGGGAACGTTAAACTGGACACCCTATCAATTTGGCTTCGTGCAGACTGCCGAGACCAGTCAATTACTGGATATCGTCCGCCCTCTTGTCTTGTTAGCTTTCTTCACAGGAATCACACTCCGTTACGCTGTACGTTTCAAAGATATTGTTCAAGAAAAGATGCTCTACTTAGATATAAGCATCTATTTCTTACTTTTTTCCGTTCTGTCCAGCAAGTTGTTTTTCAAGGAGGCTATCGAGCATTCGCTACCTTATCTGACCTTCTTCGCAGATTCTCATTTTGTCTATTTGCTTTTTTTCTTGCTTAGTGTCATTCACTTGTCGAGACAAACTTTCACATTGATGCAAAGTCGCATCAAACCAGCCTTGCTCTTCTTGATCAGTTTTGTCTTTATAATTTTAGTCGGTGCGGGACTTCTCTCTCTGCCCAACGCGACAACCAAGCCTATCGCTTTTATCGACGCGCTGTTCATATCAACCACATCTGTATGCGTCACAGGACTAACAACGGTGGATGTGGCTACGCAATTTACACACATCGGACATATCATCATCATGCTGCTTATACAGATAGGTGGTATCGGAGTGATGACTTTCACCTCTTTCTTCGCCCTCTCTTTCATGGGTAAATCTTCCTTCAGCAGCAAGATGATGTTGAAAGATATGCTTAATGAGGAAAAGACAGGGGGACTTTTTCAAGTCATTATCAATATTCTTTTCGTGACATTGCTCATTGAGGGAGTTGGTGCCTATTTCATCTATATGAATATACATGGTCACCTCCCGGGGGGAACTCGCCAAGAGTTCTTTTATGCCATATTTCATGCGGTCTCCGCTTTCTGTAACGCCGGCATCTCCACTTTGAGCGGCAATATGTGCGATCCTCTTATCATCAACTTTTATCATCTGCACTTTTGGATCGCTGTCTTGATTGTTTCAGGTGGACTCGGATTTCCCATTGTCTTCAATTACTTGAAACTACTTCAGCACCTGCTCATGAATGGATTCAAGCTCCTGATCGGGAAGCAAAAGCATTATGTCCACACACCGCGCATTATCAATCTGCACACCTATATCGTTGTTATCTCTACTCTTGTCTTGCTCATAGCGGGCATGGGATTTTATATCTTGTTTGAGAACGAGAATACACTTCAGGGTTTGCCTCCGGCAGAAAAGCTATCAAAGGCCTTTCTCGCCTCCGCCACTCCCCGTACCGCCGGTTTCAATGTGGCGGATATGGCAAGTCTTACACCTGCCACATTGATGCTCACCTTGGTGCTTATGGCGATTGGCGCCGCTCCTATGTCTACGGGAGGAGGACTTAAGGTGACCGTGATGTTTGTCGCTCTTGTCACAATGATCAACGCCGCACGAGAGAAAGACAAGGTCGAGGTAAGGAGACGAGAGATCGCGCCTTTCGCCATACGGAAAGCTTTTGCCACCATCATGCTCTACTTCTCATGGGTGGCTATAGCGACGTGGATACTTGCTTATACAGAGGCCGGGGCTCCTCTTTTCTCCCTTTTGTTTGAAGTAATATCCGCGCTCAGCACCGTAGGCTTAAGTATCAACTTCACGCCCGAATTATCTATGGCCGGCAAAATCGTAATCATTTGCACCATGCTCATCGGACGAATCGGTGTCCTTACTTTCTTGGTTAGTTTCTGCAGAGAGTCTAAAAAGAAAAACTATTCGTATCCACAAGAAAATATATTAATGTAATAAAAGACAATTTACAGCTTATGAAATATTTAGTGATAGGATTGGGCAACTTAGGACGCGCCATGGCGAGAGATTTAACACGTGTCGGTAATGAAATGATTGGCATAGACCGGGATACGCGCCGCGTAGATATGCTGAAAAATGATATAGCCGGCGTTATAGCCATGGATTCCACGGATCGAGAGGCGCTTAACACGTTGCCTCTAAGCGAAATGGATGCCATCATCGTAACATTCGGTAAGGATTTTGGCACTTCGGTACAGACAGTCGCTTTATTAAAGAGTATGGATGCCGGCAATCTGATCGTAAGAGCGATCTCTACAATTCACGAGACCGTCATCCGCGCGATCGGAGTCAGCGAGATCCTCACCCCCGAGAAAGAGTTCTCCTGCATGTACACCTCTCTGACCTCTCTCGGCGGATTATTCAGACATTGGTATAAGGTGACCGATACCGAACATCTTTATAAGGTAAAGACACCGAATACTCTTGTTGGACAGACTATAAAAAATATCAATTTTGAAGAAAACTTTGGCATCCATCTTGTGGCGATCGAGCGTCCCTACGAGCACAAGAATTTACTGGGACTCACGCAAACAGATTACAAGGTGATCAGCCATATTACGGACGACGAGACTATTTTAGCCAACGACCTATTGATCTTATTCGGAAAAATGGAGTTATTGAATAAGATCGCAAATATTTAATATTAACAAAGCAAACGACCGGTGATAAAAAAGAATCACCGGCCGTTTGCTTTGTTTTGAGAATTCTTTCATTTTTCATCTTCACACACATGGGTCTTTTTGAAAGATCTATTGACGCGACTCTAACTAACTCTCAACCGCTGAAAAGTGTCGATCCCTTCACAAAAACTTTACCTGTCAAACAAGATCTAAAAGGCGCTCCGCAGGAAGTTTCTTACTCTTTAAAAAGCCATTTAACGTGCCAAACAATAAAGGTTGATCCGCTTGCCCCATCAAATGTATTCTATTTAGACACGCAACCGGCAACCGAATCGGTAAATATGGCACCAGATCGCCCCTGTCATAACGATAAGAGGCCTCTTCCGGAGCGATGCGAGCAACCAATCGCCACATTTTTGTATCCTCTCTTCCCGACAATACCTCTAAGCAGGCTTCTTGCAATAATGAGAAGAAACGAGAATTCGCAGTAAAGCCGGTATGTTCGGCATCAAAGAAAAACGTATCGTATTCATTCGACAATTGTTCCATAAAACGAGCTGTCATCGCATCACGATCTCGCTTACAGCTTACCAGAGAATAATCCTCTAACAAACATAGCATACCTAATTGCTGATAATCAAGCTCCAAACATAGCATTGGCTCTTCCTTGAGCGAGTCCGCCAATGCGGACTCGCTCAACGTCAGGATATGCAATCCTATCTCAGGACCGATTAACATCCGGCTGCCTTGACGAAAAAAAGGAATGGCTCGCTTACTCCGCTCTTGAGGAATTCCTTCACGCTCTTCGTAAAGAACGATAGCCTCTCTCACCAGCGAAAGCGCATAATCTATATCCTCACGCCCCTCCTGATGCATCAACTCTACAGCCGGAAGAGAAAAAAAGGGATTCATCTCGGATGTATGCTCTAACCCCGCCACGAAATCCCTTAATGTTATATTATGATACAATACCATCGCGAACGATTATTTAAAATAAATAGAATGCCTATTCATCTTACGCTCCACGAAATTTTTAATAAACTCTACTGTCTCATCTAACCCCAAAATAGAGACATCAATAGACAAATTATAGGAAGCGGACATTCCCCATGTCTTATTCGTATAATAATTATAATACGCGGCACGAGACTTATCGGTCTTCTCCATTAAAGTCTTCGCCTCCTCTACTGTCACACCTTGTCGCTCCACAATCTTCTGGATACGATTTTCCACGGAGCTGTGAATAAAGACACTTAAGCAAGCGGGATCATCACGCAAAATGTAGTCAGCACATCTACCGACCAATACACACGACTCCTTTGCCGCTAATTTTCGAATCGCGTCACTTTGAATCTTGAAAAGCGCATCATTCGATAATATATCATTGTATGGAGTCATCATCCCCCCCATAAAAGAGGAATAGCCCATAGCGAAAGCATAAGAAAGACCGCTAGACGCACGCTCATCCGCCTTCTCAAACACATCCTCACACAGCCCGCTTTCACGAGCCGCCACAGAAATCAATTCCTTATCATAATATCCGATGCCAAATTCTTTCGCTAAACGTTGTCCGATCTCTCGCCCTCCACTCCCAAATTGACGACCTATCGCTAATATGATCCTATTTTCCATAATATGCTTTTTTTAATACCTTCTTGAAACACAAACGTACAAAAATAATTTCAGAATGTGCACGACGCCTATAAAGATAAAAAAGCTCAAGTGCCTTTTCTTCTCACAAAAAGAAAGGCACCTGAGCTTTTTAAACAGAATATTGTTTTATTTATCTGATAACGGTCATCAATTAGGCATTGGAGCCGCAGAAGGAGGAGGCGTTGCTGTTCCCCACTCTTTATTCGCTTTCGGTCCCATTTCTAATTCCAACACACCACCGGCGGCGATATCGCTATGATTAAACCAAGGTTGATTCAAGGTTACACCATTCAACTTAGCCGACTGAATGTATTTATTTTCCGGTGAGGCATTCTTCGCCTGAATCTCAAAGATATTTCCATTACCCAAATCCACCTTCACATCCGTAAATACGGGACTTCCTATATTGTACGTAGGAGATCCGGGGGTCACAGGATAGAATCCCATTTGGCTGAATACAACAAACGCCGACATTCCGCCTCCATCCTCATCGCCAGGAACACCCATCAAATCATTGCGAAACCACTCGTTCAATAATGTGCGGATACGCTTCTGTGTCATCCAGGGTTTACCCGCATAATTATATAGGTAAGGAATATGTAAACTTGGCTCATTCGCCATTGAGAACATACCAACATTTCCCGTATGATCCGGAAGCGTTGAGTAAAATTGCCACTTAGACATTCCCAACGGAGTGTTGAACATTGAGTCTAGCGCGGCGGTGAAGACCTCATTCCCTCCAACTAACGCAATCAAGTCCCCAATATTATGCTGTACATCCCAACGATAGATATAACCATTGTTCTCCCCATAATAATCACGAGCTCCTAATCCGCCGTCATAACGATAATCCAACGGGTAAATAAAAGCGCCGTCCTTATCTTTCGGATGGAAGAAATGCGTATCCGGATTGAATACATTACGGTAATTATATGCGCGTCTCAAATAATAATTAGCCTCATCTGTCTTTCCTAACTCATGGGCGATTTGCGACAAGCACCACTCATCGTATGAAGTACCTAAAGTAACGGCTATTGGCTGACGTTTCTCCCATTTGGAGACATTGGGGACGGTCTCTTCCTCTCCCGGATGTAAAGCGGGAATATAACCATGCTCTTTATAGAAATCGTCCAACCATCCGGCAGGAGCGTCCGACCAAGGGATCAAAGTCTTTTCCTCAATCGCTTTTCGACAAGCCTCATAGGCTTTCTCTAATTCAAATCCGCTCAATCCTTTACGATAGGCATCTATCACTGTCGCCACGGCATGATTCGAGTTCATTCGACGTGTATCGCCTGTCACCTCGGGGAATGTTGGCATCCAATGGTTGCCCATCTGATCCGCCATCAACAGATATGAATTAATGATATCGCTCTCCTTCTCTCCATCGATCAAGACACGCAGCGGATGAGCCGCACGATAGGTATCCCAAATCCAATCGTCAGTATAGAAAGCACGACCACCATCTTTGTGTACCTGTCCGTCAAACGCGCTATAATAACGACCATCCTCACTCATATTTATCGGACGCTCGTAACAGCGATAGAGCGATGTGTAAAATATAGATTTCTCATCGTCCGTTCCACCCTTAACTTGAATCTTCCCTAAAGCTTCGTTCCAGTCGTTACGGGCGCTCTTAGCCACGACATCCACATCATAAGCGGCAATCTCACGCTCTAAGTTCTTCTTGGCCTGCTCCTCGCTGATAAATGAGACACCATAACGCACGCCTAATGTTTTTACATCTTCGCCAAAGGAAAGCGCTATCGCCGCATTTGTACCCTCTACGGTCGATTGCTGATACTTAACACCATCTTCCGCCAATACACCCACCTTTTCCGGCTTATGGTCTGTTTCAGCGAAGAGATATACTTTTGTCTTCTTGTCGATATATTGGAAACCGCTCACGGTGTTATCCTTTACTGTCAAACGGCCATATCTACTATTAAAGACCAAATAGGCCGGCGCTTGCTTATCGAATGTAAGCGCATATACGGCGCTCTGATGCGACGGCGCGTAATCGACGCCTATCTCCGCCTCGTCTAAATAGACTTGATAGCGGTAGGGCGAGATCTTCTCTCGATCATAGCTGTAATTAATCACCGGACGTAAGCCGCTCTCCTCTCCTTGATAAGGACATAGGTTGAAAGCTGAGCGCTCACGATGGTTCGTTACGATTATAGGCAACCCGCCTAAACGGTCGGCCGTAAAATCAGCCCGTTCTGGATAGACGCGCAACATGCTATTCGGCAAGTGCACGGTGGGAAACGTGGGAACTAGCAAATGACTGATATTGCCCATGTATGGGTTCACATAATCTACAGGCTCCTTACTCTGAGAAAAATTTCCTCCAGAGCACGACATCCATAAGAAGGCGGAGGCGACAAGGGCCAACATTGTCTTCGTTCTTGTATTCATTTGTCGTATTACTTTTATTTATTATACTTCTATTTCTTTTCTATTCCGCCGATTTGGGGCGATTAACAGGATTTGCCCCGAACTCCTTATTCGGCTGGGCGCCCATCACAAAGGTCAGGTTGCCGCCCTTCATTATATCCTCATAAAGAATATAAGATTTATCATAAGGCTTTCCATTCAACAACACGGACTGAATATATACATTCTCTTTTCCGTTATTTTCCGCCGCGATATCAAACGACTTACCTTCCGGCAGCTGGATACTCGCCTTGTCAAACAGAGGACTACCAAACACGAACACGCCATTCGACGGGTTGACTTGATAGAATCCTAAAGCGGACAGGACATGCCAAGCGGACATCTGTCCGCAGTCCTCATTCCCTATCACACCATCCGGACGATCCGTATAGAACTCATCTTGGATATAACGGACCTTCTCTGCCGTCTTCCATTGCTGACCCGCATAAGAATAGAGATAAGTCACATGATGACTTGGCTCATTACCATGGGCGTACATCCCTATCAATCCACTGATATCGGGAGATGCCTCATCACCCATCTCTCCTTTAGCCTCGAACAATGAATCCAGCTTAACGACAAAAGCGGAATCACCACCCATCAAGTCGATCAAGCCTTCGGGATGTTGAGGCACGAAGAATGTATAATGCCACCCATTGCCTTCACAAAAATCGCCCGCGCTATGCACTGAACGGAACGGGTCATACGGTGTACGCCAACTGCCATCGTCCATCTTGGGACGGATAAAGTTAATCTCCTTATCAAAATATTGAGCGTAATATTTACCACGCTTCAAATATTCTTTATAATCATCCATTTTTCCCATCTTTTTCGCCATTAAAGCGATTCCCCAATCGTCCGCCGCATATTCCATCGCGATAGAGGTTGCCTCACGTACCTTATCACAAGGGATATAACCTTTCGACATCACATAAGGAATGCCGTTTTGCTTTCCATAGGTAGAAGAGGCCAACATACTGCGATAGGCACGCTCCGCGTCAAAGCCCTTAAAGCCCTTCAGATAAGCGTCCGCGATAATAGGCACCGCGCTATATCCCGGCATTTGATCCGTCTCTCCTCCTACCAATGGCCAAATGGGCAACTTCCCTTGCTGGTCATAAATACTTAGCATTGAATTGACAAGATCGGGCACCATTTGTGGCTTGATAATCGTGAACAGCGGCTGTAAGGCACGATATGTATCCCACAAAGAGAATGTGGAATAGTTCTTCCACTTGTTTCCTGTATACACCTTGTCGTCATGTCCTCGAAAATCTCCATTCACGTCGCAATACAACGTGGGGGCGATAAACATATGATACATGGCTGTATAAAAGATGCGTTTCGCGCATTCATCTCGCGTCTCGATATTGATGCAGGCCAACTGATCGTTCCACTTTCGCTTCGCCTCCTTACAAACCTCATCGAAATCCCAATGCGACAACTCCGTACGCAAATTCACCAAAGCGTTCTCGCAGCTGACGGAAGAGATAGCCACTTTCACCAATGCCGTCGGTACATCGCCTTTGAAGGTGATGATGCCTTTCACCGACTCCCCTTCCAACTCATCGTTTTGTATCGCTTTATCGTCAGCGAAAAGAGTCAGCGAGTCAATCGGCTGATCGCACTTCAAGACAAAGAACACCTTGTGTCTCGGGCTCCATCCCTTGGAGAAACGATAGCCCTCGACGGTATATTCATCGATCTTCTTCAAGTAGGTGGCATAAGCATGATCGTCCAAACCCTCTTTCAAGTTGATCAAAAGCCGGTGCGTATCACCCTCCGGATAAGTGTAGCGATGCATCGCCACACGCTCTGTCGCGGTTAATTCCACCTTCACGCCATTATCCATCAACAAAGAATAATAACCCGGCTTAACCGATTCGTTGGCATGACTATAATAAGACGAGGCGGCGCCCTCTATATTGTTTTGCTCTCCCTTGGCGGTCCGCATCTGTCCGGCATAAGGCATCAGCAAGATATCCCCCAAATCTGAGCATCCCGTACCGCTTAAATACGTATGACTGAAACCTATCACAATACTATCAGAATAGTGATAGCCCGAGCACCAGTCCCATCCTTTAAAGATATTCTCCGGTCCTACCTGAACAGCCCCAAAAGGGACACCGGCACCGACAAATACATGTCCATGAGCCCCGGAGCCAATATAAGGGTCCACATAGACGGTATAATCTATCTTCTCTTTTGCTTCTCTTGAAGTCGTACAGGAATAAGCGAAAAATATCAGGCATATCGCTATACCTGACACACATATTTTACGAACCCAATTCATGTTACTACTTAATTATCAAAAACAACGGAATCAGCATGGGGAAACATCCCTTTCCCGATGTTCCTCATCCCGATTCCGCCCAATCTATTTACTTCCTTTTTTTACTTGCTTTCGCTGAGATCGGAGAAAGTTTGCTGATTCCCTCCTCATCCACAGAGAAAGAATAAGGCATATCTTCCGGATTGACACCTCTATTCATGTTCGGCTTATCGCCCATCTTGATGTCTATCACGCCACCTTTCAACATATCGTTATGGTCCAAATAATTCTTCGTGTAGTTCTGTCCGTTGAATGTCATAGACTCGATATAGATATTCTTGGCGCTATTCTCCGGAGCGTTAATCACCAGGTCTTTACCATTCTCAAAATGAATGGTGGCCTTTTTAAACAAAGGCGCGCCCAATACATACTGAGTCGTTCCCGGCGCTACCGGATAGAATCCCAACGCGGAGAAGACATACCAGGCGGAAGTCTGTCCGTTATCCTCATCTCCACAATAACCATCAGGTCCCGGCGTATACATCCTGTCCATTACCTGACGCAACCAATATTGCGCTTTCCAAGGCTGACCCGCGTAGTCATACAAATAGATCATGTGCTGGATCGGCTGGTTGCCATGCGCGTAATTTCCCATATTCATCACCGTCATCTCACGAATCTCATGGATCACTTGTCCATAATAGCTATCATCAAACACCGGTGGAACAGCGAATACGGAATCAAGCATCATCACGAATGTATCTTTACCGCCCATCAAGTCTATCAAGCCCTGCGGATCGTGGAACACAGACCAAGAATAGTGCCAGCTATTACCTTCCGTGAAAGCGTCACCCCATTTTAACGGAGAGAAAGGCGCCATAAACTCACCATTTTCATTCTTTCCTCTCATCAACTTCGTCTCCTTGTCAAAGAGGTTCTTATAGTTCAACGCACGACGCGCGTAAAGCTCCACTTCTTTCTTCGGACGTTTTAGGTCTTTCGCCAACTTCCATATGCACCAATCATCATAGGCATATTCCAACGTACGAGCGGCATTCTCGTTAATCTTCACGTCATAAGGGACATAACCTAACTTATTATAGTATTCATGGCCCAAGCGTCCTGTCGAAGAAACGGTAGGATGCACATTCTCCGTACCATGGATCAAGCCTTTATAAAGAGTCTCCAGGTCTTCAACCTTTACGCCCTTCATATAAGCGTCCACCAAGATAGAGGCTGAATTGTTACCCACCATACAACCACGATGGCCGGGACTTGCCCATTCCGGGAAGAAGCCGCTCTCCTTATAAGTGTTGATCAATCCCTCTTGCATCTCTTTGTTCACCGATGGGAACATCATGTTCAAAAAGGGAAACAGGCAGCGGAACGTATCCCAAAAGCCCGTGTCCGTGAACATATAGCCCGGCAATACCTCGCCGTTAAATGGGCTGTAATGCACCACTTCGCCCTTTTCATTGATCTCATAAAATTTACGGGGGAATAGAAGTGAGCGATACATGCAAGAATAGAACGTACGGTATTGATCTAAATTGCCGCCTTCCACCTCTATTTTGCCTAGATGCTCATTCCATGTCTCTTTTCCTTTTGCCACAATCGTATCGAAACTATCATCGCCCAACTCTTTCAAGTTGACCTCCGCTTGTTCAAGACTGATAAAAGAAGAGGCCACTTTAGCGTGAACCACCTCGCCTTTTTGTGTCTTGAAACCTATCACGGCTCCTACATGATCGCTCTTTTGCTCTTTGGCCCCCTTTTTCAAGGATGAGCCATCGAACGTCGCGTCGTAAGTAAATGGTTTATCAAACACGACAACAAAATAGTTCTTGAAGTTATCGGGCACACCACCACTGTTTTTCGTGGAATAACCCACGATCTTATTTTCCTCGGGAATTACCTTGATGTATGAGCCTTTATCTAAAGCGTCCACCACGATGTATGAATGGTCATTGCGCGGGAACGTGAAGCGGAACATAGCCGCACGTTCTGTCGGCGTCAACTCTGTCACCACGTCGTGCTCCGCCAGATATACCTTATAATAATAGGCCTTGGCTACCTCTCCCTTATGAGAGAACCAGCTCGCTCTCTTATCCTGATCAAACTCGGGTTTACCCACAACGGGCATAATGGCGAACTGGCCATAATCATTAATCCAAGGACTGGGTTGATGGGTTTGCTTAAAACCACGTATCTTATTGGCCGTATATACATATTGCCATCCGTCACCCATCTTCCCTGTCTGAGGTGTCCAGAAGTTCATACCCCACGGACGAGCAATAGCGGGATAAGTGTTTCCCGTGGATAGCTCAAATGTAGACTGCGAGCCTATCAGGGGATTCACATACTCAACCGGGGCAATGACATTATCAGCCATTACATCCGCGGGATTTCCGGCCCACGAGAGCAACGCGGCCAATGCCAATGCCCAAATGTTTTTCTTTTTCATGATACAACTATTTTTTATAATTTCCAGATTTATCTTCTTTTTGCTCTTAAAAACGCACGAATATGGACGCAAATCTAAGAAAAAGATTTTGAACGACAACACTCTGTCAAAACGACTATTTCAACATATATTATTGTTCGCGCATATATCGCAACGCAAATGGACTTACAAGCTCTTTCTTTATGGAAAAAGAATGGTATGACAAGATCAATACATTTGTTTTCATCCTGTCCGAACCTCGGACAATGCCTATATTCTTGTTTTGACAGAATCCGAACCTCGGACAATGCCTATATTCTTGTTTTGACAGAATCCGAACCCCGGACAACGCCTATATGCTTGTTTTGACAGAATCCGAACCCCGGACAACGCCTATACAAACAAAGAGAGATTCCCCAAACGCCGCAAGACAAAAAAACAATCTTCAATCTTTTTCCGGAGCGACACCCTCTAAATAAAACAAAGGGGAAGAATGAACAGGCACTCTTCCCCCCTTTCTATAAATTAATGGTTAAAATATTATTCACGAGAATAACCGGCGTTTTGCTCCAAATTCGGATTACGTTGGATCTCATTCACGGAAATCGGCCAATACAAATCTGTCTCCTTGAATGTAGCGCCACTACCATTCGTCGCACCAATTAAGTCAACAAACTGCACCTTACCTTTCTCAGTTTTAGAAATAACAGGGAATTTCTTTGTACGTGTACAATCATCCCACATCTTGAACTCCAACGGGAACTCGCGCAAACGCTCTACCCAACAAGCCTCGATAAATGCCTCTTTGCTCAATGTCTGCAACTTAGCTGTCAAGTCTGCCACAGTCTTGCCTTCCATATTAGAACGAGCCTGCACTTGAGCCAAGTAGCCGGCAGCCTCCGGTGTCACGCCCTTTGATTGAGCGATAGCCTCAGCGCCATTCAACAAAGCCTCAGCGTAACGATAGATGTTGAAGTCTTTCGTACCGCGTCCTGTATTCAACAGAGCTTCCTCATCATAATAATACCAGCATCCGGCAGCATCTTCAGACTTCCATGTAGCGCCAGTGTTCGGGTTCTTATACTCCCAATGGAAGAATTGATTTGGTTGGATACGCAAATCGTTCTTCTCATACACGTTCAAGAACTGATTAGTCGGTCCGAACACACGCTCAAAGATTGAATATGTTGAGAACACAGCGGTAGCCGTACCATTGAAAGCATAAGTCGGGAACCAGTTGCTCGGGCTGATTGTCGCGTCATACTCACGAGAGTAAATAACCTCATCGATATCGTCTTGTGTACGCAATTGATTGAACGCGCTATGCATGCCCATATCACCATTCGCAGTCAATTTATGCGGTGAGTCAATCACTATTTTCGCCATCTCTGCAGCCTCCGCATATTTATTCTCTTGCATATACACAGAGCTCAATGTCATGGCTACCACAAATTTAGAGATACGGTGACCATTATCTTGATATCTTACAGCCGGTAAAGACAACGCGTCTTTCAAGTCAGCCTCGATTTGGCTATATACATCCGCTACGCTTGATCTCTTCAACTCCATATTTTCCGGAGATTCATAAGGCTCCGTATACAAAGGCACACCGCCAAAGGTCTTCACCAAGAAGAAGTAGTTGAACGCACGGAAGAACTTAGCCTCAGCGATCAACTGAGCTTTTGTCTCCTCCGCCATTGGGATCGTCCCAATATGCTTGATCAAAGAATTTGCCGTATTGATGGCTTTATAAGAATCGTCCCAAGCCTCATCCATTGTGCTAGCGATACGCATCGTAAACTGTTGACGAGTCAATTCGCGAGCATACTTACAAACTTGCTCCTGTCCCTCATAGCTATTAGAGAAATAACCTGTCAACATTTGGTTTACAGACGCGAAACAACCGATATACGCGCTCGGAGCAGAAGACATCCTGTCAATAGCTCCTATACGATATAGATAGTTAACATTCGCTAGAGCTTGCGCCTCGGTCTGATAATAACCGACATTTGTCAACGTAGACTTCGAATCCTCATCCAAGAAGTCATTACATGCCGTGAAGCTCATCAAACCGGCACATACAGCTGCTATTGTTAATATTTTTTTCATTTTTGAATTCTTCTAAGTTGTTAATTAAAATGTTACGTTTACGCCAAATGTAAATGTTCTCGCTCTCGGATAAGAGAAGAATGTCATGTTCTGGCCAAACTTACCGTCTGTTTCTGAAGAAGACTCCGGATCATATCCGGCGAAATCCTTCGAAACGATCTGGAACAAGTTGTTACCACTCGCATAGACACGCAATCCGGACAATCCGATCTTTTTAACAGCAGAAGAATCAAATGTATAACCCAATTGGATCATGTTCATACGTAAGTAAGAACCATTTGCGACCCATTGAGAGTCTGTCGTTGTATCCTGGCCCGCATGCTTAACACCATCAACAGCGGCAGAAGACAAATAAATAGCCTGTTGCATCGTGTTAGGATTTGAAGTGCTGTATGCGTCTGTCAAGATGCTCTTCAAACCATTGGTGATACCAAAACGGTCGTAAGTTGAGTGATAGAAACGTTGCAAGGTCTCTACGCCCCAAACGAACTGCATATCGATTGTCAAATCGAAGTTCTTATATGAGAAATTATTAACCCAGCTACCGGTCCAGTCAGGCAAACCTTTACCAAGGATTACTTTCTCTGAAGAACGCTTCGCACGACCAACAGCAGAGCCGGCTGCTTCCGCTTCTGCCTTCTCAGCCTCTGTCCATACGCCTTCGCGAACCAATCCATAGAAACTACCCATACTTTCGCCGACACGAAGGATACTTCCACCGCCTACCCAATCATATAGGTAAACATCAGCATTTGTATCACCTAACTGAAGAATCTTATTCTTGTTGAAGTTCAAGTTTACGGTAGAGTTCCAAGTAAATTCACCTTGAACAGGAGTAGCGTTCACCATGATGTCCACACCTTGGTTACGTACAGCTCCGATATTCTTGAAGATTGTTTGGAAACCGGTTGAGTGAGGCACCGGGCAATCCAACAACAAGTCTGTTGTCTTCTTGTTATAATATGCGACATCGAAGTTCAAGCGATTCTGGAACAATCCCAAATTGAAACCGACATCAAACTGTCCTGTCTTCTCCCATTTCAAATCAGGGTTAGGCATTGTGCTCAAATAAGAATATGGATTACGAACGCCATTCAACAGCAACGTACCGGAAGCGACCTTTCCTAAAGATTTATACGGATCGATCTCAGAGTTACCGGTCAGACCATAGCTGGTGTGCAATTTCAATGTGCTGATCGTAGGATTATCTTTCAAGAAATCTTCCTGAGAAACAGTCCAAGCCAAACCGGCAGAAGGGAAGAACGCATATTTGTTATTCTCACCAAATTTAGAAGATCCATCCACACGACCAGTAACCGTAGCGGAGTAACGATCTTTATAGGTATAAGCCAAACGCAAGAAATATGAGTTCATCGCCCAACGGTTCCAGCTAGACTCCGGAGAGCTAGGTGTTGTTCCCACAGACATATTATTATCTTCGAAGAAATCGTCCGTGAAACCCTCCGTTTTGGACTTATTCCAACGAGAGGTACGCTCCTGCCAAGACAAACCGGCCATTGCGTTGATACGATGATCTTCGAATGTCTTATTGTAAGTCAAGTATGTCTCTTCCTGCCAATATAATGTATTCCAAGTCTCATATTCAGCCCAACCATTCGGCATAGAGATATTGTTCAACGAGATAGAAGAATATCCTCTATAATCCACATGGTGGGAGTCCATACCAAACTGAGTCTTCAAATCAAGTCCGTCAGCCAAATGGAAAGTCAATGCGGCATTACCGAAAATCTGCGTATTATATTTCATACGGCGTTGAAGATCCAAGATCATAACAGGGTTAGACATACCCTCCAATCCCATCAATGAGCTTTGAGCGTGAGAAGTAGCACTTGTCGTATAAGCGCCATTCATGTCACGAACCGGCAACCAAGGCACCATCTCGATCATAGTACGGCGAGCGTCCTGTCCACCGCCATTCTCCGGTGTATAACGGCCCCATGTGTGGTTTACCAATAAGTTTACAGCCGTAGACAACCATGGAGTTGGATTCGCGTCATAAGCGACTTTCGCGTTGATACGCTTGTTAAATGTATTGTTTACGATACCCTGTTGGTCTGTATAGTTCAAGAAAGCACCAACTGATGAATTCTTTCCGGCTTGCTGAATGTTCAACTGATGGTTGTGAGAAACAGCCGTGCGAGTTGCCTCATCTTGCCAATCTGTATCATACAAAGGATTTCCTTGCTCATCGAAATAATTACGATCACGGAACCAATAAGAGCGATCTGTAGACCAGTTCTTATTCATATATTTATTCTCGTTCTCGATACCGATCATGAATGCGTCGCACCATTCTTGAGAATTCATCACATCCATTTTGCGTGCGATAGAGCTAACGCTCAATGAACCTTGATAGCTGATCTGCACACCCTCGCCGCCTTTCTTTCCGCGTTTTGTAGTGACCATAATCACGCCATTCGCACCACGGGCACCATAGATAGCGGCAGCAGAAGCGTCTTTCAACACCTCCATAGACTCGATGTCATTCGGGTTCACCAAGTCGAAGTTCTCCATTACCACACCATCAACCACATACAACGGATCTGAAGAAGAGTTGATAGTAGCCATACCACGGATAACTACACGGTTGCTGTATGCGCCCGGTTGGCTGGAATTTGAGAAAATATTCACACCGGATACCTTACCACGTAAGTTCTCCAATGCGCTGAAGTTTTGATTTTTGGTCAATTCCTCACCTTTAGCGACTGAGATGGAACCTGTCACGTCCGATTTCTTCATCGTACCATAACCGACTACCACAACTTCGTCCAAAGTTTGCGTATCTTCTTTTAAAGTAACTTTAATTGTAGATTGATTTCCAACAGTTATCTCTTGAGACAAATAACCAATGTAAGAAATAACCAATACACCATCAGCGGGCACGCCTTCTAATGAATAATTACCATCAAAATCGGTAATCGTTCCGTTTGTAGTTCCTTTCAACACTACATTCGCACCAATAACAGGTTCTCCCGTCGCGTCGAGTACTACACCTGTTACTTTCTTACCTTGATGCACTTCCTGAATCTCGTCAACCGCATCTGTGCCGGCTGGAAAAGCCATCGCCGTATTGACAGAAAAAGCAGAAAGCAACAAACAAAACACTGAGGTTTTAGCTACACCTTGTAGGGATAATAGCTTAGATTCGTTCTTCGTCATTTTGCTTTTAATTTAATAAATAATGGGTTTAGATTGATACATAATCGTATTATACTTATTATAAGTAGACGAGCATAGTACACAATAAACTATGCGTGTCAATCATGGCTGATACCTTAATAAACCGGCGCAAAGATATACTTATTTCACGAAATAAAAATTAATCTTATTATGTTTCTTAACATATATTTATCGTAAACAAAACACATATAATTATCCACCAAATCATTACAAATAAATATTACTCCTGTTTCCTTCTGATTCCTTATATAATATTTATACATTTAGTGAAAAGAGATATGAAAAAGCTTAGCATTTCAAGCTTATTCCCTTGGCTTTTCTCAAATGAAAAAATATATTTGCACTTGTGATATTCAAGCGATAACAAATTAAACTATTATGAATATAGACCTAACACTATTCACTCCCTGGACTCTTTTTACGGATCTTGGATTTATATCCATCCTCCTCCTAGTCGGCAAACTGATCCGCGTAAAAATCAAGCTCATCCAACAGCTGTTTATTCCTCCCAGCTTAATCGCCGGGCTATTAGGACTCGCGTTTGGCCCTAATGGATTGGGATGGATCCCGTTATCAAATGATTTAGGCACCTATGCGGCCATTTTGATCGCCTTGGTATTTGGCGCGTTGCCTCTATCTTCTCCCAATGTATCTCTAAAAGAAGTGGCAAAAAGAGTAGGCCCTATGTGGGCATACGCACAGATAGGCATGTTGTTGCAATGGGCCTTGGTCGGATTATTCGGACTGTTTATTATCAAATGGATATGGCCGGACTTGAACGACGCCTTCGGCATCATGCTGCCGACAGGTTTCTATGGCGGACATGGCACTGCCGCCGCCATCGGAGCCGCTTTCGAGGGCTTAGGATGGGATGAGGCAAGAAGTTTAGGCATGACTACCGCCACCGTGGGAGTGATTTGCGCGATCATTGGTGGACTTCTCATGGTGAAATGGGCCGCCCAACATAAGCAAACAGCCTTTATCGCTGATTTTGACGACTTGCCGGAAGAGCTTAGAAGTGGTTTATTGCCGGAAAACAAAAGAGATTCCATTGGCGAAGCTACTACCTCTTCTATCTCTATTGACACGCTGACATTTCACCTTGCGTTGGTATTTTTGGTCGCATTTCTAGGCTACACGTTTAGCCAATGCATCAAGACCTACTACCCTACTTTAGAACTACCCGTGTTCAGTTGCGCGTTTATCATCGGCTTAACCTTAAAAAAGTTTTTCGATCTCACAACAATTTCTCGTTATATCTGTCCACAAACCACCCAACGATTGAGCAGCTCCTTTACGGATCTTTTAGTCGCCTGCGGTGTCGCCTCCATAAAACTGGGTGTCATCGTCAAATACGCACTGCCACTAACCGTCCTAATACTCGCCGGCATACTCATCGTTTGGAGCATTACCTTCTTCTTCGGGCGACATTTGGCTAAAACTTACTGGTTTGAGCGCACTATTTTCGCATGGGGATGGTGGACCGGCACCATGGCGATGGGCATCGCGTTACTAAGAATCGTAGATCCTAAATTATCCAGCAAAGCGATGGACGACTACGCGATGGCCTATCTTCCGATCGCTCCTATCGAAATTATCTTAATCACGTTTGTCCCTGTTTTATTTGTTAACGGACTTGGCGTCTGGTTGTTGTTAGGCTGCTTGGCCCTTTCGCTTATCACACTGTTTATCGCATGGAAAATGGGATGGTGGATCTCCTCGCCACAACAGCAGACTCGCAATAAATAACATACGCTCAATATCATCTTGTTATGACAAACGGGATAGTGCGAAATTGGAAAAAAACGAATCTGATTAACGCCTCCTTAAGTGATTAACTAATTACTTGTCGCCGGAATAGTTAATCACTCTTGTAGTGATTAACTATTCCAATGAGTAGTGATTAATAGATGACTCCAACAACTATCTATTAACCTCTCTACTACTGTTTAATACATTATATTTCAATAATTTATCAAACCACAGAGTTAAATCATCCATTGGTCCAAATCGAAACTCTATCTAAAGTGTTCAAAAACTTAATTTAAAGCGAAATTTCACCGAATCTATTACATTTCGTAAACTCGCGGCATCATTAATCAACAAACACTATCAAAATGAAGGGATTTGTAGAACACATTATCATTGAAAACGCAAAAATAGAACGTGAATTATATCGAGACCTTGAGCATATCTCCGCTCCTTTCCTGCTCGAGGATTTCAAGAGCCGGCTACCACAAGTTGTTAACTCAAAAAAGACCATTGACGCTTATGTCTCTTCCATTAATGGCCTCGACCAACTAATTGTCTCATTTACCGCCGGCGGAGATTTTCATTCGCAGCTCCAAAAGTCATTTGAAAACAAAGAATATGATAAGATCGACACATTAATGAGCGACTATGACAAAGAGATAACAGAATGGCTAGAATGGGCACACAAGGCAAAAGACTATAACACAAAACCCGAACATATCCGTGACATGCCGCTCCGCATTTCGTCAATATACCCGATTTATACAAAACAAAGTGTCAGAAGCGAAACTCTCTTCAACGGAAATCACATATAAAAGCGCCAAAACGATGTTTTTACGCAACGAGTTTATCGAGTGGCTACAAAACAATGATATATACTCAAAAGAAAGCGCAGAGTCTGCGGCTTCACGCGTCAAATCGCTTAATGACAAGTTTATCTGCAAACTTTTTCCCGATAAACAATACGACTTCCTAGAGCAATTACCTCATCATATAAAACAAGATCCGCAAAAAACGCTCCTACTTCTCGACAAACTGTCTACACGAGTGTATGATTCTGATGTAAATCCGGAAGACTATGCCATAAACAGATCAACTTTCAGATATATAAAAAGAGCTTTCGGCTTGTATGTATCGTTTATCAAAGAAATTATCTATGCCAACTATCTGACAGCCGAAAACTCTAGCGAAGAAGAAATGCCGGAAGAAAAAAAAAGATCGAACCAATTGACAACAAGGTGAATAAAATCTGCTTTGATCATGATACATTGAAAGATAAATTCAGGCTTCGATTACTAACGCAAGACCGTCTAAGCAATAGCAAAACGCTATTCTACCCAATAAAACTTATCAGAGATCTATTCACGACACATGATCAACTCGCAAGACCGGGATTGATAGGCAGCAAACCCACAGCGAAGAAATACCTCTGCGAGATCATGCGCAAATGTATAGACAATATCAATGTAATTACCGATAAAAGCCTATTCAAATTTGAAGACATCAAGACGCCGGAGATAGACCTGAGCTCAAAAAATGTCACTGTTCTTCTAAAAAGCGATGAAAAAGCCGCACTTCTCACTAAAACAGATAAAGGAGACACAGAAGCGATGAGAGTCTCTATCTTAAATGACATATCCATAGACCATGTCATTCCTATGGCTTACATCTTGGAAGACAAAGCCGGCGAACTGCCGGTATTGGGAAAGCTCACCCGGTTGATGAAACATGTAGCTAAAGAAAAAACATGAACATCACGGCTAAAAAGATGTCAACATTAAACAATCAAATCATTAAGCGCATCAGTTTCCCTAAATTAATACCGCTTTTACCAGAACTAATCAAAGAGATCAAGATAATTAACGATGCTACAGAGTTGCAACTAATGGACAAAATCTATAACATACGCAAAAAATAAAAAAAGAATCATCCCAATACCTAAACATGAGAAGAAGCCTCCTCTTCATTTTATCATGCGGAGAGAAAACAAATCCTTTTTTCCCCGCACATAAAAACTTATTCTTACCTTTGTGGCGTGAGTTGCTTGACAAACCTCGTTAAAAACAAGAAAACATGCAAAAAACAGTTACAATCCCATTCATGCTACTGGGTATCCTTTTCAATATCTGCCTCGTAGCATCCAATTTATTAGAAACTAAAGTCGTACAACTAGGAAACATCACCGCGACAGCGGGATTAATCGTCTTTCCGGTCTCTTACATCATCAATGACTGCATCGCCGAAGTTTGGGGATTCAAAAAAGCAAGATTGATTATTTGGAGTGGTTTCGTCTCTAATTTCCTCGTGATCGCTTTCGCTCAATTAGCTATTTTACTGCCAGCGGCTCCCTTTTGGGAGGGAGAAGAGGGCTTTAATTTTGTCTTTGGGCTAGCTCCGCGCATCGCTATCGCCAGCTTAATAGCTTTTCTGGTTGGTTCTTTTCTAAACGCTTATGTAATGAGCAAAATGAAAATAGCCTCTAACGGAAAATATTTCTCTTTACGAGCTATTGTATCTACACTCATCGGAGAAAGCGCAGACTCTCTTATCTTTTTCCCCATCGCATTCGCCGGACTAATTCCCTTTAATGAAATATTAGTAATGATCATTACCCAGGCATTTCTTAAATCTCTTTATGAGGTGATCATTCTTCCGGTAACAATCCGTGTTGTCAATTACATCAAACGAGTTGACGGCAATGATGTCTACGACAGACATACCTCTTACAACATTTTACGGATCAAAGATATTTAACTGCACGCCTGCGCCACGGCTTCAACTCTATGAGTATCAGCGACTTACAACACTTTTGTCA
>CAUWMZ010000070.1:0-21030 GCA_963560035.1 uncultured Parabacteroides sp.
CCGTTTTATATTCTATTTGTTATTGATGAAAGGAACTTTACTTTCCGATGCAGAAGTTTTTGAATATGTTTTGGAGTACTTGGTCTGTTGTTACTTCGCCTACAATATCTGAGAGATGGTAGATGCATTCTCTTAGATCTTGTGAGATAAAGTCTCCGGAAATAT
This sequence comes from uncultured Parabacteroides sp., assembly GCA_963560035.1. Taxonomy (GTDB): domain Bacteria; phylum Bacteroidota; class Bacteroidia; order Bacteroidales; family Tannerellaceae; genus Parabacteroides. The sequence goes on from CAUWMZ010000070.1 coordinate 166, forward strand.
TGGCGGATAGTCCTTCTTGTACTCGGTGTATAGCCTCGAGTGCATGTGTAAGAGCCTCGAAATGTCGTGCGTTAGTTACGATGATATCGTTTTGTTGCAATGTTGTGAGGCCGGCTATATCGGTCAATAACTGTTGAAGTTCTAAAAGATGCGTTTTACTTTTAGCGGAGATAGCTATCGGGTGCCAATTTTTCGAGAAAGACACAGACGGAAGTTTTTCCGATGTCATTAGATCACACTTATTCATTGCTAGGATGACAGACTTGTTCGCTAACTTAGGAGCGATCTCATGATAAAACGTTTCAAAATCCTTCATATCACGAGATAAGTCATACATTAAGATGACAATTTGCGCTTGTTCCAAAGCCTTAAAGCTCCTTTCTATACCCAGCGCTTCGATCGTGTCGTTTGTCTCACGAATACCGGCGGTGTCGATAAAGCGATACAGCTGTCCATTAATATTAATAGTATCTTCGATAACATCACGAGTTGTACCATGAATATCGCTCACGATCGCTTTTTCCTCGTTGAGGAGAGCGTTGAGGAGAGTGGATTTACCGGCGTTGGTCTCTCCGATAATAGCGACAGGGACACCATTTTTAATAGCGTTACCGACACTAAATGATTGAGCCAGTCTAGAGATTACCTGTTCAATGTGATTAGCGAGTGCTGTCAGCTCACTTCGGTCCGCGAATTCCAGTTCTTCATGATCACTAAAATCCAGTTCCAATTCCATGAGAGAGGTAAAATGAAGCAATTTATCACGCAGTTCCGCCAACTCCTTGCTGAACCCGCCTCTCATTTGACTAAGAGCCAGGCGATGTTGTCCGGCAGATGTAGAAGCGATTAGATCAGCGACAGCCTCAGCTTGGCTGAGGTCCATCTTTCCGTTAAGAAAAGCTCGTTGAGTATATTCACCAGCCTGCGCCATACGGCAGCCATTAGAGATAAGAGCTTGCAGTATTTGTTGTTGGATATAAACAGAGCCATGGCAAGAGATCTCCACTGTGTCCTCTCCTGTAAAAGAATGAGGAGCACGAAAGACTGCGGCGATCACCTCATCGATTGTCTCACCTTTATTTACGATCGATCCAAAAGAGAGCGTATAGGCCTTTTGAGTTGATAATGTTTTTCCCGCTTTTTTAGGCAGAAAGATTTTATCGCAAATACTGAAGGCATCCGAGCCTGACACACGGATCACCGCTATTCCTCCTGCTCCAGGAGCTGTTGATATGGCGCAAATTGTACTCATATTGTCTTTAGACTGTTATTAATTCATATTCTTGAGAACCTAAACCTATTTCTTCCGCATAGCGAAGACCCGCTTTCCAGTTCGTGTCCGGGTGAATTAAATGGAATTTATCTTCACCCTCAAGATGTTCGTGAGGATGCGCTTCCGATAGTTTATTACCTCCGATAACAGGAGCGTTAATAACCATATCGGCGCAGGCCTTATCCAATGCGACCGGATCAAAAGAGGCTGCTATGCCTAAGTCCGGGACAATAGCCGCATCATTATGATTCCAGCAGTCACATTCAGGTGAAACATTCATGATGAAGCTGATATGGAAGTTGGGTTTATCTTGTAAAACGGCTTTTGTATATTCGTCTATTTTATAATTTAAGTGTTCAGAAGTATCATCTTTACCCATGACAGCGCCATCATATTGGCACAGAGCGACACACTGTCCACAGCCCACGCATTGGGTGTAATCTATTTCCGCTTTACGTTCATTGTTAAGATGGATGGCGTTGTGGGCGCAATGTTTAACACACACATTACAACCTTTGCAAGAGTCCGTGTTGATACGAGGTTGAGAAGCGCTGTGCAGTTCTAGCTTACCACCTACGCTGGCGCAACCCATGCCTAAGTTTTTGAGTGCGCCACCAAAGCCCGCTTGCTCGTGTCCTTTGAAGTGGTTCATTGTGATAATAATGTCGGCGTCCGCGATAGCGGCTCCAATTTTGGGCGCTTTACAATATTGTCCGTTGATCTTGATCTCTCGGTAATCCGTGCCTTTTACACCATCGGCTATAATGACGTCACATCCCGCGGACAAGGCGTTAAATCCATTCTCTCGTGCGCTTTGAAGATGATCTACGGCGTTAGAGCGTCTGCCGGAATAGAGCGTGTTACAATCTGTAAGAAAAGGTTTCGCCCCTAGTTCGCGCAGAAGCTTAACAAGTCGCGCTGCGTAATTCGGGCGGATATAAGCTAAGTTGCCAGGCTCTCCGAAGTGAATTTTTATAGCTACAAATTGATTTTTGAAGTCAATATTCGCAATGCCCGCACGTTTGATAAGTCGCTCCATTTTATCAAGGAGGTTACTGTTTGGGTTTGTGCGTAAATTTGTAAAGTAAACTTTAGACGTATTCATTTTTTGTTGGTTTAGTATTGACAAAAGTACAAAAAACACAGATATTTTTATAAGTTTGTGTCGTTTTAAAATCGAGATATATCAGATGAAAAGCTGTAAATCTGATACTTTCGCTGATGAATATCTCATTCGTCTTTTGCGGCTCTTCATAAAGTAGAGGCAGTTGGAGCAGGCGTGGCGAGCGGTCGTTAGCGGTCGAGATAGGGGCTGAGGATGTGTGAATTACATTTTTTGAAATTAAATAAGAAAGAGCGTTATGTTGGATAGTATGAAAAATAGAAGAAGTATCCGAAAATATATGGATCGTGATATTTCAGATTCCTTGTTGAATGAATTATTGGAGATAGCGGCACGAGCTTCGAATACAGGAAATATGCAATTATACAGTGTCGTGGTGACACGTGACCAGGCGAACAAGGAGAAGTTGGCGCCCGCTCATTTTAATCAACCCATGATTACGGGGGCTCCTGTTGTGCTTACTTTTTGTGCCGATGCCAATCGCTTTGTGAAATGGGCAGAATGTCGCAAAGCTACAGCCGGTTTTGATAATTTCCAGACATTCATCGCCGCGACAATAGATTCGATGCTGTTCGCTCAAAGTTTTTGTGATGCGGCTGAGGCAAAGGGATTAGGTATTTGTTATTTGGGAACGACAACCTATAATGCGGATAAAATCGTTGAGGCGCTGGAATTGCCACGATTAGTCGTGCCTATTGTTACGGTGACTGTGGGTTATCCGGAGAATCCACTACCAAATCAGCCGGAGCGTTTACCTTTGGCGGCGATTATGCATAATGAGAAATATGTGGATTATACGCCTGCTTCTATTGATGTCTTGTATGCGGATAAAGAGGCCTTAGAGGAAAATAAGCGATTCGTTCAGGAGAATGGAAAGGAGACTTTAGCGCAAGTCTTTACAGATGTTCGCTACACCAAAGAGGGATGTGGGCATTTTTCAGAAGTCTTTTTGAAGGTCTTGCGTAAGCAGGGTTTTATGTAATAAAAGCGTGTTTTATACCGTTGGATAAAACAGTGAAAAAGTGAATAAAAGAGGACTGTTTGAGTGATTAACTATTCACTTGTCATTAGATTAACTATTCACTACTACTAGTGCTTAGTTATTCACTTATCAAGTGAATAACTAAGCACTTAAATTATTGATTGTCAATATAATTAAAATTTTCTTTGTTTCTAGTGTCTCTATCGTTTTTTAGGGGAAGATAGAGTGAGAAGTAAAGGCTTTCTTCATTAAATACGATTTAGAACTAATTCGATCAGATCAGCCAAAGAACCCTTGTAATTTGTGTTCATGTGGTTGTCTACACGGCCGGCGATAATGCAGCAAACTGTCATTGCCCGGTGTCCCATTAAAGCCGCCAGTCCTGCGAGTGAAGAACTCTCCATTTCGAAATTAGTGATACGGCGTCCATTCCAATCAAACGCTTCAATTTTTTTATTTAGCTCAGGATCAGCCAAAGGCAATCTTAATTGTCGTCCCTGCGGTCCGTAGAATCCATTGGCGGCGATAGTTGTACCTCGGATGATATCCTTTTGGGTGATTTGTTCAATCAAGGATAGATCTGCCGATACGACATACGGATAGAGCCCGGTAAGTTTCCAATCGAGTTGTTTGATAAGTTCTTTTTCAAGTGGAAGATCTCGGACAGACTCACTGTTTGCGTAGAAATAGAGAACGCCGTCAAAACCAATAGATTTTTCAGCCGCTACATAAGTGCCAATAGGGACGAATGGTTGCAAACCGCCGGAAGTACCTATTCTAACCAGGGATAATTGTTTGAATTGAGGTTTGATGGTACGGGTCTCGAAATCGATATTCGCGAGCGCGTCAAGCTCGTTTAATACAATATCGATATTGTCTGTGCCAATTCCGTGTGATATGACCGTGATGCGTTTACCTTTATAAGATCCGGTGATAGAGTGGAACTCTCTGTTTTCAACTTCACATTCTTGTGATTTGAAGTAAGAAGCGACAGTAGTGACACGTGCGGGATCGCCAACGAGAATCACCCGATCAGCTAATTGAGTTGGTTTGAGATGTAGATGAAAAATACTGCCATCGCTATTGATGACAAGTTCAGAAGCGGGAATAGTTCTCATATCAAATAAGGGATTTATTAGGTTATTAATTATGAAAGGGCAAGGTTTTACTCCTTGCCCTTGTAAGATTGTTTTTTCTATATAACCAAATCAATCCTTTAAAGGTTTAGCTGTCGGATTGCTTGGTTTTGCGATAGCCTCTCTCATGGAGGTGTCCGCCTCTATATTTTTCATTTTGTAATAGTCCATAACACCTAAGTTGCCGGAGCGGAATGCGTCAGCCATTGCTTTAGGAACCTCTGCTTCAGCCTCGATCACTTTGGCCCGTGCCTCTTGAGCTTTAGCTTTCATCTCTTGTTCAAGCGCTACAGCCATCGCGCGTCGTTCTTCTGCTTTTGCTTGAGCGATGTTTTTATCTGCTTGAGCTTGATCCATCTGTAAGAAGGCTCCGATATTTTTACCTATATCGATATCTGCGATATCAATGGATAGGATTTCGAAAGCGGTTCCGGCATCCAGGCCTTTACGCAATACAAGTTTTGATATTGAGTCTGGATTTTCCAATACGGTCTTATGGCTTTCGGACGAACCGATAGAAGAGACAATACCTTCACCTACACGAGCTAAGATTGTCTCTTCGCCTGCGCCACCCACCAGTTGCTTGATATTCGCACGAACGGTTACACGAGCTTTCGCTATCAGCTGGATGCCATCTTTAGCCACGGCTGTAACGGGAGGGGTGTTGATCACCTTCGGGTTGACAGACATCTGAACGGCCTCAAATACGTCTCGTCCCGCCAGGTCAATAGCTGTCGCCATTTGGAATGGAAGGTCTATGTTCGCTTTCGAAGCGGAAACTAATGCGTGCACAACTTTTTCGACATGTCCGCCCGCAAGATAATGGGCTTCCAACTCATCTCGTGTGAGCGTCTTGATACCCGCTTTATGCGCCTCGATCATGGCGCGTGTAATGACATAAGGAGGTACATTTCTGATACGCATCAAAAAAAGCTGTATCAGCGAGATATTGACCCCGGATACTTTGGCGGATATCCAAAGGAGGAAGGGGACATAATAGAAAAAGATTGTCAAGAGAAGCACTGCGGCTCCTAAAACGAATAATGGCACAAACATGATTTCCATATATTAGATAATTAATAGTGAGTAATCTGTTTTATTTAGGGCGGACAATGATATTGCAACATTCCACCTTAACTACGATGATCGGTGTGTTTTCATCGATCAATTCCTCTTGCGATTTAGCCTCAACAACGATGTCGTTAATTTTTGCCTTACCGATAGGGGCTAAACGTGAAAGAGTGACACCTTCATCCCCTGGTTCAATCCCTAATTCTTTGCTGGAGATCAACCGGGAGTCAATATCGGTATTTAGCGCCAGTTTGTTAAATGATCGAGAGCGTAATAACCAGGCAAAAGCGATGCCAAAGGCTATGAGCGATAGGATAAGGGTCCAATGCCCTAAAAGAGCTCCTATAGAGTAGGCGAAGAAGATTCCGCCAAAAGCGAAAATGGCACCACCGATACCGGCAAGAGTGATTCCCGGGAATAGAAAGATCTCAGCCAGCATTAACACGATGGCTATAATCATTAAAAACCCTATGATAACGACATCCAATAACATATTTAACGGTGTTTTTTGAGGTAATTAATCTCTGCGTTACGAGCTTTTTTCTCCCAATCGTTAGGTTGAAGTAACTCGTTGAGTTTTTCTTCAGCGCTTAGAATCGTGGGTTTTATCTGTTCTCGTTTGGCTTTGTTTGCCTTGATGTAATTGGCGCGAAGGTCTTTTAATTGATCTTCGACAACTCTAATTTGGTTATTGATAGCGATGACTTTTTCGTAATATTTTTTTGCTTTCGGACTTTGGATGTCATTGAGTGTATAATAGACAATGTCATTTTGAATCGGGAATGTAAAGTCTTTTTTTATCTCTACCTTGCCATAAGGAATTTCTGTATGAGCTAACTTTATAAGTTCTGCGTAATTAGATCCCTCTTTCCATGAATCTTTTATAGAGTTGACGGAAGCTCTGGCTCTTTTTAATTCAATGTCTTCACTTTCGACGCGATTTCTGTTTTCATTAGGTATGAATAGATAAACACATACTTTTCCATCTGGTTGAAAGCGGTCAGATACGAACCATCCTAGCTGCTTTGTCTCGTCAACGACCATCATATAGTCGTTGTACGGAGAGTTGAAAGGCATTCCTAATTGTTCGGGAGACAAATAGGAATCAGTGTTGATATTATAACGAGTGATGAAAAGATCGTATCCACCTAATGATCCGTTTCCTTTAGAGGCGTAGTAAATAGTTACGCCATCGGATAAGACAAAAGGGTAGCCGTCGTCCGCGTCACTGTTGATGTTCATAGGTAGCTGCTTTTCGTCTTTCCATTGATCCATAAGTTTGGATTGTGTAAACAAGCAGTCATGATTGTTGTCCGTTTGGTGCGCATAATAGATCTTATCACCTTTTTGATTCATGTAAACCGAGGAGTAGTTGGGTTGATCGGTTTGGAAAAAATCTTGGAAAGTGGTTAAAGTTCCGCTTTCTTCGCTCAGCGTATAGGCTGATAAGAAATTCTTTTTATCGACCACCATACTATCGATGATTTGTACATCTTCTACTTTATCAAGCATACGGTTTGCTTTGTTCGCCAAATCTATACGTTGCTCAAACGGTTCGACATTCTGTTTTTTTCTTTCGAGCAATGTGACATATTGGTCGAACATGTCTTCAGCGTCCTCAAAGCGGTATGTCTTATAATAGACCTCTCCCAGATAGCGATAAGCCTCTTGCGCACGGCGTTTGACGGCTATTTTCAGATGTTTTTCCGCATTAATAAGATCGCCGGTCTCAAAGCAACAGATGCCATACCATTGATTGTAAGAGGTGTTGCTAGGCGCACGTTTGACAAGTTTTTCGAAGGCGGGTTTCGCCTCTGCGTATTGTCCTTCATTATATAGTTTTTTCGCTTGATCTAGACTTTGTGCTTGAAGTTGCAATCCTCCGCATAGGAGTGAAAAGCTTAATACATAAAGCAATTTTTTTGATAATCGTTTCATTTTCTCACTTCTAGATTATGTAATAATGTTGTTTCAAAGATAGGAATATTTTTAAAGAGAGAGACAAAACGATAAGATAAATGTATATTTTTGCGTCGAAAAGGAAGTGTATGGCAAAATTAACAGAAGAAGAGCTTTTGTTCCGGAAGATAGAGGAAAAGGTTAAGAAGGCTATTTTCGATTATGGTTTGATAAATGATGGTGATCGGATTTTGGTGGGCTTGTCCGGAGGAAAAGATTCATTGGCTTTGGTGGATTTATTAGGGAGGCGTTCAAAAATATTTAGTCCCCGTTTTGAGGTGGTAGTGGCTCATGTGATTATGACTAATATTCCGTATCGTTCGGATATGGATTATTTGAAAGCTTGCGCAGATGAGCATGGATTGCCTTTTATTGTTTATGAGACAAGTTTTGATCCTTCGACAGATAAGCGAAAATCTCCTTGTTTCCTTTGCTCTTGGATGCGTAGGAAGGCTCTTTTTGAGATAGCGAAAGAGCATAAATGCAATAAGATCGCGTTGGGTCATCATCAGGATGATATATTGGAGACCCTTTTAATGAACTTGACTCATCAGGGTGCTTTTGGAACGATGCCTCCTCGATTGAAAATGGATAAATTTAATATGGAGATTATTCGTCCCCTTTGTTTGGTGGAGGAGAAGGAATTGCTTCGCGTCGCAGTATGGCGCGGTTATCGTAAGCAATTGAAGAATTGTCCTTATGAGTCGGGCTCTAGTCGTTCAGATATGAAGAAGCTGTTGCGAAGCTTGGAGGAGGTTAATCCCGGGGCACGTTATAGTCTTTGGAGTAGTATGGGAAATATACAGGAGGATTATTTACCTCGAAAAATAAAATAATATGCATGGCGTTTATACAATTTTGTTATTGATCGTATCCAACATTTTTATGACTTGCGCATGGTATGGTCATTTAAAAATGAAACAGGAATTTAGTTGGTTTGAGCACTTGCCGTTGATAGGTGTAATAGCGTTCAGCTGGATGTTGGCTTTTTTTGAGTATTGTTTTCAGGTGCCGGCTAATCGTATTGGGTTTCGCGATAATGGTGGTCCATTTAGTTTGATGCAACTAAAAGTCATACAGGAAGTGATTACATTGGTTGTTTTTGTGATTTTCAGTTCTTTGGCTTTTAAGGGTGAGTCTTTTCATTGGAATCATTTAGCCGCTTGTGTCTGTTTGATTCTTGCGGTTTATTTCGTGTTTATGAAATAGTAAAAAAGAAGCGAGCTCAATCATGTCGTAATTATTGATTGAGCCCGCTTTGTCTTTATGCGTCAATTTGTATGTTGATTTTTCAAGAGATTGAAATCTTTTGATCAATGAAGTTGAATACGTTTTCAATGTCATCGGGATGAAACCACGTTATCTCTGTATCTCTTTTGAACCAAGTCATTTGTTTACGGGCGTAGACTCTGGAGTTGCGTTTGATTTTTTCGACAGCCAGATCTAGATCCCATGTTCCATCAAAATAGTTGAAAAGTTCTTTGTAGCCTACCGTATTTAAAGAGTTCAGATGTCGATAGGGGTAAACTTCTCGTGCTTCCTCTAATAGTCCGTCTTTCATCATTTGGTCTACCCTGAGGTTGATTCGTTGACACAACTCTTCACGTTCTCTGGTTAGTCCTACTTTAATAAGTTGGAAGGGTCTTATTTTTTTTGTGTTTGTTCGAAAAGAGGAGTAAGGTTTGCCTGTCATTCGGCAAATCTCTACCGCATGAATCACTCTCTTATAATTATTTTTGTCGACCTCTTCGTAATGTGTCGGATCTTTCTCTTTCAGTTCCGCTAAGATAGGAGCTAATCCCTCGTTTTCGAATTGCTTATAAATGGCGTCTCTGATATCAGGCGTTACGGTTGGAATATCATCGATGCCTTTACATACCGCGTCGATATACATCATAGAACCACCGGTCATGACTACATTTGGAATTGTTTTGTGTAATTGGGCAAGTAATGCGATTACATCTTCCTCGAAATTACTGGCGCTATAATAGTCTTCGAGAGACAAGGCCCCAACCATATAGTGCTTGACTCGAGATAGTTGCTCGGGAGTAGGGGCCGCTGTGCCGATAGGTAGTTCTTTATAGAGCTGACGGGAGTCGGAAGAGATGATAGGCGATCCGTATCGTTCCGCGACACGTAAGCTTAGTTCCGTTTTGCCAACTCCTGTCGGCCCAAGTAATATAATAAGCGAGTTCATTAATAGCGATCGTCATCGTAGGGATTATCCATTGGACCGTCGCCTAATCCTTCGAATCCATTTTGATCTAACTCGTCAATGTCATATTCAGAATCACCATAGAAATCCTCTCCAAGGTCTGCGGTATTGTTTTTTGCCTCGAAGTCATCAATAGACATCGCTTGTGCAGGAGGTAATCCTACAGATTTGCTGCAGATGGCTTTGTCCAGGTCTTGTCCGGGAATGATTTCTCTAAGTTCCATGAAGAAAGCACGCTCAGTCAAGTAGTCAAACACGAATAGTAGCTTTTGGTGTTCATCTTCCAATAGCTCATCCAAATGAGTTTGTGCCATAACATAATTGTCCTCTTCTGAAGATGTATCCATTTCAACTAGTGTGATTTCTGTTTTCTTGGTCCAGTCATCTTCACAAATAAAGAAAGAGCACATTTGGTCTTTTGTGTAATTTACTGAGTCTAAAATTATATCATGTAAATCCAAGAAGGTCGCTTCAGAGTCAATCTTAATCTCCCGCTTGAAATCATCTACTTCATCTGACAATATTAAAAATCTGAAAACCATAATTTAGTACATTTTTGTTGCGCCAAAAATACTAAAAATATTCATACCCTTTACAATTGGATTCATAAAAATGGGAGGCATGTCTTATGTCTCTTTTGTGGCGGCTCTCAACTTTTTGATTGTTTCTAGTTGTGTTGAGTTTCTTGTGGTTTATATAAGATTTGTATGATTGTTTTTTATGGTTACGTGTTTGAAAATTGGGTGTGGGCTAACGATATAATTAAAATACAAAAGCGGCTATATCAATATGATAATTTTGATATAGCCGCCTGATCTATTTTGTCATTCTTGTGTGAATGTTATACATCGATGGATCCTCTAACGATTCCTCTGCTTGAAGATTTAATAAAGTTGAGAATTAGATCTCTTTCTTCACTAGGTTGATATTCCGTTTCTATAGCTTTCATCGCCTCGGTGTTGTTTAAGCCGCGGGTATAAAGAGTACGGTAAATATCTTGAATTAAAAAGACCTGTTCGTTGGTAAATCCACGACGGCGTAATCCAACAATATTGATACCGCAATAGACGATAGGATCACGGCCAATCAAGGTGTAAGGAGGTATGTCTTTGCCAATGCGAGATCCTCCTTGGATCATTACGTGTTTGGATATACGAGAGAATTGGTGAACTAATGTTCCTCCGCTGACAATCGCGAAATCATCGATTTCAACTTCTCCCGCAATTTGGGAAGCGTTACCGATAATGATGTTGTCCTTGAGGACACAATCGTGTGCGATATGTGAATAAGCCATGATTAAACAGTTTTTGCCGACAACGGTCTTTCCTTTAGAGGCTGTACCTCTGTTGACTGTTACGCATTCGCGGAGTGTTGTGTTATCTCCAATTTCCGCTGTTGTGATCTCTCCTTTAAATTTGAGGTCTTGAGGTATTCCTGCGACAACAGCGCCAGGGAAAATACGGCAATTTTTTCCGATTCTCGCTCCATTTAGAATAACCGCATGAGAAAAGACATGACAATTATCGCCAATTACTACATCTTTTTCGATTACCGCAAAAGGGTCTATTGTTACATCTTTGCCTATTTGAGCATCAGGATGGACAACTGCTAGAGGTGATATATTCATTTTTTCGTTTATCTATTATTTGTTTTTTACAATTTGTGCCATAAATTCCGCTTCACTAACAAGCTTGTCTCCAACGAAGACATATCCTTTCATTGTAGATATACCTCTGCGAATGGGAGCTAATAATTCCAATCTTAAGATTAGCGTATCGCCGGGAACAACTTTTTGGCGGAACTTAACACCGTCTATTTTCATGAAATAAGTAGAGTAACGTTCCGGTTCATCTACAGAATTTAAGACAAGTAAACCTCCTGTTTGTGCCATTGCCTCAACTTGTAAAACTCCGGGCATTACAGGCTCTTGAGGGAAGTGGCCTTGAAAGAATGGCTCGTTTGTTGTGATATTCTTAACCCCGACAATATAGTTGCCACCGATTTCAATGATCTTGTCAACCAATAAGAACGGGTAGCGATGAGGAAGTAATTCTCTGATGCGATTGATATCCATTACCGGCTCACGGTTAGGATCATATATAGGAGCCTGTACTTCGTTCATCTTTATGTCTTTTCGGATTATTCGAGCCAACTGGTTGTTGATTTTGTGACCAGGTCGTGTGGCGATTACACGTCCTTTGATAGGCTTACCTATTAATGCGATATCTCCAATAACATCAATTAATTTATGACGTGCTGGTTCGTTGTCAAAGACTAAAGGCTTATTGTTGATGTAGCCAAGCTCATGGACGTTCTTATGGGGGATATTTAGCATATCCGCTAATTTATCCAAAGACTCTTGAGGGATCTTTTGGTCATAAATAACGATGGCGTTATCAAGATCTCCTCCTTTAATGAGGTTATTTGCGAGTAGCATTTCAACTTCACGCACAAATACGAAAGTTCGAGAAGAAGCGAATTCTTCAGGGAATTCACTTAAGCTATTTAAAGTGGCAAATTGATTTGATAAAACCGGAGAGTTAAAAGAGATGAGCGTGTTAACGCTAAATTTATCATCCGGAAGAATTATTAAAGAAGAGCCGGTCTCTTCATCTTTTACTTCGATCTTATGCTTTACGATGTAAAAATCTTTCGGCGCATTTTGTTCAACAATGCCTACGTTTTTAATTCCTTCAGAGAAAAAGTGAGCGCTTCCGTCCAAAATAGGGAATTCAGGGGCGTTAACCTCTATTAAACAGTTGTCGATCTCATAAGCGTATAGAGCTGCCATTGCGTGTTCTATAGTGCTTACTTGAACGCCATTTTTGCTGAGCACCGTGCCTCGTTGAGTACAAGCTACATTTTCGGCCAATGCGTCAATCACTGGCTGATCCTCTAAGTCGATACGTTTAATTTTGTATCCATGATTCTCTGGTGCAGGATTAAATGTTATTTCAATGTCTAATCCTGTATGCAATCCTTTTCCTTTCAAAGAGAAACTTGCTGCAAGCGTTTTCTGTTTTTGCATAGGTTTTTATTGTTTATTAATTTCTTTCTTGAGTTGTTCAATTTCCTTTTGCATTTGTCCTAATGTGCGATAAACATCCGGTAGACGGTTGAAGATAGCGCTTGAACGCATAAAGTTCTTAGCGTTAATAGCAGGTGCGCCCAATAAAGTTGTCGCTTCTTTTACATCGCTGATTACACCGGCTTGCGCTCCAAAAATGACGTGATCTGCAATATGGATATGCCCCGCCAATCCCACTTGTCCTCCAAACATGCAATGTTTACCAATCTTTACAGATCCGGCAATACCAACTTGAGCGGCCATGACAGTGTTATCGCCCACTTCAACATTGTGAGCAATTTGTACGAGATTATCTAATTTTACACCCTTGTGAATGATAGTGGATTCCATTACCGCACGATCAATTGTGGTGTTCGCTCCAATCTCGACATCATCTTCCAATATGACATTGCCCAATTGAGGAATTTTCTTGTAACTTTCACCTTCGGGCGCGAAACCGAAACCATCAGCTCCAATAACACATCCCGCATGTAAGATACAGTTATTTCCAACTTTACAATCTTCGTAAATGGTGGCGTGGGGATAAATAACGCAATTGTCACCAACCGTCACATTGTCACCGATGTAGGCGTGTGGATAGATCATGCAATTTTTTCCTACTTTAGCGCCTTCTCCGATATAGGCAAATGTGCCAATATAACAGTTCTCGCCTGTAGAAGCAGATGCTGCGATAAATGCGGTAGAGTCAACCCCTCTTTTTTTGCTCTTAGTCTGTTCTACCAAATCTAATAACTTGGCAAGTGCGGCATAAGCGTTGTCCACTCTTATTAAGGTTGCCTTAATTGGTTGTTCCGGTTTGAAATCATTATTCACCAAAACAATGCTTGCTTCGGTATTATAAATATGGTGTGCATATTTCAGATTCGCTAAAAAAGTCAATGTGCCAAACTTACCCTCTTCTATTTTAGAAAAGTTACTAACCTTGATATTAGGATCTCCTTCAATGGTTCCGCTTAAAAAGTCGGCAATTTGTTGGGCTGAAAACTCCATTACTTATATCTATTATATTGTATATTTCGTTAATAGTTCCGCTCTATAAAGGCGGTCGTTTTGCAAAAATGATGAAAATAATTCAGAAAGCCTATGCTTTATGAGAAATAATTCCTTTATCAAGTAGGTGATCTGCCATTTCTTGTTGTACAGCGTGTGCTGCTTCTCGTGCTGCTTGTGCGAAGGCTTCTGTTTTGTCTACATATATAATAGCGCGTGAGGAGTTCACTAATAAGCCACATTGATCATTCATTCCGTATTTAGCGACTTCCGCAAGACTTCCACCTTGAGCTCCTATACCAGGAACAAGCAAGAAGTGATTGGGTGCGCATTTACGGATGTCAATGAACATTTTGCCTTGAGTGGCACCTACAACATACATCATTTGCTCGTCTGTTGCCCATTCTTGAGATTTCTTTAAAACTTTCTCAAACAAACGTTCTCCGTTCTTATCTTCTGTTAATTGAAAATCTAGAGATCCTTTGTTCGAGGTTAAAGCCAAAAGAATAACCCAAGCTTCGGGGTAAATCAAGAAAGGCTTTACGCTGTCTTCTCCCATATAAGGAGCTACGGTGACTGCGTCAACCTTGATATGATCAAAAAATGAGCGAGCGTACATCTCAGAGGTGTTTCCAATATCGCCACGTTTAGCGTCTGCGATGATGAATTGATCCGGATAGTTCTTACGAAGATAAGCTACTGTTTTCTCAAAAGCCATCATTCCTTTTGTGCCTAAGCTTTCATAGAAGGCTAAATTAGGTTTATAAGCGACACAATAGTCTGCGGTAGCGTCAATAATGGCTTTGTTAAAAGCGAAAATAGGATCTTCTTCTGATAGTAAGTGCTGAGGTATTTTTTTTATATCAGTATCTAGTCCTACGCATAGGAAAGATTGTTTCTTTTTTATATTTTCAAAAAGTTGTTGTTTGTTCATTTTCTTATTTGATATGAAAATATTTACTATAAATTATAATTCAGATTCTTTTAATCTTTCGGCATTTTCAGCGACTATCAAATGGTCAAGACAGTCTTGTATGTTTCCATCCATGAAAGCGGAAAGATTATAGATCGTGTAATTAATGCGATGATCGGTGATCCGTCCTTGTGGATAATTGTATGTTCGGATTTTAGCGGATCGATCACCTGTTGATACCATTGTTTTACGCTTACTAGCGATATCATCAAGATATTTTTGGTGTTCTTTGTCATAAATAAAAGAACGTAAGCGTGTTAATGCACGTTCCTTATTCTTGGGTTGGTCACGAGTCTCCGTACATTCAATCAAGATCTCTTCACTTACGCCGGTGATTGGATTTTTCCAAATATAACGTAGGCGCACACCTGATTCTACTTTATTTACATTTTGACCACCGGCACCTCCAGAACGGAAAGTATCCCATTTGATTTCTCCCTCATTGATTTCTACATCAAACTCATCCGCTTCGGGTAACACGGCGACTGTTGCTGCAGAAGTATGTACTCTGCCTTGAGTCTCCGTTGCGGGTACTCGCTGTACACGGTGTACTCCCGATTCATACTTTAATGTGCCATATACTTTTTCGCCTGACACAGTAAAAATAATTTCTTTAAAGCCTCCGGAAGATCCTTCGCTAAAACTAGAAACACTAATTTTCCATCCTTTTAATTCGCAGTACTTGACATACATACGATAAAGGTCACCGGCGAATAATGCGGCTTCATCGCCACCCGTACCTCCGCGAATCTCAACAATGGCATTCTTGTCATCTTGAGGATCCGCGGGGACAAGTAAAAGTTTGATCTCTTCTTCTAGAGCTGGAATACGTTCGTTACAGCTATCAAGTTCTTCACGAGCCATTTCTCTCATTTCGGGATCTTGCTCCGTCTCCAAAAGCCTTTTGGCTTCATCGATACCATTTAAGACATCTACATACTCTTTGCGAGCCGCTACGATTTTTTCTAAATCGCGGTATTCCTTGTTTAGCTTAACGAACCGTTTCATATCCGCAATAACAGCGGGGTCGGTAATTAAAGTACCGACCTCTTCGAAACGGCTTACTAGTCCGTCTAATTTACTAAGTAAACTGTTTTCGGCCATTTATTTTTATTAATAAGTGAAGCGACCTTTTTCGCTTTCGATAATTAATTCATTCTTTTCTGCTTCTTCAACAAAGCCAACAATTTGTGCATCTATGCCAAAGCTTTTAGAGATGCTGATGACTTCTTCCGCATATTCAGGAGCGATATAAATTTCCATACGGTGACCCATATTGAAAACTTTATACATTTCACTCCAATCTGTACCGCTTTGTTCTTGAATGATACGGAATAAAGGAGGAATAGGGAAGAGGTTGTTTTTGGTGACGCGTTTATTCTCCACAAAGTGCATGACTTTGGTTTGTGCGCCACCAGAGCAATGGATCATACCATGGATTTGTGGACGTAATTTATCTAACAAAACCTTGATGACAGGCGCATAGGTTCGTGTTGGAGAGAGTACGAGCTTTCCTGCGTCTATACCTAATTCCGCGATGGCATCTGTCAGTTTAAGTTTACCTGAATAAACAAGCTCCTCTGGAACGGCCGCATCGTAGCTTTCCGGATATTTAGCAGCAAGGTATTTGGAGAATACATCATGGCGAGCAGATGTTAATCCATTGCTGCCCATACCACCGTTATATTCTTTTTCGTAAGTAGCCTTACCAAAAGAGGCAAGTCCTACAATAACATCGCCACCTTGTATGTTTTTATTATCAATAACATTTGAGCGTTTCATGCGGCAGGTAACCGTACTATCAACGATAATCGTACGAACTAAGTCTCCGACATCTGCAGTTTCTCCTCCTGTTGCGTAGCAGCCTACTCCCATTTCGCGAAGCTCAGCTAAAAGCTCATCCGTTCCATTGATGATAGCGGAGATCACTTCTCCCGGGACAAGCAGTTTGTTGCGTCCAATTGTAGAGGATACAAGGATGTTATCCACAGCGCCGACACAAAGTAAGTCATCGATATTCATGATCAGAGCATCTTGGGCGATACCTTTCCAAACGGATAAGTCTCCAGTTTCTTTCCAGTACATATAGGCCAAAGAAGACTTCGTGCCTGCTCCATCTGCATGCATGATGTTACAATATTCGGGATCTCCTCCTAAAATATCGGGGATGATCTTACAAAATGCTTTGGGAAATATTCCCTTATCGATGTTCTTTATAGCGTTGTGAACATCTTCTTTTGAAGCGGAAACGCCTCGTAGGTTATAACGTTGATCACTCATTATACTATATTTTTGATGCGCAAAGGTAATATTTTTTTACGTTACTTATCTAAGTTTTAGGACATCTCCTTCTTCTGGAATGTAATCTTTGTCTTTTTTATTCATTTTGTAGAGACTCTTGATTTGTATTCCATACATTTGGGATATGCTATGCATTGATTCTCCAACTTGTACTACATGGTCATAGTTTGGCTTATCTGCTTTTTTCTTTTTCTTCTCCAGATAGATAATATCTCCCTCTTGCAATGGAAAATCTTCGGGAACTTCGTTGAACTTTTTAAGTTGACTAGCCTTGAATCCGAAGTTTCGCGCTATTTGTTCAAAGCTGTCGTTGTTTTTTGCATAGACATAAAGGAGTCCGTGTGTGCGATAAATTTGATATTTAAATATAGGTGTATTGTTTTCTTGTCTGTATTTATTTATAGCTTTAGCCCCTCTGTCGAATTGGTAAAGTTGATAGTCTTCAATGACTTTAATAAGTTTGTTTGCATAGGCGCGATCTGTCGCATATCCGCATTTTTGAAGTCCTTTAGCCCATCCTTTATAATCTTTGATATTTAAAGAGAAAAGGCGTGAGTAGCGAGAACGTTGTGTAAGGAATAGTGAGTGGTCGGTGTAAGAATCTTCCACTCGTTTGTATTTTCGGAAGCACTCTCCGCGCAAGTCATCGTCATGGTAAACCCTGCCACCTCTCCATTCAGAGTGGCATTTGATTCCAAAATGGTTGTTGGAGCGGCGAGCTAAGTCGCTTTGTCCGGCTCCAGACTCAAGCAAACCTTGAGCGAGGGTGATGCTGGCAGGTATGCGGTATCGTTTCTGCTGTTTAACGGCTAGATCGCTGTATTTATTGATGTATCTTTGATAAGAAGTCAGTTTTCTTTGACTTTCCGCACCGGCGTTTAGTGTGATGAGAGACAGCGTTATAATGCTGAGTATGTGAAGTGATAACCGCATATTTTAATTTGATTTTTATCGACAAAGATATAAAAGAAATATCGATTAGATTCTTATCTTTTTTTAATCTGTGTTTTTTTATTATCGCATTTTGTTAATGCTTGCTTTTGTACGTGTTTGTTGTTGATGTGTTGGATTTTTTTTAAGGATTTGATCTATATTTGTGACATCTCTGTTTTAGAGACTGTTGGTGATTGATTATATAATCTATATAAGGTAGCGATGCCGTGTCATTAATAAAGGATAATTTATGAAAAAGTTGAAAGTCGAGACTTCTTATGAAGTTTATGAGATTTCGGAGTTGGAGGGGGAGTATAAGCGATTGTATGATATGGCTTATGAGGCGTCGGAAAAAGCATATGCTCCTTATTCCAAGTTTTATGTAGGTGCTGCGCTTTTGTTAGGAAACGGGGAGATCTTATCCGCCAATAATCAAGAAAATGTAGCGTATCCTTCAGGGCTTTGCGCTGAACGTACGGCGTTGTTTTATGCGGGCGCTAATTATCCTGGTGAGGTTGTCAAGGTTTTAGCGATTGCGGCAGAGCATAAAGGGATACATGAAGATTTCATTACTCCATGTGGGGCTTGTCGGCAGGTAATGTTGGAGACGGAAACTCGTCAAGGGCAACCCATGCGGGTTTTGTTATGTGGGGCGAAGGAGGCTTTTTTATTTTCTAGCGCAGAATCTTTATTGCCTCTTTGTTTTTCTAAGTTTGGTGATGAGCGATAAAAGACAAAGGAGGTGGGGATGGGAGTAGATCGTTTCTCTTCGTTAGAATATGAAGCTTGATAGAAGTTGCCTGCCGGTTGTAAATAGATAAAAAAATGAGGCGTGTCATCCGAGAATAATCTCTTTTAGGCGCGCCTCATTTTTATGTAGTAGATTAGGTATTTAGATACCTAAAGATGCTCTGATTTGGTCTATTTTAGCTTGAGCTTCTTTTTCCGCTTGCGGAAGTTCTTCTACGCTATTAACCTTAGAGTGAACTTCGCAATAGAATTTAATCTTAGGTTCTGTGCCGGAAGGGCGAATAGACACTTTCGTGTTATCTTCCGTAAAGTACTGAAGAACATTAGATGTCGTTGGCATGTCAAGAGAAAGGGTCTCATTTGTCAAGTAATCTTTTCCTTTCAAAGTAGAATAGTCGTAGAAATAAGCGACTTTAGAGCCTGCGATTTCTTCGACCGGTGTTTCTCTAAACTTCTTCATCATGGCCTCAATCTCCTCTGCGCCACTCTTGCCTTTCTTTACGACTGAGATACCAAGCTCTTTGGAGTAACCATATTCCACATAAATTCTTTGAAGCAATTGATATAGAGATAGGCCTTGATCTTTAGCCCAAGCTGCGATTTCCGCCAAGATCACACAAGCAGACACGGCATCTTTATCACGAACGAAATCTTCGCAAAGGAATCCGTAGCTTTCTTCTCCACCGCCAATATAATGTTTCTTTCCTTCGTTTTCTCTCATTACATTTGCGATCCATTTAAAGCCGGTATACACATCATACATCTCTACGCCGTTTCGTTCAGCGATGGTTTTAATGGTCTCTGTTGTGACAATGGTTTTTACGATATATTCTTTGCCATTGATTTTCCCTAGCTCTTTCCAGCGAGTGATCAGATAATAAACAAAGATAAGCGCTGTTTGATTACCGTTTAGCAATACCCATTCGCCTTCATTGTTCTTAACGGCGGCACCTACACGATCCGCATCAGGGTCAGAGGCTAAAACCAATTCAGCGTCTGTCTCTTTTGCTTTAGCTACAGCCATAGCAAGAGCGGCCGGTTCTTCCGGGTTAGGAGATACAACCGTTGGGAAATCACCGCTGACAACATCTTGTTCAGGAACATGGATGATGTTGGTGAATCCATAAGCGCTTAGGGCTGTCGGGATAAGTTTAACACCTGTACCATGGATAGGAGTGTAAACAATTTTCATATCCTTATGGCGTGCGATAGCTTCAGGAGATAGGGAGATTGTCTTTAAGTCATTGATAAATTGCTCATCGATCTCTTTGCCGATAATTTCGATTAGCTTCTTATTTCCATTGAATTGAATATCGCTAGCGCTACGGATCTTATTAACTTCGGCAATAGTGTTTTTGTCGTGAGGAGCGATCATTTGTGCTCCGTCGCTCCAATAAGCCTTATATCCGTTATATTCTTTAGGATTGTGAGAGGCGGTTAAGATGATACCGCTTTGGCATCCCAATTTACGGATAGCATAAGACATTTCAGGAGTTGGGCGAAGGCTTTCGAAAAGATATACCTTTATGCCATTAGCCGTGAAAATATCAGCTGATATCTCCGCGAATTTGCGACTGTTGTTTCGGCAGTCATGTCCTATAACGACCTTGATTTGATCAAGATTCGTAAATTCTTTTTTAAGATAGTTGGATAGACCTTGTGTCGCGGCTCCAACAGTATAGATGTTCATGCGGTTTGAGCCTACGCCCATGATACCACGCAATCCTCCGGTTCCAAATTCAAGATCTTTATAGAAAGATTCGATCAATTCAGTGGGATCTTCGTTGTCCAGCAAAGCTTGTACTTTGGCACGGGTCTCCACATCATAACTATCCGTAAGCCATCCTTGTGCCTTACTTCTTACCATTTCTAATAAGTCGTTGTTTTCCATGCTTCTAATATTATTGTGTATTGTAATTTTCTGTGTTTATTATATAAGCGAAACAAATATACGAAATTCTTAAACTCTCGCAATTAATGATGTTCCTTTTTAGAATAAAAGCGATTATTTATGAAAATTAGACATTATATAGATTAATTTGTTATATGACTCATTTTGTGACTGATTCTG
>CAUWMZ010000071.1:0-19854 GCA_963560035.1 uncultured Parabacteroides sp.
TTTTTTGTTTAGATTTAGTTTTGGCGTTTAAGTTAAGGGAGGGGTGGCGACGTGAGTCGGTTCCCCTTTTGTTTTTTCTATCCTTATTTAAGTTAAGGCTATAATGATAAAGAGAATGATTTGTAAGGAGCAATATGAAGAAAAATTTTTATCTATTTATTTTCTAAAAGAGCTTAGAAATAAAAAGCGAACGGTTATTTCTCGAAAAAATAACCGTTCGCTATATGTGTTCAACAACCATTCAGAAGGCTCTTATTTAGTCCTGTCTGATATACCACGGGATTTTATCAAGGGTGTTTATATTTGGGATAATTTCCTATAATCCCTTTTTCTTAGCTTCATTCCATAGTTGATCCATTTCTTCCAGAGTCATATCTTTTAAGGAGCGTCCTTTTTGGATGGTATGTTCCTCCAGATAATTGAAACGTCTGATAAACTTTTGGTTTGTACGCTCCAATGCGTTATCGGGATTTATTTTATAAAGTCTTGCGGCGTTGATTAAACTAAAGAAAAGATCCCCGAATTCTGCTTCCATTTTATCGGCATCCATTTTGTTGATCTCCTCTTTAAGTTCATTGAATTCCTCATTGACTTTATCCCAAACTTGTTCACGCTCTTCCCAATCAAAGCCGACATTGCGTGCTTTATCTTGTATACGATGCGCTTTAACGACTGATGGTAATGAAGCGGGGACGCCTTCAAGGACAGTCTTGTTGCCTCCTTTTTCTTTAAGCTTCAGTTGTTCCCAATTTTGCTCCACTTTTTGAGCCGTGTCAGCAGAAACGTTCCCGAATACATGCGGATGGCGATAGATTAATTTTTCACAAAGGCTGTCACATACATCTTTAATATCAAATGCGTCATTTTCTTCACCTATTTTAGCGTAAAAGACGATGTGCAGTAGCAAATCTCCAAGCTCTTTTTTGATATTAATATTATCTTCTCTCATTAGAGCTTCACAAAGTTCATAGGTCTCTTCGATCGTATTTGTGCGAAGACTTTCGTTTGTCTGTTTACGATCCCATGGACATTTTACTCTTAATTCGTCTAAGACATCGAGTAAATGGCCGAAGGCTTCCATCTTTTCTTCTCTTGTTGCCATGTTTATTCCTGTTATAATAGATAAGGAAGCGACTATCGATCGGTTTCTATCAAAAACTAACACCAGTGTCTATCTATTTAGGCACTGGTGTTAATGAGCTATGATAGAGCGGTCGATTTATAGTCTCCCTCTTATCATTGTTATTATTGTTTTTTCTTATATTCTTTCACCCCATTTTGAAGGAATTGGATATATTTCGCTACATCTTCATCAAAAGCGTATGAAGGTCCGAGAGGTTGTCCTTCATGATCCAATAAAATATAGAATGGTTGAGCATTTGCTCCAAACTTACTACGTTGTAAATAGCTCCACTTGTCACCGATAGTCTTTAGTTTACGAGTCTTGCCATTTTCGTTGATCACGATAGGTTCAGGCAATTTTGTCTTATCATCGACAATAAGTGTAATTAAGACGTAGTCATTTTCCAAAGTTTGTTTAACATTAGGATCAGTCCAAACCGAAGCTTCCATTTTGCGGCAATTTACACAACCAAAACCAGAGAAGTCAATCATGACAGGCTTGTTAACTTTTTGCGCATAAGCCATGCCGGCCTCATAGTCATCGAAAGCGGCATGTACCTCGTTCTTATATAGATTGAAATCTTGTGTATATAAAGGTGGAGCGAATGCGCTGATAGCCTTTAATGGAGCGCCCCAAAGTCCGGGTACCATATAAATAGCGAAAGCGAAAGAGATGATAGCCATAAAAAGTCGAGGTACGGACACATATTTTAATTCACTATCGTGGCTGAATTTAATCTTTCCTAGCAGATAAGCTCCGAGTAAAGAGAAAATCGCTATCCACAATACGATGAAAACCTCTCTATCTAGTAGGCGCCATCCGTAAGCTAGATCCGCTACAGAAAGGAATTTAAGCGCTAATGCTAACTCTAGGAATCCTAATACGACTTTAACAGAGTTTAGCCATCCTCCAGATTTCGGCATACTTTGTAGCATATTTGGGAAAATAGCGAAGAAGCTGAATGGAATGGATAGTGCGAGGGCGAATCCAAACATTCCGATAGCAGGACCAACCGCTGTGCCCATAGAGGCGGCTTGTACTAATAGGGTTCCGATGATAGGACCTGTACAAGAGAATGACACTAATACAAGTGTGAAAGACATAAAGAAGATACTCAATATACCTGTTGTGGAATCTGCTTTACTATCCAGTTTGCTTGTCCATGATGCGGGAAGTACCAATTCGAACGCTCCGAAGAAAGAGATCGCGAAGACGACAAGTAGCAAAAAGAAGATAATATTGAATATCGCATTTGTTGATAAATCATTTAATGCGCTCGCGCCAAAGATACCTGTGATAAGCAGACCCATGATCAGATAGATGATGATGATAGATAGACCATAAGTGACAGCGTCACGAATAGCTTTCTTGCGCTCCTTGGTCCGTTTTAAGAAAAAGCTGACAGTCATTGGAATCATAGGCCATACACAGGGTGTCAACAAGGCGATAAGTCCACCTAAAAAGCCGGCGAAGAAGATAAACAACCAAGATGTATCTGCTGCTGTTACGGTAGAGTCGCCAAAAGCTTTCAGTTGGTCGATAACAGGAGACCATAAAGCGGGCTTATCTGTTAATTGGGCAGATGCCTGCTTGCTCGTTGGCGCTACATTTTGTGCGCTATTGTTATCGATAGTATTTGCCTTGGCACTATCGGTCGTTTCTGACTGAGCGTTGGTCAGTGTTGTGTCATCTTCATTAATGTCATTATTGGAATTACTCTCATTAGCGGCTAAAGCATTGTCAAGATGAATATTCTTATGGTCGAACGTAAAAGATATCTGATCAGGAGGAAGGCAAGTCTCGTCATTACAAGCCATAAATTCAACTTCACCTTCGATCTTGAAACTTTTGAGGTCTGATACTTTTATCTTTTGGGTAAAAGATACGGTACCGGGATACCATCTCAAGTCCATGTTGAATTGTTCATCATGAACAGTTGTCGGCTTAATGGATGGAGTAGGTTGCCCAATAAGCTCCGCTCCAATCAATGTCTCGAAAGTGAAAGAGGTAGAGACAGGACCACCTTCTGGTAGGTTCATGTCATACAAGTGCCATCCTTTATCAGATGTGGCGGTGAAGACAATCTCCTTTTCGGGTGCGCCATTCTTATCATCCAATTTAATTTTCCATTTGACAGGTGTCAAGATTTGCGCCTGTACAGCTAGCGTGATAATAGCTAGCATCATTGAGGTGATGAGTTTCTTCATGTTATTACTAAACTTACTTTGTTGTTGATGAAAAAGTGTCTGGAATCTTAGTCTCAAAGCACATCTCTTCTCCTGTTGTAGGATGTATGAAGTGCAGTTTACGGGCGTGCAGCATAAGGCGTTTCGCCGGATTGGTGTTCGCTCCATATTTTGTATCGCCAGCGATAGGATGTCCTATTGATTGCATTTGAGCCCTGATTTGGTTCTTTCGACCGGTCTCTAGATCCAACTCCAATAGCGAATATTTATTGTTTGTGCGTAATAAGGTGTAGCGCGTTACAGCCTCTTTACCATCGCCGGTAGGAGACACAAAGACTTGCATTTTCCTGTTTTCTACAAGGTTCGATACGATCAAGTCTTGATCTTTTTCGGGTCTTCCTTCCACAACGGCGACGTAAGTTCGTTTAGTGATCATCGTATCCCAGTTCGATTGTAAGATCTCTTTTACTTTGGGATTTTTAGCATACATCATGATGCCGGAAGTGTCTCTGTCTAATCGATGTAAGACAAAGATCTTATTTTGAGGATCGCATTTTTTCACGTAGTCGCTTAAGATTCGATAAGCGGTACGTTCTTTTATGCGGTCGGTAGAGACGGAAAGGAGTCCTTCTCTTTTATTGATGACGATCAAATCATCATCTTCCCAGATGATTTTCAAAAGAGGATTGTTGAATTCCACTTTTCCTCTTCCATAATTGATCCCTACCGTATCGTTAGGTCTCAATTCTGTGTCGAATTGTCTGGTAACTTTCCCGTTTACGGATATTTGTCCGCGGCTTAACAACGCTTTGACGGAAGATTTGCTTTGTTGTTTTAGAAGTTCAAAC
This sequence comes from uncultured Parabacteroides sp., assembly GCA_963560035.1. Classification (GTDB taxonomy): domain Bacteria; phylum Bacteroidota; class Bacteroidia; order Bacteroidales; family Tannerellaceae; genus Parabacteroides. Next base: position 4,158 of record CAUWMZ010000071.1, read on the forward strand.
AAGAAAGGTAACAGTGTGTTGTTTTCTGTCACGTTTACTAATCTTTCTTTTGCGGAGCTGCGTAGATTATTCCCTTTTTTATATCCAGATTGCTTTCTCATATCTATATTATATATAGTGCACAAAGATACAGGCATTCATGCAAAGCTGCAATATGCAGAATGTAAAATCCATCAGTTATTAGATGTGTTATTTAGCCATAAGTCGATGGAGCTTATGAGCTTCATAAGGTAATAAATATGATTTATGGCGGTGTTTATTATTATTTTTGTACTTTCGCGAATCAAGAAATAAGTATAGACTAATCAGTTAGAAAAATATGGAAATCGCTAGTAAGTACAACCCTGCTGAAGTGGAGGGAAAGTGGTATCAATATTGGTTGGATAATGGCTTTTTTAAGTCTAAGCTGGACGGTCGTGAGCCGTATACGGTTGTAATTCCGCCCCCCAATGTCACGGGTGTATTGCACATGGGACACATGTTGAACAATACGATTCAGGATATCTTGGTTCGTCGTGCCCGTATGATGGGAAAGAATGCTTGTTGGGTTCCTGGTACAGATCACGCATCTATCGCGACAGAGGCTAAAGTCGTGAACCGTTTGGCGCAACAAGGCATTAAAAAGACAGACTTGACTCGTGATGAGTTCTTGAAACATGCATGGGAATGGAAAGAGGAACATGGTGGCATTATATTGAAACAGCTTCGTAAGCTGGGCGCTTCTTGCGATTGGGATCGGACAGCATTCACTATGGATGAAAAACGTTCGAAAAGTGTGATAAAAGTCTTTGTCGATCTATATAACAAAGGTTTAATATATAGAGGTGTGCGTATGGTCAATTGGGATCCGAAAGCGTTGACAGCATTGTCTGACGAGGAGGTGATCTATAAGGAAGAGCATAGCAAACTTTATTATTTGCGTTATAAGATCGTTGGAGAAGAGGGGTATGCCATTGTCGCAACCACTCGTCCGGAGACTATCATGGGTGATACGGCAATGTGTATCAATCCAAATGATCCAAAGAATCAGCACTTAAGAGGCAAGCGGGTCATTGTGCCGTTGGTAGGTCGAGAGATCCCGGTTATCGAGGATGAATATGTAGATATAGAGTTTGGTACAGGCTGCTTGAAAGTGACTCCCGCTCATGACGTGAATGACTATATGTTGGGCGAGAAGTATAACTTGCCTTCTATTGATATCTTTAATGATAACGGAACAATTAGCGAGGCTGCCGGCATGTATGTTGGTATGGATCGTTTTGATGTACGTAAGCAGATAGAGGAGGATTTGCGTAGTGCTGACCTTTTAGAGAAAGTAGAGGCTTATGAAAATAAAGTCGGATTCTCAGAACGTACGAATGTGCCTATCGAGCCGAAGTTATCTATGCAGTGGTTCTTAAAGATGGAACATCTTGCGCAGATCGCTTTAGGACCGGTGATGGATGATGAGATAAAGTTCTATCCTCCGAAGTTTAAGAATACATATCGTCATTGGATGGAAAACATCAAGGACTGGTGTATTAGCCGTCAGTTGTGGTGGGGACATCGTATTCCTGCTTATTTCTTGCCGGAAGGTGGTTATGTGGTGGCGGAGACAGCAGAGACCGCATTAGAGTTGGCGAAAGAAAAGAGCGGTAATTCTAACTTGACATTGGCGGATCTTCGTCAGGATGAGGACGTGTTAGACACATGGTTCTCTTCTTGGTTATGGCCTATCTCTTTGTTTGATGGTATTAATAATCCTGATAATGAGGAGATTAATTATTATTATCCGACAAGTGATTTGGTTACAGGTCCGGATATCATATTTTTCTGGGTCGCTCGTATGATCATGGCTGGCTATGAATATCGTGGCAAGATGCCTTTTAAAAATGTATATTTTACAGGTATTGTTCGTGATAAATTGGGTCGTAAAATGTCAAAATCTTTAGGTAATTCACCTGATCCATTGAAACTGATCGAGCAATATGGTGCGGATGGTGTGCGTATGGGATTGATGTTAGCGGCTCCAGCTGGAAATGATATACCTTTTGATGACGCGTTGTGCGAGCAGGGCCGAAATTTTAATAATAAGATATGGAACGCATTCCGTTTGGTGAAAGGATGGACAGTAAGCGATACGGTGGCTCAGCCGGACGCTTCCGCTATCGCTACGAAGTGGTTCAAGATGCAGTTGGATAAGACTATCGCAGAAGTGGATGACTCTTTTAATAAATATCGTTTGAGCGAGGCTTTGATGGCTGTTTATAAACTGTTTTGGGATGAGTTCTCTTCTTGGTATTTAGAGATGGTTAAGCCGGGTTATCAGCAGCCTATCGATCGTACGACTTATGAGATGACATTAAACTTCTTCGATGCATTACTTCGTTTACTTCATCCGTTCATGCCATTCATTACCGAAGAGTTATGGCAAGCAATTGAGCCTCGAAAGGAAGGAGAGAGCTTGATGGTTGCTCAAATGCCTAAGGTCGCAGAGGTTGATGACGCTTATTTGGATGCCTTTGAGGTTGTTAAAGAGATTGTAGCCGGTGTTCGCGCTATCCGTATGCAGAAAAACTTGCCAAACAAAGAACCATTAGAGTTGCAGGTGGTAGGAGCACATAATGAGGCTTTTAATGCCGTGATCATTAAGATGTGTAACTTGTCTTCTATCGTAAATGTAGAAGAGAAGGCCGCTGGTGCGGTTTCTTTCTTGGTTCGTACAACTGAGTATGCCGTTCCGTTGGGTAACATGATAAATGTAGAGGAGGAATTAGCGAAATTGAAAGAGGAGCTGAAGTATCAACAAGGCTTCTTGGCTTCTGTCTTGAAGAAATTAAGTAATGAGAATTTCGTAAGCAAAGCTCCTGCTAAAGTAATTGAGATGGAGAGAAAAAAGCAAGCGGACGCTGAGTCTAAGATTAAATCTATCGAGGAAAGTATAGCGGCCTTGGCGAAATAATAGATAATAGGGTCGAGAGGATAACTGCTCGATATATTATAAAAAAGTCGTGATAACGGATGCGGGTATGGTATGATCCGCAAACCATTATATCACGACTTTTTTTGTAGGCTCATAAGGCGGTTCGTGTCTGTTCTCTATGAAAAAGAAGTATATTTGTTTGCTGAATAAAATAAGAATAGACCATGGAACACTCAAGACGTAAGTTTTTTAAACAAGGATTAGCGGGTGCTCTTTTATTAGGAGGAGCGGCGGTGATGAGAGCTGAATTACGGTTGTTGCCCGATCTTCCCATATCAAAGGGCGTTAATCCGTTTCATTTAGGAGTAGCCGGATTTACTTTTGTGCATTTCGATTTAGAGACAACATTGAAAACATTGGAGCGGCTGGATGTACATTATCTTTGCATAAAGGACTTTCATTTGCCATTGGATAGTACAGATCAGCAGATACAAGCGTTTCACGAGCGTTGCGCCGCACATCATGTGACGGGATATGCGGTAGGACCTATTTATATGAAAAGCGAGGCAGAGATAGACCGTGCTTTTGAATATGCTCGCAGGGTGGGGGTGAAGCTGATAGTCGGTGTGCCCAACTATGAACTTCTTCCTTATGTGGATAAGAAAGTGAAGGAGTATGACGTTCATTATGCGATCCATTTACATGGACCTGATATAAAAACTTATCCGGATGCGACAGATGTTTGGGAGCATACGAAAGATTTAGATCCACGTATCGGTATGTGCTTAGATGTGGGGCACGATTTGCGAAATGGTTGCGATCCTGTATTAGATTTGAGGCGTTATCATACCCGAGTGTTTGATATGCATATAAAAGATGTGACAGATGCGTCGAAAGCGGGAGTTGGTATAGAGATCGGTCGAGGAAAAATCGATTTTCCCGCGTTGATACGCGCGATGCGAGAGGTGAACTATACGGGTATGTGTAGTTTGGAGTTTGAAAAAGATATGAAAGATCCTTTTTTAGGCATAGCGGAGTCTATTGGTTATTTTAAGGCGGTATGTGATTGGATGTGAACATATCTTGTTGAGTTATCATAAAAAATGAAGATGAGAAACATTTTGTTTATTGGTATGGCCGGATTGTTATCTGCCTGTGGTACGGTTAATTATTTAGAGATAGAGACCTATAATCCGGCAGAGGTGACATTCCCGAAGAGTGTGGAGAAGATTCTTGTGGTGAATAATGCGGTTCCTCAGCCTGAGGATGTCGGGTATGAATGTCAGATGTTAGGACATAGGCAAGATACCTGTAAGGCAAAAGCTGATAGCGCTTTATTCGATGCTTGTCGCTCTTTGGGCGAATCAATGGTGGATGCTTCTTATTTTAAGGATGTGTTGCTTTATCACGATGCTTTGCGAAAAGATCAAGATGCGGCATCTGATTTGAAGTTGACTCGTGAGCAGGTTGATTCGTTATGTATGGATGCGGGAGCGGATGCGGTTATTTCCGTAGATCGATTGCTGTTTGATATGAAAAGGGATGTGCAAAACATCGGCAATGGTTTTGTGTTAGGTGTGATCGATGTAAAGTTCTCCGGTGTTGTGCGTAGCTATATGCCTGGTCGTGAATTGCCTATGACTACTATTTACGTAAAAGATAGCATTTACTGGGCAGAGAGTGCCGATTTTGTCCCTGTATTAGAGAAGATAATGCCGACACCGGAGGCGGCCTTAAGAGGTGCGGCCGGTTATTTTGGGTTGTTGGTTCATTCCAATTTTGTACCTCATTGGAATAAAGAACGGCGTTGGTATTATACTGGGATAGGAGCTCGTTGGAAAGAGGCGTCGGCCTATGTGACAAAGGAACGATGGACCTTGGCGGAGCAGCGTTGGCGCCATATATATGATCGGACGAAAGGCACAGACACTCGAGCAAAAGCCGCTTCTAACATCGCTTTATGTCGAGAGATGAAGGGTGATTTCAAATCCGCTTTTGAATGGGCACATAAATCGTATGATCTATTTAAGAGTAAAGATGGTGGAAAATCGAAAAACACTGAAATGCTAGAGGGGTATTTACAAGCATTGGCTCAGCGTATTCGATCGGATAAGAAACTGAGTGCGCAATTTGCTTCGGATTAACGGTATTATTCGTTGAATTATTATTACTTTTGAGGCATGTTCTAAAATTAAGCATATGAACGCAAATATAGAAAAAATGCAATCCCTCATAGCGAGTGTTTTTACTTCTGCAGTCGAGAAGTTAGTAAAAGGGGAAACAGAGACAAGTATAAGTGACTTGTATGTGCAGGTGGACGAAGAGAGTGGAGAACTGCAAATCTATGATGATGAGGAGCATTTGATAGATAAGACGGTTATTTTTGATTGGATTAACTCAAATGATGAAGAAATTGTGTTTAATAAGCGTGTATCGGCCGCTATTAAACCGGTGTTAACCTCTTTGGCTTCTAAAGATTTATTCGATGACTCTCATTTTTTAAGGCCATTTTCTATTAGCTTGACGGATGATGATTTTGTGGTGATAGAGGAGCTGCTATTTTTGGATGATGACATGTTGTTATTAGATGATCCATTGCTTAAGGATTTAGATGCTGATTTGGATAATTTTTTATCAGATCTTCTTGCAGATGTAAAATAAACGGCATATCTTTGCAGCCGATTAGAAAATAAATGTTGCCGAAATAGCTCAGCTGGTAGAGCAACGCATTCGTAATGCGTAGGTCGCCGGTTCAAGTCCGGCTTTCGGCTCATAAAATCAAGCAGTTATCTTTCATTAGGTAACTGCTTTTTTTATGGTGTTTTCTTTATAATGTCTTGGGGAAGCGTTGAAGCGATAAGTTAGAGAAACATAAGAGTACGGTGATATATATTGCTTTTTGTATTGTCTTTTTGCATTGATCCTGAGAGAGGGGTGTGTGTGCGTGGCATAGTGTGTATTTTTATCTCTTAGAGGAGGGTGAAAAAGTCTATAATTAAGGCCTTGTTAAGTGAATAACTAATGACTTGTTGTTAGATTAACTATTCACTACCCCTACTCGCTAGTTAATCACTTGAGTAGTGAATAGTTAATCACTTAATATATTGTATGTCAATGTGTTGTGCTTTGCTTGTATTTGATGCTTAAAAATGTCTTTTTTTGTGTTCGTTATTCGCCTTATTTTGTTTAAAAATAGACTTTTTGCGTTTGCGCTCGTGGATTATAGGGTTATATCGATTTAGTGTATACATTTGTATAGAATTTAATAAATAATAGAGCGATGATAATATATAATACGACGTTCCATATTCATAAAGATGTATTGGATGAGTGTTTGAATTATTTAAAGGATAGTTATATTCCAAGGGCATTGGAAAATGGTCTTCTTTATGATCCGTATTTGAGACGTATCTTGGATTCTGCCAATGATGAGGGGGAGAGTTTTTCTGTTCAATTTCATACACGAGATTTAGATTCATTGAATGAGTGGGTTCGTCGATCTGGAGCGGAGCTGCAAAAAGATTTGGTCGGGCGTTATAAGGAGAAGGTCGTAGGGTTTTCAACGCTTCTTGAAGATATCGAATTGCCTCAATGATAAAAGATCGAATTATATTAGGAATTGATCCCGGAACAATCGTGATGGGGTATGGCATCTTGCTGGTTGAAGGAAACAAGCCAAAGCTGGATGCGATGGGTGTCTTGCAATTGAATAAGTTTGAAGATCACTATATTCGTTTGCGTAAGATTTTCGAGCGAGTGTTATCATTGATAGATCAATATCATCCGGATGAGTTGGCTATTGAGGCTCCATTTTTTGGGAAAAATGTGCAGAGTATGTTGAAACTTGGGCGTGCGCAAGGTGTGGCTATGGCGGCGGCTTTGGAAAGGGATATACCTATTTTTGAGTATGCTCCATTAAAAATTAAGTTGGCGATAACAGGAAACGGAAATGCTTCGAAAGAGCAGGTTGCCGGGATGTTACAGCGTTACTTGAAGATTCCTCAAGAGTCTATGTTGCCGCAGTTAGACGCTACAGATGGATTGGCTGCCGCTGTTTGTCATTTTTTTCAGACGAATAATCCTGTTATGGAAAAAAAATATACGGGATGGAAAGATTTTATTGCTAAAAATCCGGGGAAAGTGCATTGAAACTGGTAGATATAAATAAAAAAGCATAGTTATGTTCTCATAACTATGCTTTTTTATTTAGACTGTTATATAGATTTCGTTTATACGATACCTTGAGCCATCATTGCTTTAGCTACCTTCATAAAGCCAGCGATGTTAGCGCCTTTCACGTAGTTGATGTATTCACCTTCCTTACCATGAGCTACACATTGTTCGTGAATATCACTCATGATCTGATGTAATTTAGCGTCAACTTCAGCGGCAGTCCAGTAGATGTGCATAGCGTTTTGAGTCATTTCCAAACCGGAAGTAGCAACACCACCGGCATTAACAGCCTTGCCAGGAGCGAATAATTGACGATGTTTAACAAACAAGTCAACAGCTTCAGCTGTACAACCCATATTTGAAACTTCAGCAACGCAAAGCGTATTGTTTTCGATCAACATACGAGCGTCTTCCTCATTCAATTCATTTTGAGTTGCGCAAGGTAATGCGATGTCAACTTTTTGTTCCCAAGGTTTCTTGCCGGGATAGAATGTCGCTCCCGGGAATTTTTCCGCATAAGGAGCAGCGACATCATTACCAGAGTTACGAAGCTCTAGCATATAGTCGATCTTCTCACCAGAGATACCATCAGGATCATAAATGTAACCATCAGGTCCAGATATAGTAACCACTTTAGCGCCTAATTGAGTAGCTTTTGTGGCGGCACCCCAAGCAACATTACCGAAACCAGAGATAGCGACTCTCTTACCCTTGATGTCGATACCGTGAGTTTCCAACATTTGGTTTACGAAATAAAGAGCACCGAAACCTGTAGCTTCCGGACGAAGGATAGAACCACCGAACTCTCTGCCTTTACCGGTGAATGTACCAGTGTTCTCGCGAGCTAATTTCTTATACATGCCGTACATATAGCCAACTTCGCGGCCACCTACGCCTATATCACCTGCCGGAACATCTCTGTCGGGGCCTAAATTACGCCATAACTCAAGGATGAACGCTTGGCAGAATCTCATGATTTCAGCATCACTCTTACCTCTTGGGGCGAAATCAGAACCTCCTTTACCGCCACCCATAGGTAGTGTCGTTAAGGCATTTTTGAAAGTTTGCTCAAATCCTAAGAATTTAAGAATAGATAAGTTTACAGATGGATGGAAACGTACGCCACCTTTATACGGGCCAATTGCGTTGTTAAACTGAACGCGATATCCTAAGTTTACTTGTATTTCTCCTTTATCATCAACCCAGGGCACACGGAATGTGAAAATACGTTCGGGCTCCACTAAGCGTTCGATGATTTTGGCTTTTTCAAATTCCGGATGTTGATTGTATACATCCTCAATAGATAAAAGCACTTCTTTTACGGCTTGCAAATATTCCTTTTCTCCCGGATGTTTTGCTTCTAGCGCAGCTAAGATAACTTCTGTTTTCATAGTATTTATTCTTTAAAGGATAACATTGTGTTGGCAAATGTAGGTAATTCTTTGGAATGGCAAAGGATTTTACTTTCTTTTTATCAGTAAAAACAAACTTTATTTCACAAACGTTAGAAGCTCTTTTGGGAGATGTTTTTCTTGTTATTTTTTCATTACATTTGGCTCAATAATTTGTGTCGATTTTATATTATGAGCGGTATACCAAATTTGAAAGATCTGGTGTTTAGAGATACCTCATTCGCCAACTTAATGAATAAACGTATATATAATGTATTGCTGATCGCGACCAAGTATGATGCTTTTATGTTGGAAGATGATGGGCGTGTGGATGAGCAGATATTTAATGAATATACGTCTTTGAGCCTTCGTTATCCTCCTCGATTTACGCAAGTGACGACAGAAGAGGAGGCTTTGAGCGAGTTGAAAAACCGGAATTTTGAGCTGATTATTTGCATGCCGAATATGGATAATCGGGATATCTTCGCTGCGGCGACGGAGATAAAGGTGCATTATCCTAATATTCCGATTGTCGTATTGACGCCTTTTTCGAAGGAGGTCTCGAAACGAATCGCCAATGAGGACTTGAGCGCTATTGATTATGTCTTTAGTTGGTTGGGAAATTCAGATCTTTTGCTTGCTATCATAAAGCTGGTGGAAGATAAGATGAATGCTCCGGATGATACGGAGAGTGTGGGAGTGCAGATAATTCTGTTGGTGGAAGATTCTGTGCGTTTCTACTCTTCCGCATTACCGCATCTTTATAAGTTCGTCTTGGAGCAGAGCCAGATGTTCGCGAAGGAGGCTTTGAACGATCATCAGCGAACACTGCGAATGCGCGGTCGTCCAAAGATTAAGTTGGCTCGTACATATGAGGAGGCTGTGCGTATTTTTGATCGTTATCAGGAAAATATACTGGGAGTCATATCGGATATGAGCTTTATGCGCGATGGCGTTAAGGATCCTTATGCGGGATATAAGTTTGGGCAGTATGTGAGAAAGACAGGCTTGATAATTCCTTTTGTGTTGGAGTCTTCGGAGTCGGAAAATTATGTGTATGCTCAAGAATTGCATGCTTCTTTTATTGATAAGAATTCGAAGAGTTATCCGCAAGACTTGAAGAAGAAGATTATGCAGCGTTTTGGATTTGGTGATTTTGTGATCTTAAATCCGCATACGAAAGAGGAGATAATGCGTATTAAGGACTTGAAAGATTTGCAGAAGAAGATTTTTCAAATACCGGACGATTCGTTGATTTATCATCTTTCCCGAAATCACTTTTCTCGTTTCTTTTATTCTCGTGCGATGTTTCCGCCTGCAGAAGTATTGAAACATGTTGACGTGAGTGATTATAAGGATATGGATGAAGCTCGAAAATTGATTTTTGATCTTATCGTGCAGTATAGACGGATGAAAAATGCGGGCGTGGTGGCGATTTATCAAAAAGATCGTTTCGATGAGTATAGTAATTTCGCCCGTATCGGAGATGGCTCGTTGGGTGGTAAAGGTAGAGGTTTGGCTTTTATTGGAACAATGGTAAAACGTTATCCGGCTTTAGAGCGGGAGAACTTCGCGGTGAATATACCAAAGACTGTCGTGATATGTACGGATATATTCGATGAGTTTATGGAGTCAAACGAGTTATATCCAATCGCTTTGAGTGATGCGGATGATGAGATGATATTGCGTTATTTCTTACGGGCTAGTTTGCCTGCTCGTCTTATAGAGGACTTGATGGCGTTTTTTGATGTGGTGAAAGGGCCTATTGCTGTTCGCTCGTCTAGTTTGTTGGAGGATTCGCATTATCAACCATTCGCCGGAATATATTCTACTTATATGGTTCCAAAGATAGAGGAGAAGTATGAAATGCTCCGTACGGTAAGTGATGCTATAAAAGCTGTTTACGCTTCTGTCTTTTATCGTGACAGTAAGGCCTATATGACGGCGACCTCTAATTTGATCGATCAAGAGAAGATGGCGATTGTCTTACAGGAGGTGATAGGCTCTCGTTATAATGATCATTTTTATCCAACAATTTCGGGCGTGGCCCGTTCGTTGAATTTTTATCCGATAGGTAATGAGACGGCTGAGGATGGTATCGCGAATATCGCTTTAGGTTTGGGAAAGTATATTGTGGATGGAGGACAGACTTTGCGTTTTTCTCCGCGGCATCCGCATAGTATTTTGCAGATGAGTACGATGGACTTCGCTTTACGTGAGACGCAAACTCGTTTTTATGCTTTGAACTTAAAAGGTATGGTGGATAGTTTCTCTGTGAATGACGCGTTTAATCTGGTTAAGTTGAGCGTGAAAGATGCGGATGCGGATGGATCTTTGAAATATATAGTCTCTACTTACGATCCATATGATCAAATAATTCGGGATGGTTATTATCCGGGAGGGCGTAAGATTCTTTCTTTCGTAAATATTTTACAACATGATGTGTTTCCGCTCGCTGAGACTTTAGATCAAATTTTAGCGATAGGCCAGCAAGAGATGGGGCGTCCGATAGAGGTTGAGTTTGCTGTGAATATAGATCCGGCAGATCATACGAAAGCGGCTTTTTATTTATTGCAGATTCGTCCTATTGTTGATAACAAGGAGATTATGGATGAGGATTTGAGTCTTGTGAGAGATGAGGATACGGTTCTGACCTCGAAAAGTGTGTTGGGGCATGGCATTATTAATAATGTACATGATATTATATATGTAAAGACCGGGGTGTTTAATTCATCAAATAATCAGGCGATAGCTTATGAGATAGAGAAGATGAACCAAGCGTTTACCGCTCAGGAGAAAGGCTATGTTTTGGTCGGTCCAGGTCGTTGGGGAAGTAGTGATTCATGGTTGGGGATACCAGTAAAATGGCCTCATATCAGTAATGCGAGAGTGATAGTGGAATGTGGTCTGGAAAATTACCGGGTCGATCCAAGTCAGGGTACGCATTTCTTTCAAAATTTGACTTCTTTTGGTGTTGGCTATTTTACGGTTAATCCTTTCAAAGGTGATGGTTGGTTTGATGAGGACTATCTGAATGCGTTACCGGCTGTTGAGGAGACTCGTTTTTTGCGACATGTTCGTTTTAATGATCCGTTAGTTATTAAGATGGATGGGAAAAAGAGTTTGGGTGTGGTCTTGAAGCCATAAATATTATTTTGAAGATATTTGATTGTAAAGATAAGCGGCTGCATATTAAGAATTATGCAGCCGCTTGTTTATGTGTTATAGAAAATCTTTCAAGTGGACTTTTTAGCTTAAGGAGTTCCAGCCTTGGGCTTTTAGCTCAACTTCGCCGCCGTCGCGTCCTTCCAGATAGTTGCCCAATTCAGGTTTAGTAATATGCCCGATGATCTTAACGCCTTTCATCTCTGATACTTTTTCATGCTCATTCAATGGAACAGTGAAAAGTAATTCATAATCTTCACCACCATTCAAAGCGGCTGTCACAAGATTCATATTAAACTGTTCAGCCATCGCAGCGGTTTGATAATCAATGGGAATACGGTCTTCGTAAATTCTGCAGCCAACGTTACTCTCTTTGGAGATATGTAATAGCTCAGAGGAGAGCCCGTCCGATATATCCATCATGGCGGTAGGTACGATGTCTGCCTCTTTCAGCATCTCTATGATATCTTTGCGCGCCTCAGGTTTTAGTTGACGTTCCAGTAGATATTCTTTTCCTGAAAAGTCAGGTGTGAAATCTTTTTCGCCTTTGAATACGCTTTTTTCTCTTTCAAGCAATTGTAATCCCATATAAGCGGCACCTAAGTCGCCTGATACACAAATCAGGTCTGTTTCTTTTGCGCCGTTTCGATAAACTACCTTACCTTTATCACCTTCACCAATGCATGTAATACTGATGGTCAGTCCGGTGCGAGAGGCTGAAGTGTCACCGCCTACAATATCCACTCCATAAATATCACAAGCCAATTTCAATCCATCATAAAACTCCTCAAGATCTTCAATACAGAAACGCTTAGAAAGACCTAATGAGACAGTGATTTGTTTAGGTTGGCCATTCATGGCATAGATATCAGAGAAATTCACGATAGCTGATTTATATCCAAGATGTTTTAGCGGCACATACATCAGATCGAAATGGATGCCTTCCAATAATAGATCTGTTGTGACCAACACTTGTTTATTCTCATAGTCTAATACGGCAGCGTCGTCTCCGACACCTTTTAATGTGCTATGATTTTTTAATTCTATTTTTTCGGTCAAATGACGGATTAGACCAAATTCTCCTAATGTTGATATTTCTGTTCTGTTGCTCATAATCTTGTTAACGTGTAGTATGATTTTTGATTTTTGACTTTATATGTTTGATGATAAGCTCTTCGAATATATTCCCCCGATCCATACAAAAATTGATGGTGATGGGTAAGAAATAGAGATTTCGAGTGCAGTCTTGCGGTAAATTTTTCATGTCCCTAAGTCGTGCGGCATCTTTCTCTGTTACGATAATTATTTTGTCTTTAGATAAAATTTGCCCGAAAGCGGTCATGATACGCTGAATATCCCGTTGATCAAATTTATGATGATCGGGAAATGTCAGAGAGGATACCTGATGTGTATAGTTGTGGACCTCTTCCTCAAACGGTTGAGGCGCCGCAATGCCTGAGACCAACAACACGGCGCTATCGCCTAATTGAGATTTAGTACGTGGGTGAGCCTCTTTGAATACCGGTTGCAACTCTCCATAAGCGATACGGCTGAAAAAAAGATGTTGATAAGGAGATAGGTGCATATCTTCTTTTAAGATTCTATAGTCGATAGGTTGTATGCAAGAGTCACATTTTGTGACAATAACGATATCGGCTCGTTTCGCGCTTGATGCAGGCTCTCGTAAGCGACCCGCAGGCAAGAGCTTATCTTTTGTATAGAGGCAATGACAATCACTCAATAAAATGTTAAGAGAAGGAGTGACATATCGATGTTGAAAAGCGTCGTCTAATAAGATTACTTCAGGTCGTTGTTCTTCTGGTAAAGCCAAAAGGTTACGAATACCCTCTCGCCGGTTGGCGTTGACAGCTACTAAAATGTCAGGGAATTTACGTTTGATTTGTAAGGGCTCGTCTCCGATTTCAGCGCTAGTGCTTTTGTCTGAGGCTAAGATGAATCCTTTAGTCTCTCTTTTATATCCCCGACTTAATACAGCGATATGATATCGCTTTCTTAGCATTTGAATAAGATATTCGGTATGAGGCGTTTTTCCTGTTCCACCGACCGCTAAATTACCAATGCATATAATAGGCACATCATACTCTTCTGAATGAAGAATATGCCGGTCGAACAATTGATTCCTAAACTTTACTCCTATGCCATAAAGGAAAGAGAGCGGCGTTAGAAACTTGTTGAAGTGAAGAGTATGATTTGTCTGCATAGCTATTTATAGCGGCTTTATATCATAAGGCATACGAGCCATGATTCCGCAGTTGTTTTTGATGTTATGTAATGTTTTGAAATAATAATATTCATTACCTAAAACATTCTTGATGACAGAAAGTTTGAGCTCATCCAACTTGTCTCCTAAAAGTTCGTCTAACAGATTCTTATTATTGGATACGCTTGAGATATGATATTTTTCTAAATTAGCCAGTTGGGCCGCTATTTTAACGGCGGTATCGATGCCACCAAGCTCATCTACCAGGCCTCTTTCTTTAGCTTGCTCTCCTGTCCAAACACGTCCTTGCCCAATTGCGTTTATTTCTTTTGTTGTCATGCCGCGTCCCTCGGCGCAACGAGTAAGGAATGTTTGGTATCCACGTTCCACAAAACCTTGTATCAAAGCTTTTTCATCGTTGGTCATTGGGCGAGAAGGATCTCCTAAATCCGCAAAAGCATTGGTCTTCACGACATCTGTTGATAAAGACAACTTGTCGAAAAGGCCCGATGCGTTGGGAAACATACCAAAGATACCGATAGATCCGGTTATGGTGTTTGGTTCCGCTACGATTTTATTGGCGGCACAAGAGATATAATAGCCTCCAGAGGCGGCTACATCGCCCATGGAAACAACGATAGGTTTGACTTTTTTCAACTCAACAACCTGTTTCCAAATTTGGTCAGAGATATAGGCGCTGCCACCGGGAGAATTGACGCGGAATACGACGGCCTTTACATCATCGTCGTTTTTCAGCTTGATCAACTCTTTAGCCATTTTTCCGGAGATGCATTGATCTATTCCGTATATATCACCTGGCATTTGCGGTTTTATCTCTCCTTCCGCATAAAGAATCGCGATCCCGGGAGTATCGTCATTTATCTCTTTTTTTAGAGTCTTGATTTGTGAGATACTCGCTGTAGCTAGTTTCTTTTTATCTTGACCCGCTAAGTCCTTGACAAAATCGTCAACATCGGGTTTATATTTTAATTCGTCTATAAATCCAAGATCAACAGCTTTTTGTGGATCCGCGAAAGCAAGACCTTCGTTCGCATATTGGTTAACACTATCAGTCGTAATACCTCTAGCTTCAGCGATATCGTGAGAAATATTACTCCAGATATGAGACATATAAGATAAGATTTGTTCACGATTAGCGTCACTAAGTTTATTAAGCATGAACGGTTCTACCGCTCCTTTATAGGTGCCGACTTTGAATATTTGCATCTCAACGCCGAGTTTATCTAAAAGACCTTTGTAAAAAGTGGTTTGCGAAGAGAGTCCCGTAAGGGTAAGCATTCCTTGAGGGTTGAGAAATATTTTATCCGCTATCGAGCAAAGATAGTAGCCACCTTGTGAGAAATTGTCTGCATAGGCAACAACGAATTTGCCACTTTTCTTAAAATCGATAAGGGCGTTGCGAATAGCTCCAAGATTGGCACTGCCGGCTAAGATTTGTCCGGACTCTAGATAAATGCCTGCAATTTTGTCATTTTGTTTGGCTGTGTGTATCGTCTCTAATAGATCTTTCAGTGAAAGGTTGTACTCTTCTTTGCCTATTAATGCCGCAAGAGGATCATTGTTGGTGTTGTCTGCCAATATGCCATCAAGTTTTATTTTAAAAACAGTGTTTTTATTAGGCTTATAAGAAGAAGCATGGTCCATGCTGGCTAGTATTCCAATGGAGGTGAATATGGTAATTGCAATGATGATTCCAATAGCCATCATAGCGCCTAGCGTGGAGGCAAACATTATTTTGAAAAATTGTTTCATATAGACTGAATATTAATTATACGTGAGTTCGGGATAAGAAAGTCTCTTTAAAAATTGGTAATCACTGGATTA
>CAUWMZ010000072.1:0-18552 GCA_963560035.1 uncultured Parabacteroides sp.
GTTTCCTAAACCGTAGATCCGGGTTCGATTCCCGGCGGAGCTACGCTTTATGTTAGAGTATCTTCTTTTCTTGGTTTATGCGGAAGTAGCTCAGTTGGTAGAGCATAACCTTGCCAAGGTTAGGGTCGCGGGTTCGAGTCCCGTCTTCCGCTCTTTCTTTCCTTTGCGGCGATCGTTTTTTTCGATGTTTTTGGAGTTTTTATTGTGTTTTTTCTCGTTTAGTTGGTGGTGAGAAATGGGGCTTATTTATCCCTGTTTGAGTGATTAACTATTCACTTGTGTGGTGATTAACTAATCACTATACCTACTCTTTAGTTATTCACTTGAGTAGTGAATAACTATTTACTTAACTATCTATATTACAAGCTGTTATGTTAATGTGTAAAAAATATTGATATTAAGGGGGAATTTTTGTGTTTGTTTTTGGTAAGAAGAGTATGGATTGACGTAACTTGCGAGCGTTTTTAATCCTATTTGTAATTTATGAGAATGAAAAAACTAAACAGTTTGTTAGCCGTATGTTTGTCGCTTTTGGCGAGCGTGACGGCGTTAGCCGAAGGCGATTCGCCTCGCTTAGTGGTCCGTGTGGATGATATGGGCGCTTTTCACTCTGTGAATAAGGCCTGTGTGGAAAGTTATCAAAAAGGAATAGAGACCTCTGTTGAAGTGATGGTCGTGACACCTTGGTTTCCTGAAGCAGTCAAGATGCTTCGAGAGAACCCGGGATTGGATGTTGGTTTGCATTTGACAATCACCAGTGAATGGGAGAATGTTAAATGGCGGCCTTTGACAGCGTGTCCGAGCTTAACGGACGAGAATGGTTACTTTTTCCCGATGATGTCTCCTAATCCAGCGTATCCGGGGAAGAGTATTAAGGAGAATAAATGGATTTTGAATGAGATAGAGCAAGAGTTTCGTGCGCAGATCGAGATGGCATTGAGAAACATTCCTAGATTAAGTCATTTGACAGGGCACATGGGTTCTATGGCTTTTGATCCGCAAGTGTGGGAAATGGTGAATCGCTTAGGGGAAGAGTATCACCTTTCTGTCATTGGTTCAACAAATGGAAAGAGAGATAGTTATTCGTTTGTCTCTTACGATGGCACTTCTCGTACTTCTCAAGAGAAGAAGGAGAGTTTTTTGCGTATGTTGGATAAGTTGCAAGCAGGAAAGAGCTATGTGTTCTTGGATCATCCGGCTTATGCTGATTCAGAAATGGAAAGCGTGATGCATATAGGTTATGAAGATGTGGCTTTCGATCGGCAGGGAGTGACAGATTTGTTGACAGATGAGGGTGTGCGTCATGCGATTGAAGAGCGAGGAATTCGCTTGATTAATTTTAATCAGTTGACAAAGAGCCTTCCCCGTGTGGTTGCTTCACCTAAAATGACTAAAGCGTTTAGCAAGTATTTGTCAGCCGTGAATAAATCCAAACAAAATATACACAGTATAATGGTGCTGCAAAATGGCAATGTGCTGGAAGAAAAATGGATGGGTGAAGGTGCTGCTGATAAGCCTCATATGCTAGCTTCGGTAAGTAAGACTTTTACTTCTTTGGCGGTAGGTTTTGCTGTCGCTGAAGGCAAGTTGAAGGTTACGGATAAGGTGATCTCTTTTTTTTCGGATCAATTGCCGGCATCGGTAAGTGATCATTTAAAAGCGATGGAAGTGCGTCATTTGTTGACGATGACCTCGGGTTATGCGACAGATCCAACAAATCGTATTAGAGAGAATGAGAAAGAGTGGGTAAGAATGTTCTTGGCTGGTCCTATAGAAGAGCGACCCGGTTCTCGTCATGTGTATAATTCACTCGGAAGTTATATGCTGTCGGCTATTGTTCAAAAGGTGACAGGAGAGAAAGTGATCGATTACCTTTATCCACGCCTGTTTCGTCCATTGGGTATTACCGGTGCGGAATGGAAGGAGAGTCCTGAAGGAATATCGTGTGGCGGTTGGGGCTTGAGCCTAAAGACCGAAGATTTGGCGAAGACCGGACAATTTTTGTTGCAAAAGGGACGTTGGCAAGGGAAACAGTTGCTTCCCGCTTCATGGATTGAGGAGGCCTCTGCCGCACAAGTGGCATCTTATCCGGCCGGATTGCCGAAGGAGAAATATGCGGAGATGCGTCAAGGTGATCCTCATAATGATTGGCTTCAAGGTTATGGCTATCAGATATGGAGATGTAGACATGGCGCTTTTCGTGCGGATGGGGCTTATGGTCAGTTTATTATCGTGATACCGGATAAGGATGCCGTAATAGCGATGACAGCGAGTCAAGGAGATATGCAGGCTGAATTGGATTTGGTTTGGAAATATATTTATCCTGCACTTTAAGTTGTGCGGGGAATAAAGAAGAGGCTTATCGGAAAAAGAATTGATATTCCGGTAAGCCTCCTTTTTATATGGAAGAGATTAGATCATTTCGCTATAAATTCAACTCTTTCCCCATCATAAAGACAATTAAGCGTGCGTGGTGTGATGCGTACGTGCTCTAAGACAGTTGTTCTATCTTTATAGTTCATGTAGACAATATCCGGATAATGTGCGTCCAGTTCCCAATAGAAAGGTAATCTGTCTTCGTCAAATAATCCGTTTGGATAGAAATACCTTCGAGTATCCATGCCTCTTCCGTCCGGATGGAAAGAAAGTTGCTGCTCGCATTCACTATCGGGCGTGTCAAATACGTCTACCCAAATATTGTAGCACAAGTTGTATGAAATCTCTTCATAAGGGTCGTAATAGTCATCTTCGTAGTAAGGATCATCTTCACAGCTGTTGAAGCCGCATAATAAGGCTATTGCCATGCAGATGTTTATCAAATGCTTCTTTATCATTTTATATGTATATTATTATTAGGTACACTTTTGGGGTGTAAAGATACATATTCTTGATTTATTGTGAGAAAAAAGCAGCTTCATTAACTAGTAAATCCTTTAAATAAGGATTATTCTTGAAGTTCATGGTCGACAGGGGTATCCCATTTTCCTCCATTTTGGATGACAATAGTAAAAGCGTCAGTTGAAACTTTAGGTGTATAAAGAATCCCCGTGTATCGTATAATATGGTTGCGTATGGGCTTTACATCATTGATTGTGTGTTCTCTTGTTGTCTCTCCTGAAAGACTTGTCGCTTTTAGGTTGATATTGATCGCCTCTTCTTGTGGAACAAAGGTTATGATAGAGTGAGAGAAAGCCTTTTTCCCACGGTCTTCCTCTTTGAAAATATAAGTTTGCGTATAAGGTTTATTATCGGAGATTCCATTACCGGTTAGCAGGTCGATTTTTTTGAAGATCTTATTGGTGCTGATCGTGAAATCTTTTTGGTCTAGAGGAACGGCATCAGTTGAGATAAATTCTATTTTACTGATGATGCGTTGAAGCACGACTTCTTTTTTCACTTTTTCACCCGCAGAGATAGTTAGTGAGAAAGAGTGATGGAATGTATCTGTGATTTTGGGGAAGTTGGCGGTGTTTTCGGTTATTTCTATGTCATTGCAAGAATGAGCTAAGAAGCAGAATATATAATTGCCTCTAGGCAGTTTGTCATGAATGATAGGGAAGCTTGGGCTTTTTGTTGTGATTTGTTCCTTTTTGACTAAAGAGCCCAAATTCCCATCCTGGTCTTGGAAGACGAGATATTCAATGCTGTTGAAAGGTAGATTATCAGGGTTGGAGGGATTCTCAAGATCATCGTTATGTTGTGGCATCGGTTCGGGAATTTCGAAATCGGGGATGCTTCTTGTCGTAGGTGTGAAGGGGATGATCTCTTTTTGCAGCCCGATAGTGAACTGAACGGGTATTAGCTCTTCATTTAATTTCGCCAGCTCTTTCTCTGTTGATGTATCACAGGCGCAAAGGCAAAGTAGGCATGCTACCATTGATAAAATTCTATTTTTCATAGTGTATATTGTTGGTTAATAATATTTACAAAGGAACGATATTATTTATGAATTAAAAAATATTAAGCGCTTGAATATGTTTGAGGCTGTTTATTTTTTCATAGTTTTGTGATAAATCAGAGTGATGAGTAAGTAAAGTGAGAGGGAGAATCATCATAAATAGAAAGATATATTAATAATAACAAAACATATAAGATTCGATGAATGTAAAAAAATGGATGTTAGCCGGAGCGTTGACGTTGGTTTCCGGGTTGTTCTCTATGGGATTTGCCCAAAAACCGAATTTGAAGTTTAATGCTGATAAGAAATTCAAGATTGTACAGTTTACCGATTTGCATGTAGTTTGGCAAGACGCCCGTTCGAATGTCGCTTTTGAGCGAATGAATCAGGTGTTGGATGCGGAGAAGCCCGATTTCGTGATTTTTACAGGTGATATTATTTACAGTAAGCCGGCTTTAGACAATTTGCGTAATGTGTTGAAGACGGTCTCTGATAAAAAAATACCTTTTTCTATTGTTTTTGGAAACCATGATGAGGAACAAGGTACCAGTAAAGAGGAGTTGTTGAAGTTGGCTGAGAGTATGCCCTATTGTTTAGCGGCGGATGAGGTTCCTGAAATATCGGGTGTTGGAAATTATGCTTTACCAGTGCGCTCAGCCGATGGAAAGAGTGATGCGATGGTATTATATTGCATCGACTCTAATGCCTATTCAAGTATTGAGGGCGTAAAAGGTTATGATTATATTAAGCGTGATCAGATTGATTGGTATTGCAAAAGAAGCGAAGGTTTCACGCAAAAGAACAATGGAAAGCCATTGCCTTCTTTGGCTTTTTTCCATATCGCATTGCCTGAGTTTCATCAAGCCGCTACAGATGAGAGCGCTCAGCTTTATGGCATTCGCCGGGAGGTAGCATGTTCTCCAGCTTTAAACTCTGGCCTTTTCTCCGCATTTAAAGAGCATGGAGATGTGATGGGTGTCTTTGTTGGGCATGATCATGATGATGACTATGCGGTATGTTGGTATGATGTGTTGTTGGCATACGGACGTTTTACGGGAGGCCCGACAGAATACAATCATTTGTCTAACGGAGCACGTGTGATAGAGCTAAAAGAAGGGTCTAGAGTTTTCAAGACATGGATACGGACGAATGCCGGAATTGAACAACAGACAACCTTCCCGGATTCTTATATCCGTAAATGAAGACAAATCGTACTGAAAAATATAGTTAATCGGGTTTGATTTATAAAAGCCGCAAAAGGTGTAAAAGGATGTGTCTTTTCTTGCTTTTTGCGGCATTTTTATGCTTGAAAACCATAGTTGAACATGCGAGATAAGAGCGTGAAAACGCTATGGGATAATAAAAAATATCGGCTGGTTAAAAACTGTATTCCTTATTGTTAAAGCTCTAAATTATATCTAACTTTGCGCTTGGTTGAAAAGTGAAATAAAGTATGAAGAAAATTAGAGCCGCCATCGTTGGTTATGGCAACATAGGTAAATATGTGTTAGAGGCCCTTGAAGCTGCCCCGGATTTTGAAGTAGCAGGTGTTATTCGTCGAAATCCAAATGATGTGCCGGAAGAGTTAAAAGCTTATGCGGTTACAGATAGCATTGCGAAGTTAGAGAATGTAGATGTGGCTGTATTGGCGACACCCACTCGTAGCGTAGAGGAGCATGCGAAGGAGATTCTGGCTTTAGGCATTAATACGGTCGATAGCTTCGATATTCATGGGGGTATTGTTGATTTGCGTCGTTCTTTGGATGTGGTAGCGAAAGCGCACAATGCGGTTGCTGTTATTTCTGCGGGTTGGGATCCGGGAAGTGACTCTGTCGTTCGTACCTTATTAGAGGCGATCGCTCCAAAAGGTATTACATATACCAACTTTGGCCCGGGAATGAGTATGGGGCATACAGTGGCCGTAAAAGCTATTGAAGGTGTGAAAGCCGCTTTAAGTATGACTATACCTTTGGGAACAGGCGTGCATCGTCGTATGGTGTATATCGAGGTGAAAGATGGCTACGACTTTAAGCAGGTGGCTGCCGCTATTAAGGCGGATGATTATTTCGCTCACGATGAGACGCACGTGATGCAAGTGGAGTGTGTAGATAATTTGTTGGATATGGGGCACGGCGTTAAGTTGGTGCGTAAGGGTGTATCTGGCAAGACTCAAAACCAATTATTTGAGTTTGATATGAAGATTAATAATCCGGCATTGACCGCGCAAGTATTAGTCGCAGTGGCTCGTGCGAGCATGAAGCAACAAGCCGGAGCATATACGATGATCGAATTGCCGATAATCGATATGCTTTATGGAGAGAGAGAAAACTTGATTAGAAGATTAGTTTAAAAACTTTTGAGGATTGAAAATGAATGGGGAATAGGATTTTTCCCATTCTTCCGTGGTCCGTTTTCAATCCTCAATGAATTATATATTATGCTTGATTTTATAACCTGGACTGCTGATCCCGCAATCTTTACTATCGGTTCTCGTGAGATACGTTGGTATGGGTTGGCGTTTGCCATTGGTTTTGCTATTGGCTACATGATCGTAGAGCGAATGTGGAAAAAAGAGGGATTGCCACCCGCATGGATAGACTCCCTTCTTATATATACAATGTTAGGTACGGTGATAGGTGCCCGCTTAGGTCATTGCCTATTTTATGCTCCAGGATATTATTTGGCTAATCCTGTGGAGATATTAAAGGTCTGGGAAGGAGGATTGGCCAGTCATGGCGGTACATTAGGTATAATTATCGCGATCTATTTCTACTCGAAAAATGTTAGTCATAAAAGCATGTTATGGGCATTCGATAAGCTTGTGGTTCCAACGGGCTTAGTTGCCGCCATGATTCGTCTCGGAAATCTGATGAACCATGAGATTTATGGACATGCGACAGATTTCCCATGGGGATTTCGCTTTATCGAGAATATTCATGCTTGGAGAATGGGTGCGGAACCTATATTTTCCGCTCCAAGTCATCCAACTCAATTATATGAGGCAGGTTGTTATTTGCTGACATTCGCCATTTGTATATGGTTGTATTTTAAAAAGGAAGCTTGGAAAAATGAAGGACTCATTTTTGGAATATTTATGATTTGTGTTTTTGGCTCCCGTTTCTTTATAGAGTTTGTAAAAAATGATCAAGAAGCGTTTGAGGCGGACATGATGTTAAATATGGGTCAATGGCTTAGCATTCCGTTTGTGTTGGGTGGATGCTGGTTCGTATGGAGAGCTCTTAAGAACAATAGTAAATAAAAAGTTGAAAATTGGGAATAAGGAAAATAAGTCTTCTTCTATTATTATTAATTTTCGATTATCAATTCATCAATAAGGAAACATGTATAAGTTAAAAGAAATTGCAGATAAAGTTTATTATGTAGGAGTTAATGACCGTCAAAAGGCCCTTTTTGAGAATATGTGGCCGTTACCTTACGGTGTTTCCTATAATTCTTATTTAATTGTAGATGAGAAAACTGTATTGATAGATACAGTGGATGTTTGCTATTCTGATATTTATTTGAAAAAAGTTGCGGATGCCTTAAATGGTCGCTCTTTAGATTATTTAATCGTTGATCATATGGAGCCTGATCACGCGGGCAGTATTCGCTTGTTACGTCAGCAATATCCTAATGTGCAGATTATAGGAAATAATAAGACATTTGGAATGTTGGAAGGTTTTCATGGCATTAAAGATGGATTGTATGAGGTGAAGGAGGGTGATACGTTGAATACGGGTCGTCACGAACTTGCTTTTTATATGGCTCCAATGGTACATTGGCCGGAGGTTATGGTTACATATGATGTGACGGATAAGATATTGTTCTCAGCGGATGCTTTTGGTACTTACGGAACATTGGATGGTGGCGTAATCGACACAGAGATGAATGTGGAGCATTATTGGGAAGAGATGGTCCGTTACTATGCTAATATTGTTGGAAAATATGGTAGTCCGGTACAAAGAGCGTTGCAGAAGTTGTCTGGTTTAGAGATTAAGACTATCTGTTCTACACATGGACCGATTTGGCGTGAATATGCGGCAAAGGCTGTTGATCTTTATGATCGTATGAGCCGTTATGAAGCAGGAGAGGGCGTTGTTATTATTTATGGTAGCATGTATGGTAATACGGAGCAGATGGCGGAAGTGATAGCCTCTTCTTTGGCTGAGCACGGTGTGAAGAATATCGTGATGCATAATGTGAGCAAGACTCCGGCTTCTTATATCTTGAAAGATATCTTTAAATATAAAGGTTTGATCGTTGGAAGTCCTACTTATAGCAATCAGCTCTTCCCTGAGGTTGAGGCTGTATTGAGTAAGATAGAGTTAAGAGAGGTCAAGAATCGTCTGTTTGGCTACTTCGGATCTTTTACTTGGGCTGGCGCTGCCGTGAAGCGTTTAGCTGCTTTTGGAGAAAAGATGAAGTGGGAGACTATAGGTGCGCCTGTTGAGCAAAAGCAAGGCATGAACGTGACGAAATATGAGGAGTGTTGGGCTTTGGGTGAGGCGATGGCCGCTAAGTTGAAACAAGCTTGACTTCATGTGTAGCTTGATGTATTAGAAAAGAAAATATTTTTATAAACAGGAAAATTGGTGTATACCGGTTTTCAATAAAAACGCAATGTTATGAGATTAATTATTGAACCTAATTACGAGCAACTCTCAAAATGGGCTGCTAATTATGTCGCAGCTAAGATTAAGGCTGCTAATCCAACAGCAGAAAAACCGTTCGTACTGGGATTGCCTACCGGATCATCTCCTCTAGGTATGTACAAGAACTTGATCGAATTGAATAAGCGGGGTGTTATTTCATTCCAGCATGTGATCACTTTCAATATGGATGAGTATGTAGGTCTACCAAAAGATCATCCTGAAAGTTATCATTCTTTTATGTGGAATAACTTCTTTAGCCATATTGATATCAACCCTGAGAATGTAAATATCTTGAATGGTAACGCAGCGGATTTGGAAGCGGAGTGCGCATCTTATGAGGCTCGTATGAAAGCTGTCGGTGGCGTTGATTTGTTCTTGGGTGGTATTGGCCCTGATGGTCATATCGCATTTAATGAGCCGGGTTCTTCTTTGAGCTCTCGTACTCGTGTGAAGACTTTGACTACAGATACAATTATCGCGAACTCTCGTTTCTTTGATAACGATGTTAACAAAGTGCCTAAGACCGCTGTAACTGTTGGTGTTGGTACTGTTCTTGACGCTAAAGAGGTATTGATCATGGTAAACGGTCACAATAAGGCTCGTGCTTTGCAGCAAGCTGTAGAAGGTGCTGTTAACCAAATGTGGACTATCTCTGCTTTGCAAATGCATCAGAAAGGTATCATTGTTTGTGATGAGGCTGCTTGCGCTGAGATTAAAGTTGGTACATATAACTACTTCAAGGATATTGAGAAAGATCATCTTTGCCCATGCTCTTTATTGAAATAATCAGTAAATAGTATTGCGGGAAAGAGGAGGCGTGATACTTGCGTCTCCTCTTTTTTTGTGACATCAAGAAAGAACGTGAGAGCTTATATGTTTAAATAAAAAGGTCTATACCGCTCCTAACGGTATAGACCTTTTATTTTTATAGGGGATGCGCCTAAAGAAAACTTTAGGCAACATTTGTTTTATAGCTCATTTTGTATCATTTCTTTATTTGTCTCCATTTCTTTTTGCGGAATCAAGAATTCCCATCTATTATCGCCGGCAGGCACATGCATTGTGCGGCAAACATTTTCTTGATGGTTAGAGTCTCTACGATCTAGATCCATGTTCAATCGTTTTAAATCAGTGAAGCGATATCCCTCACCCCAAAGTTCAATACGACGTTGTGTTAAGATCTCTTCGATCAACGCTTCTCCTGTATTAGCGGATGTCTTATATTCCGGATCACGTGTAACTACAAATTTATCAAGCACCTGTTTAGCCTCAGCTTCTTTGTTCGCACGGGCTAACGCTTCTGCTTTCATAAGATACATCTCAGCTAATCTCATGTAGACGACATCTCCAACAGCTGACGATGGAGATTTAACAGCAAACTTTCTGTTTTGATATTTAGCTTTCGAGAAGTTGTTTGTCGGACCGGGAAGCTCTCCGGTCGAATCCCACCATCCTTTACGAATATCCGTGTCGGAAATTTTATCGTACAATTTATTTAAGATACATTTTGGATTGCTTCGGATGTTAGAAGAGTTGAAGTTCCAGGACATGAAAGCGAAGTAAGAAAAGAAATAAATGGTTTGATCATCGTTCATGATTGTTCCCCACATCCATTCCGGATTTTCCTTGTAGTCAGAGAATCCATTCATCAACTCTTTGCCCTGTTGTAGACGTATGCCATTGCTTTCAGCTGTTTGAATAGCTAAATCAGCGTATTTGGCGGCATCTGTCCAATTCTGTTGAACTAGAGCCATTCTTGCTTTAATGCCATAAGCGGTCGCAAGAGAGAAATGGTTAAGACCGTCTGATGCATATTTGTTGGGATCATAGTCTTTCATGAGCTCGATAGCTTGATCAATATCTGCATTGGCGTTCTTATAGACATCTTCAACGCTGCTACGTGCGATGTCTTTGATGCCGGAAGATGTGTTGTAGGGAACGCCTAATTGCTCGTTTTTAGAGCTTGCGTCATAACGTTTTCCATAAAGTTGTACAAGCTGGAAGTGCCCCCAGGCACGATAGCAAAGCGCTTCGCCTTTTACTCCGTTTCGGAGCGCCTGATCTTCACCCTCTGCTTTATCGATCGCTTCTAGGATCAAATTGGCGTTAGAGATCAGTTTATAATAGAAGGTAAACGGATATTCAGAAAAGGCTGATTTGTTGTTGCGATGATTTACCCAAGAAGATTCTCCGATGTACCAGCCATTACCTCTGGAGGAGTTTACTAAATCTTCGCCAAGCATATCACGGTCAATCATCATAGACGCTTCACCTCCTTCACTTTGTTGGCTATATTGGATATACATAGCACGGTGTGTGCCATTTAGTGCCGCATATAAGTTGTCTACTGTCTTTTGCATATCAACTTGTGGCACAGATGTAGTGGGCACTGTATCCATGTAATCGCTTCCACACGAGGTTAGGGAAGCTGCTGCGATAAGCGCTGCAATTGCTGTATATTTAAACTGTTTCATGGTCTATATGCTATTAAGTACTTATAATGTGATATTTAAAGCGAAAGTGAATGTTCTAGAAGGTAAATAGCCATTATCGCTGACACCCGTAAATCTTTGTTGTGGGTTCATACCTTTTAGTGCGGTGAAAGAATAGATGTTTTCGCCGCTAAATGACAATCGCATATTCTGGATTGAAAATTTGCTTATGAAGGACTTAGGCAAATTATATCCTAGACTTAAAGACTTAATGTTAAAGCAGTTTGAGCTGAACAACCAACGATCAGATTGAGCGTTGAAGTTCGTGGATTCACCTGCGTCCAAACGAGGAACATTTGTGATGTCTCCCGGTTGTTGCCAACGGTTCAATATATCTTCATGGAATGCTCCACCGAAATTGTTCACGCTCATTAATGTTTGGTAACTGCTATTGTACATTTTACCGCCTAATTGGTAAGTAAATACAGCGCCAAACTCAAAGTCTTTAAATCTTAAGCTTGTGTTGATACCTCCATAAACTTTAGGAATCGCACTTCCTGCATAGTGATATTGAGCGAGAGATTGGTCTGTTGTTACTCTCTCTCCATTTCTCTCGAAGCAAGTTTTATCGTTCCATTTCACATTCTTATCCGCATCGTTAAAGCGATACAATGCATTACCGGTTTCTGGATCTACACCTACATACTCTTTTAACCAGAACTCATAGATAGAGTGTCCTTCAGATAATTTCTTCGTGTCATTGATGATCTCATCGCTAGGTAAGCTCTTGATCTTGTTCTTAACGAATGTTGCGTTTACGCCGATGTTCCAAGTCCAGTCATGATTCTTGAACGCTGTAGCGTTTAAGTTGATCTCAACGCCGGAGTTCGCTACTTTACCGATATTTTTCCAAATATTACCAACGCCTGAAGTTAGAGGTGCGGGAACTTCGAATAGAAGGTCTTTGGATTGTTTGTTAAAGTATTCAACACTACCAGTTAAGATATTAAACAAACCAAACTCAAGAGCGACATCAGAACTTACTTGTGTTTCCCACTTCAAATCGCGGTTACCAAATTTATAGAATAATATACCTGAATCATCTCCATTGGCATAGCCTAAATTATATAAAGTATGATATGGGTAATAATCTTGATATTCATTTTCGTCTAGGATAGCGTCATTACCGGTCTGTCCGAAAGAAGCGCGTAGTTTCAAGCTGTTGATCCATGTTAAGTTCTTCATGAAATGTTCTTGATCTATTCTCCAAGATGCACCTATTGACCAGAAGTTACCCCAACGGTTGTCTTTCGTGAAACGAGAAGAGCCATCGCGGCGATAAGAGACAGAACCGTAATATTTATCGGCGAAATTGTAGTTGGCACGTACGAAATATCCCTCTTTACGATACTTGTTTGTGTAAGATGTCAATGTGTTAATTGTCTTGAAGTTTTCAAATTCAAGCAGCCCATCAACCGCTTGTCCTTGACGCATACCGTATGAGTACTCATATTGATATGAGTAGTTCTCATGTCCAAGTAATAAGTCAATATCATGTTGACCGAATGTCTTATTGTAAGATAATAACTGGTTGAAAGTTACAGTTGTGCTTCTAGTAGCGGTCTTGCTCAAACGACCAGAACCTTGACCGTCACCAACTAGTTTATTGTCATATAGCGTGGACTTCATATTCGTGTTTTCCAAAGAGGCGTTGATTGTAGCCTTGAAACCATCAAAAAGATATAAATCAACATATGTACGTCCATTGATAGCGTCACGTGTATATTTTCTATCGTTATATTCAGTCTCCGCGACGATATGTCTTCCAGAGAAAGCGTCTGAGCCACGAGTTGCCATATAGTCGTAAATCGGGTTTCCTTTAGAGTCTAAGATATAAGCGCCGGTATTCATGTCATGTTCATGAATCGGGTAGATCGGTCCTATATTACGGGCGAAGAAGAAAGGATTCACATAATCGCTTGAGTTGTCAACCGTGTTAGCTGTTGTTGATGTAGAGCGTGTAGCGGCCAAGTTAAAGCCGGTTTTCAACCATTTTGTCGGTTTCATGTTCACGTTTGCACGTCCGGAGAAACGCTCAAAGTCAGATTTGATGATGTATCCATTATCTTTCAAGTAGCCTAAAGAGACATAGCTATCGCTTTTCTCTGTGCTGGTGCTATAAGATAAGTTATACTCTCCTCTATATCCGGTACGGCTCATAGCGTCTTCCCAGTCTAAATCATCTCCCCAAAGCAGTTCTGTAGCGGCAGGGTTCAATTTTCCGTCAAGCGTAACGATTTGATCGTTAGGGACACCCTTGAAAGGATTATATTTTAAAAGATTGTAAGCGTCTTTTACGGCTTGAGATTTAGCGAAATCAGCCCCTTTACCAGAGGTCATGTATTGGTTATACATTTGTTCCCACGCCAAAGGATAATAGTCCCAGATATTTACACGGTCATATTCTTTGATAGAACGTCCGCTGAAACCTTGGCTGATGTTTAGGTTGATAGTCGGTTTGCCACTCTTGCCTTGTTTGGTTGTGATTAAGATTACACCATTACCTGCGCTAGAACCATACAAAGAGGTAGAAGCCGCATCTTTCAATATTGTCATATTTTCGATATCAGAAGGATTGATATCGGCGATAGAACCATTATAGATACTACCATCAACTACATAAAGAGGTTCGGATGAAGCGTTGATCGTACCGAAACCACGAATACGGATAGAGGGTGCTTCGCCCGGTTGTCCGTTAGAAGAGGTAACTTGAAGACCTGGAGCTGCACCTTCCAATGCTTGTACGGCATTGTTAACAGGGCGAATGTCTAAGTCTTTCGCTCCGACAGAAGCGGCGGAACCGGTGAAAGAAGACTTCTTTGCTGTACCATAAGCTACGACAATGACATCATCAAGCTCTTGCGCATCTGCTGCTAGCGCAATTTTCATGTGGGGTTGGGCGATGAGCTCTTGCGATTTTAAGCCCACAAAAGAAATAATCAGTCGTGCGTTCTTTTGAACATCAAGTTCAAACTTACCATCCAAATCTGTGATGGTACCTGTGGTGGTCCCTTTTACAGCGACAGATGCTCCAATGATTGGGCTACCGTCATCCTCATTGATAACAACTCCTGCCACTTTCATTTGTTGGGCGACCATACACTGTACTCCTAGAAAGAAGGAGAGCAGTACAAGCGTTAATTTGTGCTTCATGG
This sequence comes from uncultured Parabacteroides sp., assembly GCA_963560035.1. Lineage (GTDB taxonomy): Bacteria > Bacteroidota > Bacteroidia > Bacteroidales > Tannerellaceae > Parabacteroides. Next base: position 14,198 of record CAUWMZ010000072.1, read on the forward strand.
AATCATTTGTTTAATTGGTTATACACTCTCTATAAATGTATTTCGGAATGTGGCGGGAACTCGATTGTGAATTGTTGGTTTTTGCTTGGTTTTACCGCTCAGATTCAAGAAATATCATTGCGACAAATATAATAATTTTAGTTATAAAAAAGCTAGTTGCTATAAAATATTCTTTATGTTCCCTAATGTTTTGGTGTCAATTGTTAAAATAAAGGTTTTTTTCAGCTTTTAGTGCTTATATGGAAATTCTCTCCTTTTGGATAAAATGTCTTTAAAAAGTAAGATTGAGATAGGTCTTTTTATTGTCTGGAAAGCTTTGTTTTCAAACTATCACTAACGTATCTATATCTTATGTCTTTTTAATTATTTTGTCTCAATTTTATGATATAATAAAAAATGATTGTGTCGATCGTTGACAAATCAAGCGATAGTTAAAAATAGTTATTTTCTTATTTGCGTAATAAAAGAGTCTCAAGCCAATTGGCTTGAGACTCTCTATGAGGCTTAAAAAATTATTTATAAACGGATAGGTGTGCCGTTGTAAAAATCTAAAATTTTTGTGCGGAAAATAAAATCATATTTGGCTTGTGCTTGTTCCGCTAAACTTTGTGCGTATTTGGTTTTCGCTTCATTAAATTCGAAAACACTGCTTTTTCCGGCATTATATCGTTCTTGTGCATAAAGGAACGCTTCTTTACTGGCTATGACAGATTTATCGGATGCCATATATTTCTTCTGTGAAGCGGTCGCGTTAAAATAGGCTTGTTGTATCTCTTTATATAAGCTCTTTTTGGCGTTTTCCATCATTAATTCTCGATTAACGATATTAATGCGGGTGCTTCTTACGTGATTACGCACTTGAAAGCGATTGAATAAAGGGATAGAAAGTGAGAGACCGATAATTTTTTGTCCGTTTTGCTTTAGTTGCTCACCAAAAGAACGTGTGTCGGCAAACTCTCCGCCTGTTGTGGAGTGATAATAGCCGTTGTTATAAGCCGCCCCTAAGTTGAGTTTCGGGTAATAGTCCGCTTGCGCTACTCGTAGCATTTTCTTTTGGCTTTCTAGCAAGTATTGTTGCTCTTTGATTTGCGGCTTGAAGGTGACAGCGTGCTCGTAAATGTTTTCGGGAGGTAATATGCTGCCCATATTATCTGCGATCGCATCATCAATGGTTGGTGTTACGATGTCGAAAGAGTTTCTTTCTCGTTCTAGTTCAAGGCTTTGTGCCAAGTCTAGCAAAGCCTGGTTGACGTTATTTTTAGTTTCTTCTAGTGTAACTTCATCTTTTGCCAATTGTGCTTTGATATCATAAAGTTGGGAAAGGGGCAGTTTGCCAGCTTTTACCATTGCCTCTGTTTTTTCTATTTGTGCCTTGTCTAGTTCCACCTGTAATTCAGCTACTTTTAGCAGCTCTTTGTTATAAAGCGCTTGTAGATAAAAAGAGGTGATATTTATTGCCAAATCTTCTTTTGCCTTATTCAAATTTTCGATCGATGCCTTTAGGTCGAATTTTCTCGCCGCAATATCATTCGGTGTTTTTAGTCCATCGAAAAGAGGCATATCAAGATTGATACCCAATGTGGAGTTAACAGCATTTTGATCTACAATCACTCCGGATTTAGAGGTAGATCGTCCGAATTGGAAGTTTTGTCCAATATTGGCGTTCACGGCCGGAAGCCAGCTGAATTTACTGGTATGAAGATCTACTTTTTTACTCTCTTGTTCTTGTTCCCGTTGTTTGAGATCGATGTTATGCTCTGTCGCGTATGTGATGCACTCTTCCAAGCTCCATTTTTTTGTGGAGTCTTGTTGAGCGGCGCCGTTTATGGATATCGTGGCGGATAGCGCTATTATATAAATGTAATTTTTCATGAAGCTCTTTCTTTTAATTAATTTTTGCTCTCAATCTTGTTGCCTCGCACTTGGTCTTTTTCGCTCAACCCCTCTTTAATTTCGATTTTAATGCCGTCGGATAGGCCGGTCTTTATGAAATGCTTTTCAAACACTTGTGTGGGGGTCTCTTGTTTGACGAGTTGTACGAAGGCGGAATCACCATTAAATTCCACGGTGCTTTCCGGTATTGTCAAGACATTTTCGGCTTTATTCAGTACGATCTCCGCATTAGCGCTATATCCTGCACGGATAAAAGTACTGTTTGGAATTTTTACTGCGGCTTTTATCTCAAATTGTATAGCTCCGTTTTTATCAACACCCTTAGGGGATACATATTCCAATAAAGCATCAAAAGAGCGGCTATTCATTGCTCCGACTGTCAACTTAATAGGCATATTCTCGTGGATCAATCCAATTTCTGTCTCATCAACATTCCCTTTAAATATCATGTCGTTCATATTTGCGACAGTGGCGATTGTTGTACCATCGTTAAAGTTATTCGCTTGAATGACCGAGTTTCCAACTTTTACGGGGATATCAAGGATCATACCGGTGATCGTGCTTCGTATTTGTGTCGTACTGGCAACATTCGAGTTCTTGGCGATGCCATCGCGAATGATCTCCAAAGCGCTTTGAGCATTAGTGCGTTCTTCTTTAGCTTTGTCGTAATTCGCTTTTGAAAGGTCGAATTCCTCTTGCGCTATTACGCCTTGTTTGAAAAGTTGCTCATCACGCTTAAAGGTCTCCTCTATCTGTTTTAAGGAGATATCCGCTATGTTGACACGAGATTCGGCGCTGTTGAGTTGTACCATCTCAGGAATGACTTTAATGGTTGCGATAATCTCTCCCGCTTTGACCATTTGTCCTGCCTCTTTTTTCAGTTCGGCGATGATTCCTGATATTTGAGGCTTGATCTCTACTTCAAATCGTGGCTCAACACTGCCTGTGGCAACTGTTTTGTTCTCGATATTTCCTTTTTCGGGTTTTACGATTTCATAGACTGTGATTTGGGGTTGAGCTTTTTCCCATAAGAAGTAAAATGTACCGATTATCGCAGCTCCAAGAAGCGATAGAAAAGTGATACGCATAAATTTTTTTACGATGCGATTTTTCATGATTTATCTGATTTTATGAATTTACGAAATAGATTATTCTTCACGGATGGCATCGATGGCTTTGATTTGCAAAGCTCTCCATGCCGGGATAAGTCCCGACAACAATCCGCTTAGTAATAAGATGATCGTAGCCGTTATCGCTATTTGTATGCTTACGCCCGGGTGTAAGATAAACATATTATCTGTCGGTTGCGAACCGATGACTCGATCGGTGAGGTCGAGAAAGAATACACCTGCGCTTAATCCTAGCATACCGGCGATGCTTGTCAGCAATAAGCTTTCGCTCATGATCTGAGAGATGATGTTCCGGGGCTTTGCTCCTAACGCTCTCCGTACGCCTATCTCTTTTGTTCGTTCCTTTACGGTTACCATCATGATGTTACTAATGCCGATGATGCCTGCGAGCAGTGTGCCGATGCCAACAATCCAGATCAAGATGTCGATGCCTAAGAAGAGTTGATTAAACTTCTTGAATTGATCGGCTATATTTATCGTAAATATAGCTTGTGTATCATTGGGGGCAATTTGGTTTTGCCGTTTAATGATTTCTTTGATTTGATTAGAGACGGGACCTACATTATGGTCGGGTTTGACGCTGACCGCTAAAAAGTGGACAATATCTCTAGTCGCTGAAGTCTGTTGTATGGTCGAGAAGGGCAAATACACTGATTTGTCAGAGCGTTCACCGATGTTGATTTGTGGTGCGACTTGTTTTGTTACACCAATCACTTGATAATAGATGCCATTTACCTTAATATATTTTCCACATGGATTTTTCCCTTGAAACAAGACATCGTTAACTTGTTCTCCGATCATGCAGACCTTACGTTTCTTTATTTCGTCAATCTCATTCAATTGTCGTCCATAAATGATAACTTGTCTCATGATCTTAAAGAAATCCGGCTGTATACCTTGTGTATGGAAAGATCCGCTTACGTGTCCATATGAGATGTTTTTTTCTGATTTGTTTCCCCAAAAGATAGGAGATATAGCTTCGATATCTTTCACCTCTTTTTTAATCATTTCCACATCCCGGTTCTTAATATCCCATTTACGTCCTTTATTAAATCCCTTATAAGATTCGCTGGTACGGTCTGCCCCGAAAAAGACAGAGTTGGTGGCAAAACCTTCTGTTGTGGCATACATTGCGTTCTTTAGCCCTGTTCCTGCGCCTAATAGAATGATAAGCATTAAGATGCCCCAAAATACACCAAAGCAAGTCATCACGCTTCGGGTCTTGTTTCGGGAGATCGTTACCCAAATTTCTACCCATCTATCTAAGTCAAACATAATTATTAGAGTTTATATCGAATAATTGATTAAAGCGTTCTTTGACTTATCTTTGTG
>CAUWMZ010000073.1:0-16447 GCA_963560035.1 uncultured Parabacteroides sp.
CACAAAGATAAGTCAAAGAACGCTTTAATCAATTATTCGATATAAACTCTACTATATATACATCTTTATCAATTATGAACAGCGTAAAGAACGACCTAAACGTAATACGGTTGTACGTGTAATGCCATTCAATTCGCAGAGTTTGCTAACTGTCGTTCCATAACGTTTAGCGATAGCACCTAATGTATCACCTGATTTAATTCGATGATAAACAGGTGCTATATTTGTATCATTCAACACATCCACATCTTTACCTAATGAAGATGAAGCAGACGATGAAGCCTCTACTGTTATTTTATTATTTGTAGTATGCGTTTTTTGATAAGTTTTAGAGGTATTCTGAGCGACTTCTACTCCTGCACTACAACGTATAGATTGTCCTATACGTAACATAGACGTTGCTTTCAAGCCATTTAAACGACAAAGCTCCCTCACTGTCGTTCCATATATATGAGCAATTTTCCCCAATGTATCCCCAGACTTCACACGATGGTAAACCATTTGATTATTAGAGGATGTATAAATATTGCTTCTTCGACCTCTAATTTTAACATTATGAAAAACATACTGATCTTGATAAGGCACTGCATTCTCAAAATCAATAATATCAGCAGGATTAATTGCTTGACCTAAAAAGCGCGTCTCAAAATGCAAGTGAGACCCGGTTGAACGTCCCGTATTACCACCCAAAGCTATAGGCTCTCCAGCTTTAACCATTTCATTTAAACCCACCAAAAATTTCGACAAATGTCCATAAACAGTCTCTAATCCATTTGGATGGCGAATCACTAAATAATAACCATAACCTCTTCGTTCATAATTTTTAATACGAACTTTTCCATCAAAAGCCGCACGAATCGTATCTCCTACTTGAACTTTCAAATCAATGCCCTTATGCATTCTACGCCGACGAGGACCATATTTAGAAGTAACCTTCGTCATAGTATCCATCGGCAAAATAAATGTTGAACAATCTATTACACAAGAATCTGGCAAATCAACTGTTCTTCCTCGGAAAGGATTTACCCATTCATTTGTCCATTCACCATATAACTCATCTGCAGAAAACATCAAATTTTCTTTTGCTTCCAATTTTGCTCGCTCATTTGTTGCCGCCAATTCTCTCAAAGCCATATCCTTCTTAAAGCCTACCCGATCAGCCATCAATTCCGACACACGCTTATCCATTAACTTATGCGTAGGATGGTTAGACGGTTTCGAAATCACCGGCACTATTTTAACCGGATGCTCTGCATGGCTTGTAGAAACCATTACAGCCGTACAACAAATGAATAAAAATTTCTTTATAGTCATTTTCAGATAACAATCATGTTTTAATTCAAGATAAATAACAAGCACATATATACTTGCCAAAAACTCAACTTGTCAAAGTTCGGTATTTTGAATTACCCAACAAAATCAATTAACGAAAAATTTCTGTAATAAGTTGTCAGAAAACTGAAATAAACTACACAAAATGATATATATTAACAACTTACATAATAATATGTTTTGTAACATATCAACTAATCATACCCCAATTGATTTTATTAGAAAATAGAACTTTTAATCTATCACTCAATATCTTATGGCCTTCTAAAGATAAGTTTGGATCTTGATTTAAAATATCTTGTGCTATATCACGGGCATATTGCAATATTTGTCCATCTACTGCTAAATTTGCAATTTTAAGATCAAGCCCTTCACCACTTTGCCGCGTTCCTTCCAAATCGCCATGTCCTCGCAAACGTAAATCTGCTTCTGCAATTTCAAAGCCATTTGTGCTATTCACCATAATATTCAAACGCTTTCGAGTATCATTACTTAATTTATAAGATGAGACCAAAATACAATATGACTGTTCTGCTCCACGACCAACACGCCCCCTTAATTGGTGTAACTGAGATAACCCAAAACGTTCTGCGCTTTCTATCACCATAACAGATGCATTTGGAACATTAACTCCGACTTCTATAACTGTCGTAGCCATTAATATTTGGGCTTCCCCTGCAATAAATTTACGCATTTCAGCCTCTTTATCAGCAGCTTTCATGCGACCATGAACCATACAAACCCTATATTCAGGAAACACCTCCTTAAAAGTTTCAAACCCTGCTTCTAAATCTTTATAATCTAACTTTTCATTTCCTTCTATTAATGGATATACCACATACACTTGACGGCCTTTTTGGATCTCTTTCCGTAAAAAATCATAAAGTTGAATTTTTTTATTATCATAACGATGCAATGTTTGAATAGGCTTACGACCTGGTGGCAACTCATCTATTACTGACACATCTAAATCTCCATATAGAGTCATCGCTAAAGTTCGTGGTATTGGTGTAGCAGTCATCACCAACACATGAGGAGCTATTGCATTCTTTTTCCACAATAATGAACGTTGTTTAACGCCAAAACGATGCTGTTCATCTATAATGGCTAATCCTAACGAGGAAAACACCACAGAATCTTCTAATAAGGCGTGCGTGCCAATCACAATTTGTATTTCTCCATTAGCTATTGCTGGCAGTATTTTTTCTCGTTCTCTCTTTTTTGTAGATCCTGTTAACAAAGCGACTTTTACGTTCATATCCTTAAGGAACTCCTTAATTGTCATATAATGTTGCGTAGCCAAAATCTCTGTAGGCGCCATCATACAAGCTTGACAATTATTGTCTAAAGCTAATAACATAGACAATAATCCCACCAATGTTTTGCCACTACCTACGTCTCCTTGCAATAATCTATTCATCTGGCGACCACTTCCCATATCTATTCGAATCTCACGAACCACTCGCTTTTGAGCATTTGTTAATTCAAATGACAAATATTTTTCATAAAAGGTTTTAAAATAACGACCCACAGTAGGGAACAAGATTCCCTTCAATTTCATTCTCCGAACTTGTGCTGTTCGTAATAAATTTAATTGTATAAAAAATAATTCTTCAAATTTTAATCGAAGCTGTGCGGCACGCAATTTAGACATTGACTCTGGGAAATGAATATTACGCATTGCATCTTGTAATGACATTATATTAACACGAGACAATATATCGGAAGATAAAGTCTCTGGCAATTCCCAATGCAAACCACTTAACAGTGTGTACTGCAAATTTTGAATAACACGCGAATTAAGAAAAGACTTTTTCATCTTTTCTGTCGTATTATAAAAAGGCATCAATCCATTCGCCACTTGATTTGCTTGATCAAGAGTATCAATATCTGGATGAGGAATGTTGTATGTGTTACCAAATTCTATAGGTTTTCCAAATACAATATATTCCACATTTATTTGATATTTACTCATCACATAGTTCAGTCCTTTAAACCAAACTAAATCAATTATTCCTGAACCATCCGAAAACTTAGCGATTAATCGCTTTGTACGCCCTTCTCCTAATGTATTAAAAGATAAAATATGACCCTTTAACTGAATATATGGCATATCCCTCACTATTTCAGCTACCTTATAAAAACGACTTCGATCAATATATTTATAGGGGAAATAAAATAACAAATCCTCATATGACGAAATACCCACCTCTTTTTGTAAAACCTCCGCCTTTTTAGGTCCAACCCCAGGTAAATATGTTATAGATCGTTTATCAAGGTCTAACATATCTTATACTATTTAGAAAATATCATGCGCAAATATAGCTTCAGCTATTAATAAATCAAAAGGTGTCGTAATTTTTATATTTTTTCTATCGCCAATGACCGTATCAACCATATATCCCATAGACTCAACCACAGAAGCATCATCTGTAAATAAAGATGAATCGGACTGCTCATAAGATTTTGCTAATATTGCCAAATCAAATACCTGAGGCGTTTGCACCGCAATATAAAGAGTTCTATCAACAGGATGAGTTTCTCCATTTTCTTCTTTTTTACGCAAAGAATCAATCATCGGTATAACAGGAATCACTGCACCTTTAATCACCGCTCTTTCAAAACATGCTTGTATAACCTCTGATGATACAAAGGGACGAACCCCATCATGAACTGCAACAAAACAAGGAACATTACCTTTTATTTGATTTCTTTCAAACAAAATACTATCCAACCCATTCTTAACAGAGTTAAAGCGTGTTGCTCCCCCTGTCACAATCCTATGTGGAACTTCGCAACCTATCTCTTCGCAAAGCATTTTCCAGTAAGATTGATGATCTTCGGGTAAAACTAATACAATATGAGCAGACGAGTCCCATTGATAAAATGCTTCTAACGTGTGCATTAAAAGAGGTTTCCCTGCGACCGGTATAAATTGCTTTGGTAAATCTGCTCCCATACGAAGCCCTTTTCCTCCAGCCACTATTATCACATATTTATCCATCACTCTAACTCCTCTAACGTTTTTTTCACCTCATCCTCTACCTTAAAAAGTTTTTCTTTACAAAGCCTTACTAAGCGAGCAGCTTCCTTCACCTTCTCACTTAATATATCTATATCCAAATCACCCTTTTCTATTTCTGCTACAATTTGACGCAGCTTATCTACTGCATCATTATACGATTCTTCCTTTTTTGCCATTATTTTTAGTTTTTCTTAATTATGCTAAGTTATAACTACTCAAGCCTACTCTTCACTTCTCCATCCCTAAAGCGTATCACTAAATCTTCACCTCTTTTTAAAGATTTAGAACACTTCACTATCTTACCGTCTTTCATCGCTAAGCAAAAGCCTCTCCGCAATATATAATCAGGTGAAGCCATTGTTATATATTGCTCTGTAAGCTGAATAAAACGTTTTTCCTCTGCTAACGACGAAACAGCATTGTTTCGTAAACGCAATTCGGACTGCTCTATAAATATCTGGCGATGAGATAAAAGATTCATAGCAAAAGATGGTAAGCGTACACCTATCGATTGTAATCGAATACGTAAAGCTTCTATACGTTCTATAACTAAAGCAGGGAAACGTGCTGTAACTAATTGCAAATAATTATTTTGACGATGTAAAAGATCTACTACAACATCACTTATATTCTGTCGCAACGCCTCTACATCTTTAGCCTCTTTATCTATTTGCGACACTAAAAATTCCGCAACTGCTGTTGGTGTTTTCATTCGAGTATGAGCTACTAAATCAATAATCGTATCATCTCGTTCATGTCCAATACCTGTTATAATTGGCAAGGGAAATTGCGCACAATTAGCGGCAAGTAAGTAAGAGTCAAAACTATTCAAGTCTGAGGTTGCTCCTCCTCCACGAATAATTACAACTACATCAAATAAATTTTGATGAGAATAAATCCTATCTAGCGCTGAAATCACTGATGTTTCCGTACGCTCACCCTGCATTAAAGCAGGAAATAATTTCGTATAGAAAACATATCCTTCTCTATTTTGGTTTAACTGATTTAAAAAATCTTCATAACCAGCTGCTGTTGACGATGTTATTATAGCTATCCTTTGTGGCAACCTAGGAAAAGGCAACTCTTTATTTAAAGTAAATACACCTTCTTTTTGTAATTGCTGTATAATTTCTTGCCTTTTTTTTGCCATATCACCTAATGTATAGGTCGGATCTATATCCAGCACATTTAAACCCAACCCATATAACTCATGATATTCAACAGAGACCTTCACTAATACTGTTAAGCCTGAAGTAAAAATCTGACCTGTTTCCAACTCAAAATATGGTTTTAACATCCGAAATGTCTTTGCCCAAATAGAACCACGAATTTTCGCAAGCATTTGTCCTGTGCGTTCATTTTTCTCTATAAACTCCAAATAACAATGTCCTGAAGATGCATTTACTCGCACATCACTCATCTCTGCACGCACCCAATATGTTTCCGGAAAAGCTTTGGATAAAGCACCACGAATACACATATTCAATTCTAACAATGACAATGCATCATGCACATTAAGTATGTTATTTTGATTTTTCATATTTTCTCCTTTGCTTATAAGCTTTATAAATATTGGGTATGCCATATCCTATCTCCGCATTGGGGTGATCATACATACTTCCACTATGCCTTATAAACTCTATAAGCTCTTTATTTGTAAAAAAAGGAAACGCTTGCCATAAACAAATACTCAAACCCGCTAAAATAGGTGTAGCAAATGATGTACCACTCACATAATGAATATCCCCATCAGAATCTATCACACAACAACCAGATCCTAAAGCGACCAAATCTGGTTTTACTCTTTCATCTACGGTAAAACCTATTGAGCTAAATTCACTTCTTTTTTTATGATCTGTAATTGCCCCTACCGTTAGAACATCTGATGCATCCGCCGGAAATGTTATTTTTCTCCAACCACTAGCACCTTCATTTCCTGCACTACAAAAAATCACTAAACCTTTCGAAGCTGCAACTTGAGCAGCACGAGTAATAAATGAAGTCTTTCCATCTAATTGATTTTTGTTATAATCTAATGTCTTATCATCAAATGAATAATAGCCTAACGAAGATGAAACTACAGAAACGCCAACACTATCTGCAAACTCAATAGCAGCAGTCCAAAAATCCTCTTCTATTGGATACTCTGAATACGTATCTTCACTTTTGATCAACCAATAAGATGCAGAAGGAGCTGTCCCCACCATTATTCCAGGCTCATTCGCAGCCAAACAAGATAATACCTTTGTTCCATGATTATCTCCAACAAAAACACTTTGATGTGGAGAAATAACATTATGTGTTCCTAATAATCGCAAAGAATCAAATGCCGCTATTCTATCTACATTTTTAAAGCCTGCATCAATAATTGCGACACGCATGCCTTCTCCCTTAAAACCCTTTTGATGCAACTTTATCCCATTTAACATCTGTATTTGCTTCTCCGCATATCCATATAAAGAATGCTTCGGTTCCTCTTTTGACTTTAATCTTTCCACCTCTTCTTCCAATGGTATAAAAATATTATCATCGCCTTTCCATACCAATTTAACTGAATCTACAAATGAAACGAGAGATAAGGTCTTTAACAAAGAACTATCAGATGTAGAAACAACCACAGTAGAAAACCATTTACTTTTTAAAATCAGATCACAATCATAAGCTGTCAAAGTATCTAAATACGCTTGAGCAATTGGTAAATCTGAAATAGAAACCGCTAAGCCCTGCCGGAGTCTTCGTTCTATCGCTTCTTTTGATAAAAAGTTTTCTGGATGATCTAAACTATATACACTCGACCCTTTATCCTTTAAATATACTCGATAACAGAACCTCTCCTCCGCAAATAAAATGCTAGGTAACAATAAAGATAAAACAGTTAAAATTCTAATTTTTATACACATAAGCAAAAGAGCCAAAAAAAACCCGGCACTAGAATAGGCCGGGTTCATATTTATATCCTCGTCTTATTCATCATCATTGATATTGCAAATAGGTATTTCTCTTTTTACACTTTGACGTAAAGAGATTAATGTTTCAGTGGCTGTAACACCTGGGATCTCTTGGATTTTTGAATTCAACAATTCCATTAAATGCTCATTATCACGAGCATATAACTTGATTAACATTGTATACGGACCGGTTGTAAAGTGGCATTCCACAACTTCAGGGATTTTTTCAAATTCAGGTATAACATCTTTGTACATAGAGCCTCGCTCTAATTTAACGCCGATATAAGTACAAGTATTATATCCCAAGATTTTTGGATTAATGTGATATCCAGAGCCAACTATCACATTCATATCTATCATGCGTTGAACCCGTTGGTGGATAGCCGCACGAGAGACTCCACATTCTTCGGCTACATCTTTAAATGGGATCCTGGCATTCTTTGAAATAATGTTCAATATCTGCCGGTCCAGCTTGTCTATCTTCTCCATTTCAAATTTGCTTTTATATGCGTTTATTTTAGTGTATCAAAAGTATATAATAAAATCGAGTTATATATCATTATGAAAGAAAAAAGTAATACACAAACAAAAAAAGCGGATAAAAAATGCTTTTTAGCATAATTCACCCGCTTTTTATCTTAACAAACGTCGGATATTACTTCTTATCGCTATCGTTTTTTACAATATCTAATAGCTCTACTTCAAACTTCAAAACGCTATTAGGCTTTATATCTTGCCCAGCTCCACGCTCTCCATACGCTAACTCTGCAGGAATCCAAAATATATACTTAGATCCTACAGGCATAATTTGCAAACCTTCAGTCCAGCCAGGTATTACTTGATTTACCAAAAACTCTGCAGGTTCTCCACGGTCAACAGAGCTATCAAATTTAGTACCATCCAACAATGTTCCTGTATAATGAACCTTTACTCTATCTGTTTCTGTCGGTTTAGCACCTTTTCCTTCTGTTTCAACTTTATATTGCAAACCACTTCCTGTTGTAATAACCCCCTCTTTTGTCTTATTTTCCGCCAAGAACTTCTCGCCTTCTTCCTTATTTTTGGAAGCTTCACGAGCTTGAGCCTCGACAAAATATGTCTGCAAATAACGTTGAGCCTCTTCCGGAGTCATTTTCATCGCAGAAGAATCTCCTTTAATAGCCTGTATAAAACCTGCAATTAAATCATCCACATTAGCTTCACCACCAGGTAATGTTTTCAAATTTTGTTTGTAACCTGCACCTGTACTGATTCCGATTGCATAACTTGCACTATCAACAGCCGTTTTTAAACTCGCACTCTTATGAGAATCAACACAAGAACTAAAAGAGGCACCCATAACGACAAGGGCTGTAGCTACCAATACACTAATTTTTTTCATTCTTTCTATTTGTTTATTATTTTACGATATCTAGCAATTCCACATCAAATACTAATGTGCTATTAGGTTCAATAGCTTCACCAGCCCCACGCTCCCCATAAGCTAAATTTGAAGGTATAAATAATCTCCATTTTGAACCAACAGGCATTAACTGTAACGCTTCTACCCATCCAGGAATCACTTGAGAAACACCAAAAACAGCTGGTTCACCTCTTTGAACAGAACTATCAAACACTGTTCCATTTATCAATGTCCCATGATAATGGCATTTAACTTTATCTCCTGCCGTAGGTATAGCACCCGTACCTTTCTTTAACACCTCATATTGCAATCCACTAGGTAATTCAACAACTCCTGCTTTATGCTTATTGATATTTAAGAATTCTTCTCCTGCTTTCTTATTAATCTCTAACCTCTCTTGCTGCAGTCTCATGAAATAATCATTAATGACTTGTTTTGCCTCCTCATAGCTTATCTCAGGCTTTGTTTCTGCTAAAACATCTTTTAACCCTTGTACAAAATCTTCCACATGAAGATCTTTTATGCCTGAATTTTGAAAATTATTTCCAATACTCAAGCCAAGCGCATAACTTACTTTATCCATTTTTATTATTCAACTTATTAAGAGCCACAAAAATAATGTTTTTAATCGGATAACTTCATTTTGCATAAACTTTTTCTTTTTAGTTTAGCCTTTTACAAAAGAATAATCGTAACTTCGTATATTCTGATTTATATTATTCTGTTCATTAAACAAATGAAAGATGAAAAAGTTAGTTATTCTTACTGGAGCAGGTATGAGCGCAGAAAGTGGTATCTCCACATTCCGTGACTCCAATGGTTTATGGGAAAAATATAAAGTAGAAGATGTCGCTACGCCTGAAGGTTTTGCCTCCAATACTAAACTGGTGCTTGATTTTTACAACCAACGAAGAATGGAACTACTAAAAACAAAACCCAATGCGGGACACTTGGGCTTAGCTGCCTTAGAAAAAATTTTCAATGTGCAAATAATTACACAAAACATTGACAATTTACATGAACAAGCAGGTAGTACTCATGTCATACATCTCCATGGTGAATTAATGAAAGCTTGTTCCGTAAAAGATTTAAACACCACTTATGATTTATCCCCAGAAAATCCAGATATACATATTGGCGATAAAGATCCTTTCGGAAATCAACTTCGCCCTTTTATTGTTTGGTTTGGTGAAGCTGTTCCCATGATCGAACCTGCAATCAATATTGTACAGAACTGTGACATATTTGTTATTATAGGGACCTCCCTAAACGTATATCCTGCAGCTGGACTACTTAATTATGTACCTAAAAGGCGACCTATTTTTTTAATCGATCCAAAAGAAGTACAGACCTACCGTAACGACATAACACATATTCAAGCAAAAGCATCCGATGGAGTCAAAAAATTAACAGATATACTCAAACAATATTATTAATATCACTTTACAAAGAAAAAGTAAACAGACTATTTTTCATAAATCCTGGATTTTCAAGAAAAAGAGTTATTCCACTCACTTATAAAACATTCTACTTATTACGTTTGTAAATAATATTTTTGTACTTTCGCAACAATTATTAATAAGACACAAAATAAAAAATGGAAAATAATTCCAAAAAGTTACCATCTCCTCTACTTTCTCTAGTACCTCTCATTGTACTAGTCATCCTTTTATTTGCAACCATACGAACTTTTGGAAGTGATGCCTTAAATGGTGGTAGCCAAGTTGTATTAATAACAACAACTGCTGTCGCATCTCTTCTTGCCATTACTTTTTGTCACGTCAAATGGAAAGAAATAGAAGAAGCTATATGCAACAACATTCTTGGCGTTTCAACAGCTATCATCATTCTATTATTAATTGGAACCCTATCTGGTACATGGATGATAAGCGGAGTTGTCCCAACTCTTATTTATTATGGAATGCAAATTATACACCCTAATTTCTTTTTAACTTCTTGCTGTATAATTTGTGCTATTGTCTCTGTTATGACAGGCAGTTCTTGGACAACTATCGCAACAATTGGCATAGCTCTAATGGGCATTGGCGAAGCACAAGGATTCGAAATAGGATGGGTTGCAGGCGCAATCATCTCTGGAGCTTATTTTGGAGATAAAATTTCCCCCCTATCAGATACTACTGTTCTAGCTTCTTCTGTCACACATACACCATTATTTTCACATATTCGATATATGATGTTAACAACAGTACCCTCTATTTTAATTACCCTAACTATATTTACCATTGCAGGATTCACTAATACATCAAATGATTCAGGACAAATCGCAGAATTCGCAGCGTCACTAAAAGGAAGCTTCAATATTTCGCTTTGGCTATTAATAGTACCAATAATCACTGGTTTTTTAATCTCTCGAAAAGTACCATCTATCATTACCCTATTTATCTCTGGTACGATGGCGGGTCTTTTTGCACTATTCTTTCAGCCTCACCTTTTACAAGAGATAGCTGGAGATTCTACAATTAATGCACATTCTATGTTTAAAGGCCTATTTATGACCTGTTACGGTAGTACACAAATTGATACAGAAAATGAAGCCTTAAACGATCTAGTAACGACAAGAGGCATGTCTGGTATGATGAATACTATTTGGCTTATTATTTGTGCGATGTGCTTTGGAGGCTCAATGACAGCTAGCGGGATGTTAGAAAGTCTTACATCTGTCTTTCTTCGCTTCATGAAACGACGCATAGGTATGATCACATCTACAGTACTATCAGGACTATTCTTAAATATTGTTACGGCAGACCAATATATCTCTATTATTCTTACAGGTAATATGTTTAAAGATATCTACAAGAAAAAAGGATATGAAAGTCGCTTGTTAAGTCGTACAACAGAAGATTCAGTCACTGTTACTTCCGTATTAGTACCCTGGAATACTTGTGGTATGACTCAAGCCACAATTCTTGGTGTTGCGACATTGACGTATTTACCTTATTGTTTTTTCAATCTGATCAGTCCATTGATGAGTATTACTATGGCCGCTATTGGCTTCAAAATAAAGCAACATCATGAAAAAGATCAGAGTATCATTGTTAACTAAAGTCATTATTGCTATTACGGTCGGCGTTTTTGCAGGCCAGTTTTTACCTAAAGAAATCGCACGTATTTTTGTTACTTTTAACTCATTATTCGGCAATTTCCTCTCTTTTTCCATTCCATTAGTTATTTTAGGACTCGTTACACCCGCTATTGGAGATTTTGGAAAAGGAGCAGGGAAACTATTATTAATTACCGCCCTCATTGCGTATGGATCTACCATATTTTCGGGCTTCTTCACATATTTTAGTGGCATTAGTATTTTCCCTCATATCTTACCCGCCAATGCGGAATTAACAGCTATGGAAAATCCTGAAGACTTTATGCTTACACCCTATTTCGTCGTAAACATGCCTCCCCTAATGGATGTTATGACAGCCCTATTATTATCATTCACTATCGGATTAGGATTATCTAATATTCCCGGAATTACACTTCGTGACTCTTTTTCTGATTTTAAAGAAATTGTCATTAAACTCATTAATACAATTATTATTCCTTTACTGCCACTACATATTTTTGGAATATTCCTAAACATGAGTGTAAGTGGACAGGTAGCAAGTATCATTACCATGTTTCTCAAAGTAATTCTTGTTATATTTGTATTGCATGTAATGCTATTACTTATACAATTCATAACTGCAGGAAGCTTAGCCCACAAAAATCCACTTAAACTTTTAAAGAATATGTTACCTGCCTACGCAACAGCACTAGGAACACAATCTTCTGCTGCTACTATCCCCATCACATTAGCACAAACTGTCAAAAATGGAGTACGAGAAAATATTGCAATCTTCACAGTTCCCCTTTGTGCTACCATACACCTCTCTGGTAGTACCATGAAAATAGTGGCTTGCGCTATGGCTATTATGATTATGGCTGGCGAACCTGTTACTATCGCTAAATTCAGTGGGTTTATCATGATGTTAGGAATCACAATGATAGCTGCCCCTGGTGTTCCAGGAGGAGCTATTATGGCTGCTTTAGGTATATTACAAAGTATGCTAAGTTTCAATGAAACATTACAAGCTTTAATGATTGCCTTGTATATCGCTATGGATAGTTTTGGAACAGCTTGTAATGTTACAGGAGACGGAGCGATCGCTATTGTTGTTGATAAAATTGCAGGAAAAAATATTTCTTAATTAATATATACAAGATATTATGCGCCATGCTAGATAATTTCTTTAAATGGCACATAATATCTTCCTTTTATCGATCTATTTAAAAAGAACAAAAAAATGAAACTAAAAATGGGACAGAGAAATCCACTAAAATACCATGAATAATTGAGACAAAAACAAGATCTTTTCCACATACACGAGTAATAATAGGTAGTGTCGTATCCATCGTCGTCGCCCCACCCGCACAAATCGGAGACAATTTTCCAAAATATTTAATAAACAAAGGTGCTCCTAATAAAGCAAATATCTCACGAATAATATTGGCGATCAAAGCAATTGTCCCCAACTCTGCCGCTAACTGGGTACCAATAGAAGGAGCTTTCAATTCTGTAATTAAAATAGAAGATAAAGAATAATATGCAAAACCACTACCTACAGCCAAACAATCAGATATACTCCAACGAGATAAAAACAAGCTGATCAATGCCGAAAAAACTAATGTCCCTACGATTGTCGCCAATGGTACCAACAATAACTTAGGTCGTATGCTCAATAATATATCTTTTAACTTTTTATCGCTACCTATGCTTATCCCAACCTGAAACATTAACAGATAAAGTACGTACATTGTTACATCATTCTCTATTACAACATGAGGCAACATACCGCTCCATCCTAAACAACAACCAAAAACGAAAAAAAATACAACGATCAAACTACCTATCATTTATTACCTCCTTCCCTAAAAAAGAAATGATACACTAACGATGCAGCCACCAAACTTCCTAATGTTCCTGCAGAAGCTATCAATAAAGCTTGACCTCCTAATGTCGTTAAATTACTAACAATGGACTCATTCGCTCCAACCGAAATTCCTAACAAAAATAACAGAAGAAGAATTGTATAGGAAATTGACTTACTTATTTTCTGTAATGCCTCCACTTTCCTGAAAAGATAACCACAGGCAATACCACAAAACATGATTCCAATTACAGTAAACATCTTTTTACTATTTTTCCCGCAAAGTTAACAAAAAGCACTTATCTTTGTACGCTGCACATTGATAATTTGCATATTACAAACTAAATCAATAATAACAGTGAGAAAAACTTTCTTTCTTTTTCAAGCAGCTTTAGCCTGCTTGCTAATAGGATGCGGGCCTAAGGTAAAATCCCCACAATTACAAAACGAAATTAAACATGTAAATCCATTCATCGGTACCGGATTTCATGGCCATACATTCCCTGGTGCGACAAGACCATATGCAATGGTACAACTTAGTCCAGATACCCATATCATGGGTTGGGATGCCAGTAGCGGATATCACTATGAAGATAGCTTAATTTATGGCTTTAGTCATACACATCTCTCTGGTACTGGTATCGGAGATTTAGGAGATGTCGCTCTTTTACCTTTTTCTGGTGAAGATAGCATCAAACCTGTTGCAACCTTTAAAAAAGAAACAGAGAAAGCAACTCCTGGGTATTACAGCGTAAGGTTGGAAAACTTTGGCATACAAGTTGAATTAACCACAACAAACCGTGTCGGCTTTCATAAATACACTTATGATAACCCAAAAGAGCGCCGTGTTATGCTAGACTTAGGACATATCTTACAACCCAATTGGGGCCATAAGATACTCGCTAATCAATATCTCTTTGTTAATGACTCTACCGTTGAGGGCACTATTAAGACACAAGGTTGGGCGCACGCACACTCCATATCTTACAGAGTTACCTTCTCGGAACCTATCGAAAAAGTATATCAATATATCGATGGAAAACTTCGCAACGATTCTTTATTTTTACGCTTAAACACATCTAAAGATCTAAAGTTCCATTATACATTCGCCAACAAAGCTCAACCTCTATACGCAAAGGTAGCTTTATCTGTTGTTGACCCTGAAGGCGCAGAAAAAAATTTAATGGCTGAATTACCTAATTGGGATTTTGATAATACCTGCAAAGAATCAGCCCAAATATGGAATGAAGTTCTTAACGCTATACAAATTGACGCAGACAGTAAAGTTATGACCAATTTTTATACAGCTTTATATCATACAATGATCGCTCCTTTCGCTTATCAAGATATAGATGGGCGCTATCTAGGTATGGACAAAAAAATTCATACAGCCGAACAGGGTTATACCAATTATTCTGTATTTTCTTTATGGGACACATTCCGCGCATTGCATCCCCTAATGACAATTATCAATCCTTCTTTAGCTGCAGATTGGGGACAAGTTTTAGTTCAGGGATATAAAGAAGGAGGTATATTACCCAAATGGCCTTTAGCATCTAATTATACAGGCTGTATGGTTGGCTATCCTGCTGTTTCTATTTTAGCAGATCTTGTTGCAAAAGATTTAGCAACTGGAAATCTTAAATTGTGGGCAGAAGCAGGCGAACAATCATCTATTTACAGAGAAGATCTTGCTGAGAAATTTAAAGGAACTCGAGAACTAGATCTAATCACCATGCACCCTTATTATAAAGAAAAATATGGATTTGTACCTGCTGATTCTGTTCCTGAGTCTGTATCATGGGGAGTGGAAATGGCTTATGAAGACTGGTGTATCGCTCAAATAGCAAATAAAGCAGGATTAAAGGATTTAGCGGAAGCCTATGCTAAAAAAGCAAATTATTATAAACGCTATTTAGATCCTGAGACAAAAATGATGCGTCCCATCATGGGTGACGGATCTTTTCGAACTCCATTTAATCCACGATACTCATCACACATGAAAAGTGATTATACAGAAGGAAACGCCTTTCAATGGAGCTTTTTTGCACCACATGATATGGATAACTTCATTGCAGCTATCGGTGGCAAAAATGAACTAGAAACTCGTTTGGATACATTATTCACTACTTCTTCACAAATTGATGGAGAAGAAGCATCTGGTGACATTACAGGGTTAATAGGCCAATACGCACATGGCAATGAACCAAGTCATCACATGGCTTATTTATATAATTGGACCGATTCTCCATGGAAAGGGCAAAATTATTTGGATTTTATAATGCAAAATTTTTATACAAACGAGCCTGACGGAATTATAGGGAACGAAGATTGTGGACAAATGTCTGCATGGTATGTTATGAGTGCTTTAGGACTTTACCAAGTTTGCCCTGGTATTCCAATTTATACTCTCGGACGCCCTATGATTAATAGGGCTCTAATTCATGTCAAAGGAGGTTCTTTTGAAATTATTGCAACAAATAATAGCGCTCTTAACAAGTATGTGAAAGAGATCAAACTGAATGGGAAAACTCTTAATAGCCCATTCATTGCACATACGGACATCATAAATGGCGGTAAACTTGAATTTATCATGACTAATCAACCAAACAAATAAATATTTTTATAATAGTATGTTTCGAAAGAAGAGGCATTGCTAAAATTAGCAATGCCTCTTCTTATATATACCCAAATATAAAAACTCCTTCGTCCATCCTTCCGAGTGTACTTATAGCCAACTTTACCTGAGTTTGGGATAAGTTTAGAATAAGGCCAGTTGTTTTGAGTCCTCAATATAGTATCCTTACAATGCATC
>CAUWMZ010000074.1:0-16376 GCA_963560035.1 uncultured Parabacteroides sp.
TTTTATTCAATCTGTTGATATTCAAAGGGAAAATACTTTATTACAACAAATATAGTGATAATCGTTGAGATATGGAAAAGTAGAGCAAAGAAGAAATAGGTTTTTTGAGAGCGTTTCATCCGTGATTGAATGATGGGAATTCCAAGACTGAGTATATATAGTATAAGATTGAACTTATGGGAGAGATACTGTAAAAGAATGAATACTAAAAAAAGTGGCATTTCTAGACTAACAGTTTGTTTTAAGCTATCACTTTGAAACTTAATTTTTCGTTTTGTGGATTATTGTGGATCTAATAGACAGAATGGTGGAAGAAAAAACTTTATTATAAGCATAAGGTTAAAGAATTTGTAATTTAGCTTGTGGAAAGTCATTCTTTTTATCTTTGTACTACTTTAAATGTAAATTTTTATGGAAAAACAGAAACAACAACCTCGTAGGTTGCGGTCATTAGATGCCCTTCGGGGTTTTGACATGCTTTTTATTATGGGCGGAGGCTCTTTAATTGTTGCATTGGCAACGTTGTTCCCGTCTGCATTCTTTCAATCACTTGCCGAACAGATGTCTCATGTCAAATGGGATGGTATTCATGTGGAAGATATGATATTCCCTTTGTTCCTTTTTATTGCAGGTATTTCTTTTCCATTTTCGTTAGAGAAACAGCGTTCTGTTGGTATGACAGATGGTGCGATTTATCGTAAAATTATCCGTCGTGGACTGACTTTGGTCTTTTTGGGTTGTGTTTATAACGGTCTACTGAATCTTGACTTTGCGAATCAACGCTACGCAAGTGTGTTAGGTCGTATTGGTTTGGCGTGGATGTTCGCAGCTTTGATCTTTGTAAATACGAAGATGCGTACTAGGGCTTTTATTACAATGGGTATTTTAGTAGGGTATTGGTTGCTGTTAATTTTCGTGCCTGCTCCTGATGGAAATGGAGCAGGTGTCTTCTCGATGGAAGGCTGTTTGGTAGGTTATGTGGACCGTATCTTTTTGCCGGGTAAATTATACCACACGATACACGATCCAGAGGGTTTATTATCGACTGTGCCAGCCATTTCGACTGCTTTGCTCGGAATGTTTGCGGGTGAGTTCGTGAAATTGCATCGTGAGGGGCTAACAGAGCAAAAGAAGGTAGTCTGTCTACTTTTGTGTGGTGTTACGCTCTTGATTATAGGTTCGCTTTGGAGTTTGATATTTCCGCTAAACAAGAATCTGTGGACAAGTTCGTTTGTTTGCTTTGTCGGAGGTGTTTCGATGATTCTTTTTGCGCTGTTCTATTATGTGATTGATGTGCGGGGTTGCCGTCGCTGGACTCTGTTCTTCACTGTGATAGGTATGAATTCTATCACGATTTATTTAGCTCAGCAGTTTATACAGTTTTCATATACATCGGATGCTCTGTTCTTTGGTCTGATATGTTTGGTGCCAGAGCCTGCGCAGCCGCTTATCGCTGCCATGGGGTATATAGCTGTATGTTGGGGCTTTTTATATTTCTTATATCGTCAGCGTATATTCTTGAAAGTATAAAGAGAGATGGGTGAGTAGATATTGGTAAAATGTGTATTTTTGCCTTCGCTTTGCAAAAACACGAATAAACTATTATAATATAGGATTAAAAAAACTGGGAGGAAGAAGAGAATGGAATCAATCAGACAGATATACCGCATAGGTCACGGTCCGTCAAGTAGCCATACGATGGGTCCGATGCGTGCGGCACAAATGTTCTTGTCGCGTAATCGCGGTGCCGTAAAGTTTAATGTTACTTTATACGGTAGCTTGGCGGCTACTGGCAAGGGACATATGACGGATGCGGCGATCTTAGAGGTGTTGCAGCCGGTTGCTAAGACTACTATCATTTGGGAGCCTAAGGTATTTTTGCCTTTTCATCCGAACGGTATGCTGTTTGAGTCATATAACGAAAATGGTGAAGAACTTGATTCGTGGACAGTTTACAGTATTGGTGGAGGAACGCTTGCGAATGAGACTTTCAATGAACTTCAGACGGAAGAAATCTATGATATGCATACTATCAAGGAAATCCAGGCGTGGTGCGAGAAATCGGGACATTCTTATTGGGAATATGTGGAAGAACATGAGGGTCCCGCTATTTGGGACTATTTGGCTGAAGTATGGGAAGTGATGCAAGAAACAGTTCGCCGAGGTTTAGAGGCGGAGGGTATCTTGCCTGGTGGTTTGGGTATTCGCCGTAAGGCTTCTGATTATATGATCCGTGCGAAAGGCTACGGTAGCAGTATTCGTAATCGTGGTATGGTTTATGCTTATGCGTTGGCTGTATCTGAGGAGAATGCTTGCGGAGGAAAAATTGTGACAGCTCCGACTTGTGGCTCTTGTGGAGTTATGCCGGCTGTGCTTTATCATTTAAAAGAAACTCGTGAATTTCGCGATTCACGTATTTTGAGAGCGTTGGCTACGGCTGGATTGTTTGGCAACGTGGTTCGCACAAATGCTTCTGTGTCGGGCGCTGAAGTTGGTTGCCAGGGAGAAGTAGGTGTGGCTTGTGCGATGGCTGCAGCTGCTGCTAGTCAGCTTTTTGGTGGTACACCTGCGCAAATTGAGTATGCTGCTGAGATGGGATTGGAGCATCATTTAGGATTGACTTGCGATCCTGTTTGTGGTTTGGTGCAAATTCCTTGTATCGAACGTAACGCTTTTGCTGCTGCTCGTGCGCTTGATGCAAATACATATTCGAATTTCTCTGATGGGAAACATCGTGTCAGCTTCGATCAAGTTGTTGAGGTGATGCGTCAGACCGGTAATGATCTGCCTAGTCTTTATAAGGAGACATCCGAGGGTGGTTTGGCGAAGAATATGGGTACTATTTAAAGGAGGGGTAACTCCGTAAAACTTGACAACTAAAAATCTACTACTTATGATAAACAGCAAAAAAAACGACAATTCCTTGTATGATGGCCTTGGCGGTCGCTCTGCTTTCTTGCAGCGGCACCAAGGCATTGAAAGAGGCTGGTGAAACGAGCGGTAACCCTTTGTTTAAAGGTTGGTACGCTGATCCAGAGGCAATAATTTATGGCGATACGTATTGGATCTATCCGACATGGAGTGATGTGTATGAAAAACAGACTTTCTTTGATTGTTTCTCTTCAAAAGATTTGGTTCATTGGACAAAACATCCTTCTATTATTGATACAACAGAAGTGAAATGGGCTAAGAAAGCGATGTGGGCACCAGGTGTCATAAGTAAAGGTGGAAAGTATTATCTTTTCTTTAGTGCGAACGATGTGCATGAGGGTGAAATTGGAGGCATAGGTGTTGCGGTGAGTGATAAGCCGGAAGGTCCTTTTAAAGATTTGCTTGGGAAGCCATTGATTAATGAGATCGTGAATGGTGCGCAGCCTATAGATCAATATATATTCCATGATGAGGATAGTGATAACTATTATATGTATTATGGAGGGTGGAGACATTGTAATATGGTGCGTTTGAATAAGGATTTTACAGGACTTGTGTCTTTTGAGGATGGAGAGACCTTTAAGGAGGTGACGCCTGAAAGTTACGTAGAGGGCCCATTTATGTTTAAGCGAGATGGTAAATATTATTTTATGTGGAGCGAGGGTAGTTGGGGTGGCCCTGACTATTCGGTGGCGTATGCTATTGCGGATTCGCCCTTTGGACCATTTGACCGTATAGGTACCATCTTGAAACAAGATTCTACGGTAGCGACAAGTGCTGGTCATCATTCTATTATACGTGTGCCGCATACCGAAGAATATTACATTGTATATCATCGTCGTCCGTTAGGAGATAACGCTCGTGATCATCGTGCTACTTGCATAGAAAAGATGTCTTTTGATGAGAATGGATTCATCAATCCTGTTCAAATCACGTTTGAGGGGGTTGGCGCTCGAGAGATTCCGGCGGAATAGACAGGAAGGTTTTAGAATATTTTATAAAGAACACGACTCCGTATAGGTCTTTTACTTATACGGAGTCGTTGTTTTTAGTAATGCCTTATTTAGAAGGTCGCTGTTTGCGTAAAGCTATTTTATATTTATTTATCTTGTGCGCATACAGCGGCATTATTTTTTGTTTCACCCTTACGCATTTTTATTTCTTTTAGTGCGCAGCCAGAGCAGCCTTGGCAAGGATTATTAGACGGAGGGGCTGTAAGCAGCCGATAGAGCTTGAATGCCACATAGCCGAACACAACTGCTCCGATGAAATAAATTGCTATATATTGCCACATAGGTATTCTTTTTTATTTAATAACGAGAAAGAAAACTAAAAAGTTTAGCTTAATAAGCCAATAAAGAAGGCTCCTGTTTGATAAACAATAAAGGAGACGATCCATGCCAATATGCAGGTGTATGAGATGACGAATAGTCCCCATTTCCAAGAGCCAGCCTCGTTGACAATGGCAGAAACAGTCGCTATGCAGGGGAAATAAATCAAGACAAACAACATGAGGCTGATAGCGATAAGTGGTGTAAAAACCAAGTTGCCATCTGCGTCTCTGTCGTTCCTCAAATGTTCAGGAAGAGTCTGTCCATCATCTTCTGTGTTACCCATATACAACACGCTCAATGTGCTGACTACAACCTCTTTTGCCGCCATGCCCGAAAGCAGGCTGACACTTATTTTCCAATCGAAGCCAAGAGGTGCCAAAACAGGTTGTAATGTTTGTCCAATTTTACCGATATAAGAGTTTTGTTGATGGTCGATAGTCTTTAGCCGTTCGACATGACTAATGGCATCGGCTTTTTCGATCGGATCTTCAATCGTATTTTCAATCTCAGTTATCTGTCGTTCAAAAGCCTCCTCGTTGCCTGTATGTCTTGGAAAATAGCCTAGAAACCAAATGATGATAGATGCCACTAAGATGATGCCACCCATTTTATGCAGGTATTGTTTCGCTTTTTCCCACATGTGAATCATTATCGATTTTCCAGTCGGCATTCGGTAGGGAGGAAGTTCCATGACAAAAGGTACATCTTCTTCGGTGAAAAGAAATCTTCGGAACAAACGAGCCATGAGAACAGCGAGTAATACGCCTGATACATAGATGATCAGTAAAATAAAACTAGCGTTTTTTGGAAAGAATGCTCCCGTAAGCAGCACATAGACCGGAAGACGTGCGCTACAGCTCATGAGCGGGTTTATCAGCATGGTAATCATGCGGCTGTTTCGGCTTTCAATGGTTCTAGAAGCCATAATGGCAGGAACATTGCATCCGAAGCCCATGACTAACGGGATGAATGATTTACCGTGTAGGCCCATCTTGTGCATGATTTTGTCCATGATAAAGGCTGCACGTGCCATATAGCCCGAATCTTCCATAAAGGAAATGAACATATACAGAATCAATATGTTAGGCAAAAAGACGATGACTCCGCCAACTCCACCAACGATGCCATCAACAAGCAGGTCTTTTAATGGACCTTCGCTCATGTGTCCTCGCAAGAAATTACCGATAAACTCAACTATACTCTCGATCCATTCCATAGGATAACTGCCCAAGCAGAAAGTCGCTTCAAACATGATCCACATGAAAAGAATGAAGATAGGGAATCCAAGCACTTTGTGCGTAACGAAGAGATCTATGATTTGTGTGCTTGTCGCCTCTTTAATGGTGCTTTGCTCATAAGTCTCTCGCAATGCGCCCGAGATAAAGCCATAGCGAGCATTTGTGAATGCTGTTTCGCAGTCTTCTTGCAATAATCCCTCTATAAGTGTTGCGTTTTTATCTCTTTCTTGAAAAATGGTTTTTGCTGTTGGTAGCGTATTGGCGAAAGATTCGATCTCTTTGTCTCCCTCCAGCAGTTTGATGGATAGATAGCGTTTAGAGAGGCTTTTAGGAAGATCTCCCTCTTCGCCTTTCAAGCTTTTGCTAACATTGTTAATTGCTTTCTCCAGCGAGTCTCCATAGTTGATATGTATGTGTCTGATGATGGGGTCTTGCTCTTCATAGACTTTAATGATGCGATTGAATAGCTCCTCTATACCGAAACCACTTTTGCTTATGGTTGGGATAATAGGTGCCCCGATCATTTTCGCTAAAGATTCATGGTCGAACTTATTACCATGTCGCTCCAGTTCATCATACATATTAAGGGCGATGACCATGCGGACATCCATGTCGATGAGTTGCGTAGTCAAATAAAGATTTCGCTCTAGGTTAGAAGCATCAATAACATTGATTACCACATCCGGTTGCTCTTCGTTTAGATGCTTACGTACATATAATTCCTCTGGCGTATATGCGGAGAGTGAATAGGTGCCAGGAAGATCTACAATGCGAAAGGTATAACCGTTTTGTTGGAAACTGCCCTCTTTAGCGTCAACAGTGACACCGCTATAATTTCCCACATGCTCATGAGCTCCGGAGGCGAAATTGAAGAGAGATGTTTTGCCACAGTTAGGATTGCCAACTAATGCGACATTGATAGTTTTACCTTTGTGAAGTGCGATGGCCTGTAGCTCATCGTCTGATGGTAGGATATAAGAGTCAGCGCTTCTGTTCTTGTCTTTTTCAAGAAGAGCCTGTTCTTTCTCGAACTCTGTGGCGCTGACAACTTCAATTAAGGCGGCGTCAGATCGTCGTAGAGAAACGTCATATCCCATAACACGATAATGGATTGGGTCTTTAAGTGGCGCGTTTTGTATGACGATCACTTCTTTCCCTCTGATAAATCCCATTTCGATAATGCGCTTACGGAAAGCTCCGCGTCCCATTACCTTTACGATAACACCTTTATCGCCTGTGCGAAGTTCTGATAATCTCATATTTTTTATAAAAATCTGTCGCGAATTTAGTTTGAAATCTTCGTTTCATCAATAGCGTTTAAGATGTATTTTGTAAGAGACCATTCACTTTTTGCTATTTATAGGTCAATGATTTGTTTCTCATCTTAATGGTTTTTATAACTTTTTTATAAAGGGAATACGTGACATTTCTTATACTTTTATTCGCTGTTTTAAGAGATTTTTCAGTATGTTTGTGCACTGAAAAAGTAGTAAAAAGCATGAAAAAACAGATGGAATGGCTCGCTTCATTGCTGATTATGATATCAGTCTTTTTGGTGAGCTGTAAGAAAGAGTTGAAAGATTTTAAGTTTAGTTATAGCATAGAGAGTGTAGATAACTATCGTTTAATGGTCACGTTTAATAGTGATAAGACATATCGTATAGAGGAGAATAATTTCTATATGGATAAGTTTGCGAAGCGCCAACATCCGAAAATTACGGAGGGAACTATGGCCGATGAAGAGTTGACAGAGTTGAAGCCTTTATTGAGTGATTGTGATTTTTTTCAGATGAAAGATTCTTATGGATTTGAGGATGAGGCGTCGGATGTAACGAATGGGTTGATGTATCAGATTTCGTTCTCATCAGAGGGTAAGGAGAAGTTTATTTCTATTCGTTATAGCGAGAATGGTAACTTTTCTAAGCCAATGGCTCGACTGATAGATTTTATTAATACTTTTTTGAGAAAGCATAAAGATGCTTAGTCGTTTTTTGAGATGGATGAATTGAACCGAGTGGTGATATGTCTAGGTTCTAATTGGAATCAAGAGCAAAATATAGAGCGTGCGGAAAAAATGCTGCGCGCTCATTTTGTTTTCATACGATTTGCTCCGGCTGTGTATACAGATCCTGTCAATTGTGTGGGGCATTCCAAATTTTTGAATCAGGTGGTCATTGTAAAGAGTGAAAACTCTGCCGATCAAATTATTCGAATGTTGAAAAAAATGGAGATTTCGATAGGACGAACTCCTGAAGACAAGTCGAAAGGGCGTGTACCGATAGATATTGATTTGTTGCGATGGAATGATCAAGTCTTGAAGCCGGAAGATTTTGAGCGCCCTTATGTGTTGGATGGCATTCGTTGGCTTCAAGAGAAGGAATGTGCTATTTAATAAAAGAGAGGCTTTCTGTTTTTTGAGATATTCTTTCAAAAAATAGGAGATAGGCTATATTAGTGTCTATCTCCTATTTTTTATAGGTATAGCGAAAAGAACTTATTTCGCTGTTTTCAAGGCTTCAAATATTTGTTCAGCCAACTCCTCTGCAAGTTCAGGATTGTCGTTGATGCATTGTTTAGCGGCATCACGGCCTTGTCCTAACTTAGTGTCGTTATAGCTATACCAGGATCCGCTTTTCTTGATGATATTTAATTCAGATCCTAGATCGATAATCTCGCCTGAACGAGAGATACCTTCACCAAACATAATGTCAAATTCCGCTTTACGGAAAGGAGGTGCCACTTTGTTCTTGATAACTTTAACTCGGACTTGGTTACCTTTGATGTCATCCCCATCTTTCAGCTTGCCGATGCTACGAATATCAAGACGGACAGAAGCGTAAAACTTCAATGCGTTACCGCCGGTTGTAGTCTCGGGGTTGCCGAACATGACACCGATCTTATCACGTAATTGGTTGATGAAGATGCAGGTCGTATTTGTTTTGTTGATAGCGGCCGTTAGTTTACGTAAGGCCTGAGACATCAAGCGAGCTTGTAGACCCATCTTACTATCACCCATATCGCCTTCAATCTCCGCTTTTGGTGTTAGAGCGGCAACAGAGTCGATAACGATAATATCTACGGCTGAAGAGCGAATCAATTGTTCAGCGATTTCCAAGGCTTGCTCCCCATTGTCCGGTTGTGAGATCCATAGATTCTCTACGTCAACACCTAGTTTTTCTGCATAAAAGCGGTCGAAGGCATGCTCCGCATCAATAAATGCGGCGATTCCACCTTTCTTTTGCGCTTCAGCCATAGCGTGAATAGCCAAGGTCGTTTTACCGGAAGATTCTGGGCCATAGATTTCGATGATACGTCCTTTGGGATATCCACCTACACCTAAAGCGGCATCTAGACCGATAGAGCCTGTCGGTATCACATCGATATTCTCGATATTTTCGTCTCCAAGTTTCATGATTGAGCCTTTGCCGTAGTTCTTCTCAATCTTATCCATGGCGGCACGTAAGGCTTTCAGTTTATCCGCATTAACGTTGGCTTTGCCCTCTTCTTTTGTATTTTCCTCAAACAAATTGTCTTCTTTTGCCATATATATAAATTATAAGTTTAGGATTTGGTTCGCATGTTCTTTAGTTTTTACCTCTTTGGGACCGAATATATGGGATATCACGCCATTCTCATCAATGATAAATGTTGTGCGCAATGTACCCATATAGGTGCGACCATACAATTTCTTTTCGGCCCATACGCCGAACTGTTGTTGTAAAGTCGTCTCGGTATCCGCTATTAAGCGGAAAGGTAAATTCTGCTTTTGGATAAAACCTTGATGCGATTTGGCGCTATCCTTACTTACACCGATCACTTCGAAGCCTTTTCCCTGTAAAGCTTGATAGCCATCTCTTAAGCTGCAAGCTTCTGCGGTACAGCCGCTAGTGTTGTCTTTTGGATAGAAATAAAGCGCTACTTTTTTGCCTTTATAATCGCTCATTTTTACCTCTTTGCCATCTTGGTCATATCCTAAAAGCTCAGGAGCTTTATCACCTATTTGCATAGCTCTATTATTATAGTTCCAAATCAATATTAAACAACTCGTGCCAAGGTAAGCCTTGTTCGTTTAGTTCCTTCATAAATGGATCTGGATCGAAGTCCTCAACGTTCCAAACGCCCGGCTTTTTCCAAACTCCTTCCATGAATAGCTTAGCGCCGATCATAGCGGGTACGCCAGTTGTATAGCTAACGCCTTGAGCGCCTGTTTCCAAGTATGCGGCATGGTGGCTGCAGTTATTATATACATAATAAGTTTGCTCTTTACCATCTTTCAAACCACGGATACGGCAACCGATAGATGTTTCGCCTGTATAGTTTTCTCCTAGATCACCCGGATTTGGTAATACGGCTTTCAAGAACTGGATAGGGACGATCTCTTGTCCATTATACATGATAGGATCGATGCGAGCCATACCGATATTCTGGATCACACGTAAGTGCGTTAGATATTCTTGTCCGAAAGTCATCCAGAAACGTGCGCGTTTGATCGTCGGGAAGTTCTTTGTTAAACTTTCCAACTCCTCGTGATACATCAAGTAAGATTCTCTAGGACCTACGTTGGGGTAATTTAACGCTTTGTGAACGCTTAAAGGATCTGTCTCTTTCCATTCGCCATTCTCAAAATATTTTCCGCGTTGAGTGATCTCGCGGATATTGATTTCCGGATTGAAGTTTGTGGCGAAAGCTTTATGGTGATCGCCCGCGTTGCAATCTACGATATCTAGGTATTGAATCTCGTCAAAATGATGTTTAGCGGCATAAGCAGTATAGACGCCGGTTACTCCCGGGTCGAATCCGCATCCTAAGATAGCGGTAAGGCCGGCTTTTTCGAAGCGGTCTTTATAAGCCCATTGCCAGCTATATTGATATTTGGCTTCGTCAAGAGGTTCATAGTTTGCTGTATCCAAATAGCTAACTCCATATTCAAGACATGCGTCCATGATGTGTAGGTCTTGATACGGAAGTGCTAAGTTTACCACTAGATCCGGTTTGAAGGTGTTAAATAAGGCAACGAGCTCTTGTACGTTGTCTGCATCAACTTGTGCGGTTTGTACTTTCACGTTCTTGATGTCTGCCGCTATTTTATCGCATTTGCTTTTTGTGCGGCTAGCTACCATGATGTCCGTGAAGACATTGGCATTCATCGCTATTTTCTTAACAGCAACGGTACTTACGCCCCCTGCGCCAATAACTAAAACTCTTCCCATTTACTAATAGAATTAATCTTGTTAATATATAGTTTTTGAGGTTTTTAACCAATGGACAAATATACGGATTTTCCTGAATAATATTTATAAAAGAGAGTAAGAATTCGTAGTTGTTTTATAAAACCTCGAAAGGTGGATTGTTGGGATATATTTGTCTTTGACTGAAAAATCATTTGTTTAACTTTGCGGAGATTATTAATGTATGGTTTGATATGGAACAAATGGAGATGCTTTTGCGGTTCGTTAAGTCGCATGCTTCAGACGACTTGAATCGTTTGCTTCTTTCTGCTTCTCGTTATCCGGATGTTGACATTCCTTTTGTGGTGGATCAGTTAAAGGCTCGCCGACAGATTAAGGACAAGTTGCCTTCTTGGTATCAAAACTATCGGTTGTTGTTTCCCGCTAAGATAGCGGCAGAGCAATGTTCGTCGGAGCAGACGGCTTTATATAAGCAGTCGTTGGTAAGTCAAAATGATCATTTATGTGATTTGACAGGGGGGTTGGGTATTGATAGTTTTTTCTTTTCGAGAAAGGTGAGAAGGGTGTCTTATATGGAGCGATTTGCCGCTTATTGTGAGGCTGCCGTTTCTAATTTTAAGGTGTTGGGCGCTGATAATATTGATGTGTTGAATGGTGACTCCGCTGAGTTGTTAGATCAGGTTGGGGCGGTTGACGTCTTTTACATAGATCCAGCTCGTCGTGGCGAGGGGAATAAGCGTGTCTTTGCCTTGTGCGATTGTGAGCCTGATTTAACGACATTGGTTCCTGTGTTATTGACGCGCGCGCCGAGGCTGATCGCTAAGATTTCGCCTATGGCTGATATTCATCATACATTGGAGGTGCTTCCGAATGTGGTGGCGGTTCATGTCCTTGCGGTGAAAAATGAATGTAAGGAGTTGCTTTTCGTGATGGAGCAAGGAGCGGTTGTGGAAGATCCTTTGATCCGTTGTGTTAATTATGGCTCATCGGGTGAGCCTGAGATTTTCGATTTTTCTTTAGGGGAAGAGCGGAAGGCTGATGTGGTGCCGTGTGGTGTGGTCGGTCGGTTTCTTTATGAGCCGAATGCCTCAATATTGAAAGCGGGCGCATTTAGGTCTGTCGCTTCTCGATGGAATA
Organism: uncultured Parabacteroides sp.; assembly: GCA_963560035.1. Classification (GTDB taxonomy): domain Bacteria; phylum Bacteroidota; class Bacteroidia; order Bacteroidales; family Tannerellaceae; genus Parabacteroides. The sequence goes on from CAUWMZ010000074.1 coordinate 11,830, forward strand.
TAGATAAGTTGCATGTAAGTAGTCATTTATATACTTCAGAAAAAAAAGTGCCTAATTTTCCCGGGCGTTCGTTTGTTGTGGAGGAGGTAATGTCTTTCAGTGGTAAATTGTGTAAGACTTTGTCTCGTTCGATACCAAAGGCGAATATTACGGTGAGGAACTTCCCTCTGTCGGTGGAGGAGCTGAGGAAGCGCACGAAAATAGCGGACGGAGGGGATGTGTATCTTTTTGCGACTACTTTGGAAGGAGGGGAGAAGGTCTTGATAAAGGCTGGTAAAGGCTGATATTTCTTTTCGAAAACTAATTAAAAGGTATTATCTTTGATATTTGAAAAACAAAGAATGTGATGGCAGAAGGAACAAAAACGATAGCAAGGAGTAAGAAGAAAACGATTGAGGTCGTGTCTGATATGGGGCGGCTCCAGCCGCAAGCTCGTGAATTGGAGGAGGCTGTATTGGGTGCGTTAATGCTGGAGAAAGACGCATATTCGATCGTGAGCGAAATATTAAAGCCGGAGTGTTTCTATGAGAAGGCGCATGAGAAAATTTATGCGGCAATCGTTGATTTGGCGATGAGTCAGCGACCGGTGGATATGCTAACCGTGACAGAGCAGTTGAAGAAACGTGGAGAGCTGGATGAGGTCGGGGGTCCATTGTATATCTCACAGCTTACGAGCAAGGTGGCCAGTAGTGCGCATATTGAATATCATGCTCGTATTATCGCTCAGAAATATTTGGCGAGGGAGTTGATATCCTTTACGGCGATGATTCAGGGGAAAGCCTTTGACGAGACGATTGATGTGGATGATTTGATGCAAGAGGCCGAAGGAAAGTTGTTTGAGATCTCTCAACGTAACGTGAAGAAAGATGTTACTCAAATCAATCCCGTCATAAAGGAGGCGATGGATATGTTGGAGAAAGCGGCTAATCAGAAAGAGGGATTGAGTGGCTTGCGTACAGGATTTGAGGGATTGGATAAGATTACTTCCGGTTGGCAAAACTCAGACTTGATCATTATCGCGGCTCGTCCGGCGATGGGTAAAACCGCTTTCGTCCTCTCTATGGCGAAGAATATGGCGGTGAATTACAATATACCGGTAGCGTTGTTCTCGCTTGAGATGAGCAATGTGCAATTGGTGAATCGTTTGATCGTGAATGTATGTGAGATTCCGGGCGATAAGATTAAGAGCGGAAAATTGGAGAGTTATGAGTGGGAGCAATTAGACTTTAAGATAAAGGAACTTTATGATGCTCCTATTTATGTGGATGATACACCTAGCTTGTCTGTCTTTGAGCTAAGGACGAAGGCTCGTCGTCTGGTGCGTGAGCATGGCATAAAGTGTATTATTATAGACTACCTTCAGTTGATGAATGCCAGTGGTATGAATTTTGGTAGTCGTGAGCAGGAGGTGAGTATGATCTCTCGTTCTTTGAAGGGATTGGCGAAAGAGTTGAATATCCCTATAATCGCTTTGTCTCAGTTGAACCGTGGTGTGGAAGCTCGTCAAGGTGTTGAGGGTAAGAGACCACAGTTGGCCGATTTGCGTGAATCTGGAGCCATTGAGCAGGATGCAGATATGGTATGTTTTATTCACCGTCCGGAATATTATAAGATAACGGAAGATGAGCGAGGAAATTCCTTGTTGGGTATAGCGGAGATTATTATCGCTAAGCATCGTAACGGTGCTGTTGGTGATGTTCGTTTGCGCTTCAAGAGTGAGTACGCTAAGTTTATGAATATGGATGAGGAGGGCGTACGGGAGTATTCTTCAACAATGAATAGTCATGGAAATGAAGATGTGATGCCGACGATCTCTTCTCCAATTCCTGATTTCTTGGCACAAGGAGGTGATAATCAAGTCCCGTTTTAAAAGAAGATAAAAGAGGGTGAAAAAAGAGCGTCTCAATATTGAGACGCTCTTTTTTTATATTTATCGTAAGGATAATGATCAATTATTTGTAAGCTTCGCCTTTAATAGCAGCGATACCCGGGAGAACTTTACCCTCGATAGCCTCAAGTAAAGCGCCACCACCTGTAGAAACGTAAGATACGCCATTTGCAAGACCGAATTTGTTTACGCAAGCTACAGAGTCACCACCTCCAACAAGAGAGAAGGCACCGTTCTTTGTTGCTTCAACGATAGCTTCACCAACTGCACGAGAACCGTGAGTGAAGTTGTCAAATTCGAATACACCCGTAGGACCGTTCCAAAGGATTGTCTTAGAGTTCTTGATGACTTCAGCGTAAAGAGCCTCTGTTTTCGGACCTATATCAAGACCTTCCCAGCCATCAGGAATTTCATCAACTGGAGCGAAGTCTGTCTTAGCGTCGTTGCTGAAATCATCAGCGATCTTAGAGTCAACAGCTAAAACTAGGTTTACGCCGTTCTCTTTTGCTTTCTTCATCAACTCAAGAGCAAGATCTAGTTTGTCATCTTCGCAGATAGATTTACCGATTTTACCACCTTGTGCTTTTGTGAAAGTATAAGTCATACCGCCGGTGATGATCAAGTTATCTACCTTGTTCAAAAGGTTCTCGATGATCTCAATCTTAGAAGAAACTTTAGAACCACCCATGATCGCGGTGAACGGACGATGGATATCGTTCATGACTTTATCAACAGCCTTAACCTCTTTCTCCATCAAGTAACCGAACATCTTGTGGTCTGCGTCGAAATAGTCAGCGATCAAAGCCGTAGAGGCATGAGCGCGGTGTGCTGTACCGAATGCGTCGTTTACATAGCAATCTGCGTAAGAAGCCAATCTCTTTGTGAATTCTTTTTGGCTCTCTTTTACAGCTTTCTTCGCTGCTTTCTTCTCTTCGTCAGTAGCATCTTCAGCCAAACCTCTTGGTTTGCCCTCTTCTTCTGCGTAGAAGCGAAGGTTCTCTAATAATAGAGCTTCTCCTGGTTGTAAAGCTGCTGCTTTAACTCCAGCCTCTTCTCCGATACAGTCGTTTGCAAACTGAACATCTACACCTAATAATTCGGAAAGGTGTTTCAATATGTGCTTCAAGGAGAATTTCTCTGCTACTCCTTTCGGACGGCCTAGGTGAGAACCGATAATCGCGCTACCACCATCAGCTAGGATCTTCTTTAATGTAGGAAGAGCGGCACGCATACGAGTGTCGTCGGTGATGTTGAAATTTTCGTCTAAGGGGACGTTAAAGTCAACTCTAACAAATGCCTTTTTGCCGGCAAAGTTGAAATTGTCAATTGTTTGCATAACTAATGTATTTTATGTCTATATAAAAATGTCTCTCAAATTGCTTGCAAACTTACATAAAATATTTCATTTTGCCGTTTACGCTTACTCTAAATTTTGTGGTATTTTGAGGTGAAGTTCTGACATTTCGTCATTGTATTTTCTGCTTAGGGTTTTAAAATGACTGATATAGGTGTTGTTTGTTGTATGTGTAGTGGCTTTTGTGAGCTTTTGATAATTCTTCTTTTTGTTGTTTGTCGCACTTAGAAAAATTGGCAAAGTCCGATTGTTCTTAGGGTCATCGGACTTTGATGGATGGAGGGCGTATAGCCTATGCCTTTTCCAGTTTGAAACGGATTCGAAGTTTGCCTTCTGTATAATCGGTGCTGATGATTTTGAATTTACCTATTTCGGAGGTGTTGCTAACATGGGCGCCGATACAAGCGCAAGCATCGTAATCTCCGATCCGGACTATTCTTAGAGTCTCGCTTGCGTCTTTGGGTAATTTGTTCAAGTCTACTATTTTCGCGGCTTTCTCTCTTGGCATGAATTCAATGGTTACGGGAAGTTGTTGGTTGATGACCTCGTTGACTTTTCTCTCTATTTCTTCGATGGTTGCAGCGTTAGGTTCTTCGTTTAGCTCATAGTCGCATTTTGATTTTTTACGTTCGATATGTGCGTTTTTAGATCTTGGGCATCCAAACATTCTAACCATGGTTTGATTTAGAATATGTTCGACCGTGTGCATGGGTGGATACTCTGCCTTGTTGTGCTCATTTAGTTGAATTTCTTGTTCCATAAATATTTTTATTTGTATTTCTGATTTTTTTTTGAGGACTTTGATGAAATGGTGGATTTTGCTCTTTGTCCCCATTTCGTCTTGAGGCTCATTGTAAATTAATCTAAGCAAAGTTATAAAAATTGATTCAATATTGATGATTGTTGTTGTTTATATCGGAGATAAAAATGGAATTATGATTGGATAGGGGACTTGCTGGTGGGAGCGTTCTGAAAATGATGATTTTTTCCTGGATTGAGTGATTAATAAAGGGGTGTTTAAGTGAATAACTATTCACTACTAGAGCAATTAACTATTCACTGCTAGAGTGCTTAGTTATTCACTCGACCTCCCGTTAGTTATTCACTTGGATGTGTATTAAGTTGCTGATAATCAGTATATATTTTAATGATAATTCAATATCAAATAGAGCCTGTATTGGGGGCTGTCGCAATTAAAGAGGATGGATAAAAAAAAGTTCTTATCTCGATAAGTGGATAAGAACTTTTGTGTGACTCGCATAGGATTCAAACCTATAACCTTCTGATCCGTAGTCAGATGCTCTA
>CAUWMZ010000075.1:0-14744 GCA_963560035.1 uncultured Parabacteroides sp.
GAGGCGTGTCGTATATTACGACACGCCTCTTTTCATATTTATAGAAAAAGGTATAAAAAATATCTCATTTTTATTTAGAGAGAGGGATAAGATCGGTTAGTTTAATTTTTTGGAACGTCATGTGTGCCACGCTAGATTCGTAAAAGATACCGATAGTCTCTTTGTCTATCATAGAGAGACAAGAGTAACCCCATCCTTCATTTTCGTCGAGTAGCACTTGATATTCCGTAGGCCATGTCATACCGCCATCTAAACTAGCTTTAATCGTAATATGGTTACGCCCTTCTGTTGTGTTGGGGTTGGAGAACAGCAAAATATCCTTATTAAGTATATTATCGCTTGCGTTTACCTTTATTAAGCTGGCCATGCAGACAGGCTCAGGTAATGCTTTGCGGCTAGAGGGGTGTTCTGTCCATGTTTTCCCTAAGTCTTTTGTTATTGCGACAGCTCTACTTCCACCGCGATTGTCGCGCATATTCAGCATTAATACCCCGGGTTCGACTTCAACAACTTGTGCTTCTGTAGTGTTGGTTCGTGCTAAGTTATGTAGATGCCAAGTTTTTCCACGGTCTTTGCTATACATGATTCCTGCATTAGGAATGCGTGTAGCGTCAATAAATTGAATAGGAAAGACTAATGTCCCGTCTTGCATGGTGATACCTCTTCCAGGACCTTGTAGCAGGAAGTACCATGAAGGATCTTTCACTTGTGAAGTTATGTTGATAGGTTCGCTCCAAGTTTGTCCATCATCATTACTTTTCACAAGCATTAATTGAGCTGTCTGGTCTGGTGTCATACCAGGCATAGAGTTCCACCAAGCTCGTTCATTACCCATTCCATGAGTCCAGGCTGCTACGATCCAAATTGTATTAGTTACGTTGTCTACCAATATAGAAGGATCTCCAACGCCATTTTGTCCGTGAGGAAGTCCGTCTGTTTGGTTGAAACTCATAGCGACTCGCATAGGTTCCCAACTTTGACCTTTGTCCGTGCTTCGGCTGACACCTATATCTATTTTCTCTTGAAGATCGACGCTATTATTATAGCGAATATCATAAACACCCAGCAATGTTCCTTTATTAGTTGTAACTAATCCTGGAATACGGAAAGCGGCAGAGCCATCATCTCCAGCTTGACGTGCACCTTGTCCTACACGACGCTCGTCAACTTTCCCTTTCCAAATGATGTCAATGTTTTTTTTATTGATAGAGACATTCGTTAGATTTGTTGACACCTTCGCTAAGAGGGAGGTCTCAGGTTTCATTTGTATACTGATCCAAAAATAGTTGATGCCTTTTAATAAGGGTTGTTTGGAGGTTAGCTTAATGGAGCGGGAGAGTGGCGCATTTACCTCATCTTGTTTTACAGAATATGCATCCAGTGCTTTACGGGTATTACCCGGTGTGTGGCTGGATATATAAGTGACAGGGCTGAAGTGTTCTCCTTTGCGGGAGGGAGCTTCTACGCCTCCATAGAATAGACGAAGTGCTTGAATATTGGAAAGATCCACTTCTTCGCCAAATTGTAGTGAAATTTCATTGAGTATGTCGCCTTTTTGCGCATGTACTCTCATTTCATATAAAATATTATCTATGCGGTCAGTTAAAATAGGAATTTGTTGCTCCCGAACAAAGAGGCTGTCTGCCGCAAAAGCCGTTTGTACGATGAAAAGGAAGCAGAAATAGTAGAAAAAATTTTTCATGATGTTTTTTGCTTAAAGTCATATCATTTTAAAAAGAGTTGCAAAGGTAGCAATATTGTTAAGATGTTAAAAGTCTATTTTATACAAACAGGAAAGTTCATATTGAAAAGGAGTGTGTTTTATGAATGATTTTTAGTAAAATGATAGAAGCTTTGTGAAGGAAGATGCTGAAATCACGATAAAAGGGTAAAACGAAATCATTATCTTTGCGACACAATGAATGTGAATATGGAAGACGATTTTGATATAAGGAATGCTCGAATGCCGGAGAGTGAGCGTGAGTATGAGAATGTGCTCCGTCCTCTTTCGCTCAATGATTTTAGAGGTCAGGCGAAAGTAGTGGAAAACTTGAAGGTGTTTGTTATGGCTGCCCGTATGCGAAAGGAGGCTTTGGATCATGTACTTTTACATGGACCTCCAGGGTTGGGAAAGACAACATTATCGAATATTATAGCAAATGAGCTAGGTGTTGGTTTTAAAGTAACATCTGGTCCGGTGTTGGATAAGCCGGGAGATTTAGCGGGAGTATTGACCTCGTTAGAGAAAAATGATGTGCTTTTTATTGATGAGATTCACCGTTTGAGTCCAATTGTGGAGGAATATCTTTACTCTGCGATGGAAGATTATCGGATTGATATAGTGATAGATAAAGGGCCTAGCGCTCGATCTATACAAATAGATTTAGCTCCGTTTACACTGATTGGGGCGACAACTCGAAGTGGCTTGCTGACAAGTCCTCTGCGTGCGCGTTTTGGCATTAATATGCACCTTGAATATTATGATATTGATACACTAACAAAGATTGTTCTTCGGAGTGCGCATATATTAAATGTAAAATGTGAGGAGAGTGCCGCGAAAGAAATAGCGTCTCGAAGTAGAGGAACCCCTCGTATTGCCAATTCATTGTTGCGAAGAGTGCGTGATTTTGCGCAAGTGAAAGGTACCGGGGAAATTGATAAGGCAATTGCGTGCTTCTCTCTTGAGGCTTTAAATATAGATCGATATGGCTTGGATCAGATAGATAATAAGCTTTTGACAACAATCATTGATAAATTTAAGGGCGGTCCTGTTGGATTAACCACTATTGCTACGGCATTAGGAGAAGATCCGGGAACTGTAGAAGAGGTGTATGAGCCATTTCTTATTAAGGAGGGCTTTTTGAAGCGTACGCCTCGTGGCCGTGAGGTTACGGAGTTGGCATATATCCATTTAGGACGTAGCCAAGAGAAAGAACAAGGTTTTTTATTTGATTAAATAGGATATGGCAGGAGGAATGAAACGGCTTGCTGGTGAAACGGCCGTTTATGGATTGAGTAGTATAGTTGGTCGCTTCTTGAATTGGATGCTGGTGCCGATGTATGTTCGAGTACTAGCGGGAACGGGCGATTATGGTATCGTAACGAATTTATATGGTTGGACCGCGCTACTGCTTGTATTGCTGACTTATGGGATGGAGACAGGCTTTTTTCGCTTTGTGAATAAGCGGGATGAACAAGATCCAATGCGTGTATATGCATCTGTATTATATTGTTTATTGGGGAGCTCTGTATTTTTTACGGTGTTAGTCTTTATACTTTTGCCTTATGTCAGTAGTGCTTTAGGATATGCTGATCATCCGGAATATGTTGGAATGATGGCTGGAATTGTTGCGGTAGATGCTTTTTGTTGTATTCCATTTGCATATCTTCGTTATAAAGGGAAAGCATGGCGGTTTGCGGGTATCAAGATGTTGGGAATCTTTTTGAACATATTGTTAAATATCTTCTTCTTGATTACATGTCCATGGCTTCATGCGCATTATCCTGAATCTGTTGATTGGTTTTACCGTTCTGATTATGGCGTTGGTTATGTATTTGTCGCTAATGTGTTCACTACATTAATGACATTATTCTTTTTAATACCAGATATTTTACCGGGAATGCGGGCGAAGGTAGATGGAGTGGTCTTACGAAAGATTTTGCGCTATTCTTTTCCTATTTTGATTTTGGGTATTGCTGGTATCTTTAATCAAACGGCAGATAAAATCTTATTCCCGTTTTTGTTTGATGATAAAGTTTACGCTAATGAGCAATTAGGTATTTATGGCGCATGTTTTAAGATTGCGGTAGTGATGGTGATGTTTACGCAGGCCTTCCGTTATGCCTATGAACCATTTATTTTCGCGAAGAATAAGAGCGATGATAATAAAAAGGCCTATTCAGAAGCGATGAAATATTTTATTATTTTCGCTTTGTTGATCTTCTTGGGGGTATCTTTTTATATCGATATATTGAAGTATTTTGTAGGTCCGGCTTATTATCCGGGGCTAAAGGTCGTTCCGATTGTTATGTTGGGAGAGTTTTTCTTTGGCGTTTATTTTAATTTATCCTTATGGTATAAATTGATCGATCAAACACAGTGGGGGGCTTATTTCTCAGCGATAGGTTGTGTGGCTACCGTATCGATTATTTTGATGTTTGGACCTTCATATGGGTATATGGCTTGTGCTTGGGCCTCTTTCTTTTGTAATTTATTAATGATGCTGTTGTCTTATTTTATCGGGCAAAAGAAGTTTCCTATAAATTACGATCTTCGCTCCGCATTTCTTTATTTAGCTGCAACAGCGATTTTATATATGGCAGGGATGTGGTTGCCGATACAGTCAGAGTGGCTGCGTTTAGGTTATCGTACGCTTTTATTGGCCGTTTTTGTATTGTTTATGATCAAGAGAGATTTGCCATTACGCGAATTACCTTATATTGGTCGTTTCTTTCGTTAAGCGGATTGATATGCTGTTATTTAATGAGGATAACAAACAATTAGAATATCTTTGTAGAAGATGAATATTAGTTTTTAGCGATATGGAAAAAGGGTTATTGCATAAGCAGATTATGGATTTCTTTATCCGTAATTTTGATGTTCGTCAAGAAAAGGAGAACGAGCATGAGACGATAGAGTCTATTAGAAAAGGGGTGGAGTTTAAGGGTACGAATCTTTGGGTACTTATATTTGCTACGTTTATTGCTTCGTTGGGATTAAATATCAATTCAACGGCTGTCATTATTGGAGCGATGTTAATTTCTCCGTTGATGGGGCCTATTATGGGATTTGGTTTAGGTTTAGGTATCGCTGATTTTGAATTGATCAAGCGTTCGTTCCGAAATTTTGCCACAGCGACAATATTTAGCGTGATTACCTCTACGTTATACTTTTTAATATCTCCAATTAGTGAAGCGCAGAGTGAGTTGTTGGCGCGGACACAGCCTACGGTTTATGATGTGTTGATAGCTTTTTTTGGTGGTTTAGCGGGTATTGTCGCTAGTTCGACTAAAAGCAAAGGAAATGTAATTCCTGGTGTCGCTATCGCTACAGCGTTAATGCCGCCCCTTTGTACGGCTGGATTTGGTTTAGCGAGTGGTAATTTATATTATTTCTTTGGAGCTTTTTATCTGTATTTTATCAATACTGTTTTTATCAGTTTGGCGACTTATATGGTTGTTCGTGTGTTGAAATATCCGAAGAAAGTATTTTTAGATAAGCAGCGAGAGAAAATAGTGACTCGTTATGTTGGAATCATTGTGTTTTTTACGATTGTTCCGAGCTTGTTCTTAAGTTATAACTTGATTCGTAGTAGTTATTTTAATGAGCGAGCACGTAATTTTATCGCGGAAGAATTATCTTTTCCAAATACACAAATATTGAATAAGGTAATAACAGATACAAGCCAGAAAAAAGAGGTGAAAGTCGTCTTGATCGGTCAGGCTGTACCAGAAGCGATGATCGCTAACGCTAGAGCTAAATTGCCTAAATATGGCTTGAAAGGCGTACACCTTATTGTTCAGCAAGGCTTTGCTCAGGAGGCTGCCGATATTAACAAATTGAAAAGCTTACTGATGCAGGATCTGTATAAGAATAGTGAGGAGGTATTGCGGACACAGACGATACAACTTGATTCTTTACGGCAGAAGGTGAATATTTTAGAGAGTGATAAGCGTTTAACCGCTGAATTGATTCCGGAGCTAAAAGTACTTTTCCCAAATATAGAGGAGGCTTCTTGCTCGAATACCTATATTGTGAATACGGCGACAGCTAAACGTGATACGGTTATGTTGGTTTATTTGAAAAGCAAGACCGCTGTATCGGAAGGGGATAGAAAGAAAATAAAAGAATGGCTGTCTGCTCGTGTAGAAATGAAACATATTAAATTATTAATTGAATAAAAATAAATAGACAAATCTGAGTGGAATGAAGTTGATGAAAAAAGTATGTGCGGCTTTAGCCTTGTTGGCTGTCGCGAGTCATTTATATGCCGATGAGGGCATGTGGGTGTTAAAAGAATTGAATAAGCAAAATTTGGCGAGGATGGCCGAATTGGGTTTTACTCCATCCTATGATCACTTGTATAGTGAGACAGATCCCTGCGTGGCGAATGCGGTGGTTATCTTTGGTGGGGGTTGTACAGGTATTACCGTGTCTAACGAAGGTTTAATCTTTACAAATCATCACTGTGGTTTTGGCTCTATCCAGCAATTAAGTAGTGTTGAACATGATTATTTGAAAGATGGCTTTGTCTCTCAAAGCAAAGAAGAAGAGTTGCCGGTCCCTGGTTTAACGGTTCGTTATTTGAAGGAAACGTTGGATGTGAGTGATCGTATTAATGGTGAGATCGCAGATATTAAGGATGAGTTCCAACGGCTTTCTGCCGCGGATTCTATCGGTCATGTGATCTGTGATTCTGTTGGCGCTAATGAGTTCCTTTCTGCGGAAGTAATACCATTCTACAATAATAATAAGTATTTTTTGGTGGTATATGACGTGTTTAGAGATGTTCGTATGGTGTTCGCTCCACCTAGCTCTATAGGTAAATTTGGAGGCGACACAGACAATTGGATGTGGCCGCGTCATACGGGTGACTTTTCTGTTTTTCGTGTATATGCTAATGCGGAAAATAAGCCGGCTGAATATAATGTGAACAATAAGCCTTATCAGCCTAAGTATGTGGCGGAAGTGTCTATGCAAGGTTATCAAGATAAGGATTATGCGATGACAATAGGTTTCCCGGGTAGTACAGATAGATATTTGTGCTCATGGGGTGTTAAGCAGCGTATAGAAAATAGCAATAAACCTCGTATCGAAGTGCGTGGTATTAAGCAGGATATTTGGAGAGAAGCAATGTCCGCCAGTGATGCTGTGCGTATTAAATATGCCTCTAAATATGCGGGAAGTTCCAATTATTGGAAGAACTCGATAGGTATGAACAAAGGTTTGGCGAATTTGAATGTTGTTGAACGAAAGCGTGCTGAGGAAACAGCCTTTGCGGACTGGATGGCGAAAGATCAAGCTCGTATGGCTAAGTATGGTGAAGTGTTGAGCTTGTTAGAGAAGGGATATACTTCTACGGGCAAATATCGTGAGGCTCTGACTTATTTGAGTGAGGCGTTTGCCAATGGTGCTGAAATCTTGCAATTGGTTCGTATGGTACAGGCCGTAGACGTGAAAGGTTCTACTCCGGAAGAGATTGATGCTTTCTTGAACGATCGTGTACGTTCATTCTTTAAAGATTATGAACCGACCTTAGATCAGAAGGTATTAGCCGCTATGATGAAAGTCGTTAAGGAACGTGTGTCTCCAGAGTTCTTGCCAGAGATTTATAAGAGCATCGATAAGAAATATAAAGGTGATTATGCGAGATATGCGGCTGATGTATTTAAGAAAACATCCGTATTGTCTTATGAGAAGGTTGAGGCAATCTTGAAAAATCCGAAACAATATGCGAAATTGAAGAATGATCCTGCCGCTGAATTGAGCTTGTCTGTATTGCTTTCTATCTATGATTTGCAACAGTCTATGAGCAATGCGGAATTTGATATATTAAAAGGAGAGCGTTTGTATTTTGCTGGTTTAAAAGAGATGTATCCGGAAAAGGCTCTTCCTTCTGACGCTAATTTTACGATGCGTTTGAGTTATGGTTCAATCGGAGGTTATCGTCCTTATGATGCGGCGTGGTATAATTATTATTCAACGGATAAGGGCATTTTGGAAAAGGAAGATTCCACAAACGAAGAGTTTTGTGTACAACCGGAAATATTAGATTTGGTGCGTCGTCGTGATTTTGGCCCTTATGCTAATGAGAAAGGGGAGTTGCAACTTTGCTTCCTTTCTAATAATGATATTACGGGAGGAAATTCCGGAAGTCCTGTATTTGATAAGAATGCTCGATTGATAGGATTGGCTTTCGATGGCAATTGGGAAGCGATGAGTGGTGATATCGCATTTGAACCTGATTTGCAGCGTTGCATCGGAGTGGATATTCGTTATATCTTATTTATGATTGATAAGTGGGGTAAATGTCCTCGATTGATTAATGAGTTGAAGATTGTGAAATAAGTAAAACCTTCCTGACAAGGGAAGACTGAATAATAGATAGCGACAAACGGTTTATTTGGACATACTATTGTATAATGTGAGTATGTCTGAAATGAATAGTTTGTCGCTTTTTATATAGAGGATAAAGAGCTCTATTCGCACTGTTTTACGGGAATAGAAATGGATGAGAAAAAGAGACCTATAAAGGCCTTTGTGAGCGAATAACTAATCACTTGTCGTTAGCTTAGTTAATCACTACCTCTAGTGAATAGTTAATCACTTGAGCAGTGAATAGTTATTTACTTAATGCATTGTAAATCATAATATTGTATAACTATTAATTTAGCTCTGTTTTTTGTTGATCATAAAGACTTTTAAAGTTGAAAAAAGCGTCTATATCTAAAGGTTCTATCATTGGTTTTAGAAAAAATAAAATTCCCAACCTCTTATAAAAAGAAATTGGGAATTAGTTATAGGGGAATAAAAAGTTGGATTGTCATCCAATGATCTTTTTATTTGCGTTTTCTCTTGGCAGAAGGAATGTCTTCATAAAACTTACGTTTGGATTTATCTTCACGAGCGGAACCTTTGCCTTTGCGTCCGCCACGATCGCTATCTTTACGTCCGCCTTTACCGTCACGTCTACCTTTGAATCCACCGTTTCTGCGTCCACCTTTGCCACTTTCGCCTTTAGATTGTGCGACTTCGACAGAGATTTTGCGGCCATCAACTTCAAAGCCATTCATTAAGTTCATTACACGCTTAGCTTCGCCCTCTTCAACTTCGAAGAAAGAGAAGTTGTCATGTAAGTCTATTCTACCGATACGAACTTTGCCGGGAACGCATTTGTTCACAAGCTCGATCAACTGTGGAGGATTTAACTCGTCGATTTTTCCAAAATTGATAAAGAAGCGAGTGAAACCTTTCTCCGCCTCACCTTTATTGCGTTTGCCTCTTTCTCTTGGCGCATTTTCATCAACGACTTCAATATCATCGTTATCTTTATAATAGTCGATCATGCGGTTAAATTCCAAAGAAACCATACGTTTGATGATATCTTCTTTGTCTAGCCATTCCAATTTGCGGAAAATAGAGGGCATTAAGTTTGCGATTTCCTCTTCGTTTACTTTTACCTTTTCTATTTGATCAACTAAATTAAATAGTTGTTTTTCGCAGATTTGTGCACCAGTAGGCATTTCACCCTTTTCAAATTTCTTATTGATGATACGCTCAATCTCCCTGATTTTTCCTTTCTCTTTAACATGGCAAATAGAGATAGAGATACCAGTTTTTCCCGCACGTCCTGTACGTCCGCGTCGATGAGTATAAGATTCAACTTCGTCTGGCAATCCATAATTGATAACGTGTGTCAAATCATCAACATCCAAACCTCTTGCGGCAACATCCGTAGCGACCAATAATTGTAGATTTTTGATGCGGAATTTTTGCATAACATAGTCACGTTGAGCTTGGCTCAATTCTCCATGTAAAGAATCCGCATTGTATCCATCTTGGATTAATTTATCGGCAATTTCTTGTGTCTCTTTACGAGTGCGGCAGAAAATGATTCCATAGATATTGGGGTAATAATCGGCGATACGTTTTAGCGCTAGATATTTATCTTGTGCTCTCACCATGAAATAAATGTCTCGGATATTTTTGTTACCTTCATTTTTATTTCCGATAACGATCTCTTTCGGAGATGACATATATTTCTTTGTGATGTTTGATATCTCTTTCGGCATGGTTGCAGAGAAGAGTAACATATTGCGATTTTCAGGAACAGCGGCTAATATCTCATTGATGCTGTCAGTAAATCCCATATTAAGCATTTCATCCGCTTCGTCAAGGATAACGTTTTTCACGTTATTCAAGTTTACGGTCTTTCTGTTCATTAGGTCGATAAGACGTCCTGGGGTAGCTACTACTACATGCACGCCTCTCTTTAATGTTTTGATTTGGCTCTCAATGCTTGAGCCACCATATACGGGAAGGACTTTCAAATCCTCAATATATTTGGAGTAATCATTCAAATCGTCTGCGATTTGTAGGCAAAGCTCTCTTGTTGGACAAAGGATAAGCGCTTGAGGTTGACATAAAGAAACATTGATTTTTTGCAGTATAGGCAATCCGTATGCGGCTGTTTTGCCTGTACCTGTTTGCGCTAATGCGATCACGTCATTATCTTCTCCCAGCAAGAAAGGAATCACTTCTTCCTGTACGGGCATGGGCGACTCGTAGCCCATCTCTTGAATTGCCTTTAATATCGGTGCGGCAACTCCTAATTCTTCAAATGTTTTCAAAATTCGATTATGTATATATGATAAATTCAGACGCTGCGAAGATACGTAAATTATTCGGATACATATCAATAAAGTAAAATATCTTTTATCCTTTCACGTTTCTTATCAGTGATATGTAATCCTTTGGATATGTATTGTTCGACAGAGCCGTATTCTTTGTCTATTTTTTCGAAAGCAAGGTTTAATAGTTCTTCGTTCGCGGTTAGAAAAACTGTAATGCTCTCTTGTGAGTCGTTAGATAAATTGTTGACTATCTTATTCAATTGCTTAGTGTTGATCGTTTGGTTTGATGCGACATAATCTTCCATGATCGCATCTTTCGGTACACCCAGGATGTTGAGGAGCAGTGCGGTTAGATAGCCTGTTCGATCTTTGCCAAAAGAGCAGCAAATGAGAATTGGGTAATTTTTTTTATTCTGGAACTGCTCCAAGACTTTGTTGCATTGACTTGTGTTGTCAGTAACAAATTGTAGGTATTCATCTTCCAGATATACTTGCGCGTCACCTTTTTTCATTTGACCTTCTATTACTCGTTCTGGCGCTTCTTCCATCCGTCCGATGGAGATAGGGACATGTACAATATTTGCGTTGCTATAACGTATAGGATACATTAAGCTCTCTTTTTCGGTGCGTAGATCAATGATAGTCTTAATATGAAGCTTATCTAATCGAATGGAGTCCCATTCTGTTAGGTTACAGAGTTGTCCGGAGCGGAATACTTGTCCCCATTTGATCGTTTTCCCATTTTTAGTGGTATATCCTCCAAGGTCTCTTAGGTTCTGGACACTGTCCATCGCTACAGATCGCGCTCCTATTGTTTGGCTATATTTATCGTTGAAAGAGAGTTGAAAATATTTGCGAGTGATATTATCGTTGGTGATATAAGTTGCTACACCATTTTTAATGCTTGCGGATATGCATGGAGATTCATTTGGAAAATAATCAGGTGTGTCAGAGACTGTCATTTTAACGATTCCATCTATGGCTGGATTTGTTTCCCATTTGATTACGTAGTTTCCAATATCATCACGTAGGCAGATAGCCCGTATTTCAGGTGCGTTGGATGTGTCGCAACTAACAAAGAGACCTATACTGGCAAATAGAGAAAAAATCTTTCCTAACATTGTTTCCTTCGATAATAAGCTTTGTTTACAAAGGTAACAAAACAACTTTCTCTCGTTTCTGCATTAATGATATTTAAGACAAGTTACAGTATTCCTTAGCAAATTCTTTGGAGATATAATTGTCATAACTTTGGCAAACCTCAGCGGATAAGTCAATGCCGCATTGAATGATATTTTCCCATGTTTCTTCATCTAGATCAATAAGATCGGCATGGTGAATGTCATATTTTAGGAGTCCATATATAATGCCCGCGTTAAAATTATCGCCTGCTCCAATCGTACTAATTGGTTGTATCTGGGGAGAGGGGAAATGATGTGAGAATTGCGGCGTATGTAAAGTGACCCCATTGGCCCCCTCTGTAGTCAGAAAATGCTTGCAGTAAAATTGGATATGCTCTTTATATATTTCTTGTGAGTTCGTTTTGCCAAATAGGTTGAAGAAATCTTCGTCTGAACCTCTGACAATATCTGCGAACTCTAGGTTCTCTAATACTGTAGGCATGAGTTTTATCGCTTCATGAGCGTGCGCTTTGCGAAAATTTGGGTCATAGTAGATAATCGCTTTACGATCTTGCGCATATTTTAAAAACTCGATCATGCGTGAGCGTAAGGCAGGATTAAGTGCATAATAAGAGCCGAAGATAAAAATATCATCTTCCTTAATATCAGGAAGAGGTACTTCTAATCGTTGTGCGGGATAGTCTTTATAGAAGATATAATTCGCGTTTTTGTCATTGTCTAAAAATGCGAGAGATATAGGGCTTTTTCCGTTTGGGAAACGATCGACAAGCTCTGTTGATATATGATTATCCTCCATAAACTGTTGAATAATGTCACCAATCTTATCGTTTCCCAGTTCACTAATGAAAGAAACGGGTATATTTAATCGTCCTAGCGATGTTAATCCATTAAAGACTGATCCTCCGGGGACAGCCTTGTAGGGTTGATCGTTTTGAAAGATAATATCTAGGATAGTTTCACCTATACCAAAAACTCTTCTCATAAATATTCTTGTCGGACTATTTTATTCGTTTTTGCTTTGTTCACGACTTTTAGATCCTAGATATCCTCCATGATGACGTTTGGCGTAATCCTTATTGGTAAAGTGGATACGCTTCATAGTGTTGACTACCAAGATATCGCCAATAACTGTCATGACCGTTGTGGATGTCGTTGGGGTAAGTCCTAGAGGGCATACCTCTTTGGGAGCGCCTGTCAATAGGCATATGTTCGCTTCAGCAGCTAAAGGGCTGTCGGGATTGCTGGTAATGACAATGAATTTCATGTTAGGGACAAGTCCTCTTGTAAGGTCTACCAGCTCTAATAACTCTCGAGTTTTGCCGGAGTTTGAAATCAATAACATGATATCGTTATCTCTTATAATACCTAGATCCCCATGTTGAGCTTCGCTAGGATGCAAGAAAAAGGCCGGAGTTCCAGTTGAACTAAATGTGGTAGCGATGTTTAATGCTATTTGTCCCGCTTTACCCATTCCACTAAGGATCAGTTTGCCGCCTAAAGTATGTACGTGTTCCACTATAAGCGACACTGCTTCCTCATATCCGTTCGTAACAGGAATGTTTCGAACTGCTGCTGCTTCTTGCTCTAATATAGAAGTGATATATTCGTTTATCATATCGTTGATTGATTTTTATGACATTTCTGTCTGCGATAATTATTACAAAAGTATTTATATTTACTGATAATTGGAATCTAATCTTTAAGATTTTTTTATTTTGATGTGGCCTCTTTTGGTGCGTGGTCATGTTTTGTACTTTTGTAACCTAATAGAAATAAATTAGAAAATGGATTATATCACTCATACATTATCGAATGGATTGCGTTTGGTGCATTTACCGGTTAATTCTCCTGTGTCTTATTGTGGATTTGCCGTAAATGCCGGGACGAGAGATGAGAATGCGAATGAATTTGGCTTGGCTCATTTTGTGGAACATATGATTTTTAAAGGTACAGAAAAGCGAAAAGCTTGGCATATTTTGAATCGAATGGAGAATGTAGGTGGAGAGTTAAACGCTTACACGACAAAAGAGGAGACATTCGTTTATTCTATTTTTATGGAGGATGACTTTGGAAGGGCTTTTGATCTATTATCTGATTTAGTATATCATTCGCAGTTTCCCCGGCAAGAGATAGATAAGGAAGTAGATGTGATTTTGGATGAGATTAACTCGTATGAGGATAATCCTTCTGAGTTGATCTTTGATGAGTTTGAGAATATCCTTTATAAAGGACATGCGCTTGGGCATAACATTTTGGGGGATGAGCAGTTTTTGCTTCAATTTAACTCCGATTCAGGACGTTCGTTTATGAAACGGTTTTATGCTCCTGAAAACATGGTTTTTTTCTCTATGGGACGAAAGGATTTTAAGCGAATAGTGCGTATGGCGGAGGCGGCGTTGGGAAATATATCGTTTTCAATGGCCGCTCGTGAGCGAAAAGTTCCAGAGTTAATAGAGGCATCTTTTCATCAAGTGCATAGAGATACGCATCAGGCTCATGTATTGATAGGTGGGCGCGCTTATAGTATGCATGATGAGAAGCGTGTACCTTTATTTTTGTTGAATAATATTTTGGGTGGCCCGGGGATGAATAGCCGGTTGAATGTCTCTTTACGTGAAAAACATGGATTGGCTTATAGTGTAGAATCAAATATAACTTCATATACAGATACGGGTTTAGCCAGTATTTATTTTGGGACAGATCCTAAAAATAGAGAAAAAGCGATGCGCTTAGTTCATAAAGAATTGGCTCGTATACGTGATGTGAAGTTAACGACAAGTCAAATGGCGGCGGCTAAAAAGCAAGTAATGGGTCAGCTAGGTGTCGCGAGTGATAATCGAGAGGGCTTATTTCTCGCTCTAGGGAAAAGCTTTTTGCATTATAATCGTTATGATTCATTGCCTGAGATTTTCGAGCAGATAGAGAAGTTGACAGCAGAACAAATTTTAGAGGTCGCTAATGAGGTTTTTGCTCCGGATAAGTTGTTTACATTGATTTATGAGTAATAGGGCTATTTGTTATGAAAGCGATATCCGACACCAAGCATCAGATTATTTGGAATATTAAATTTGTGAAGTTGATAACCTATGTGGAGGAAAAAATATTTGGTAATAAATGTTTTGAGGGCTAATATTTGGTAGAATCCACCCAAATTGTTCTTGTTGTAATAAACATTATGTCCTATGCCTAAATTGATAGTAGAGTTTATATCGAATAATTGATTAAAGCGTTCTTTGACTTATCTTTGTG
>CAUWMZ010000076.1:0-14647 GCA_963560035.1 uncultured Parabacteroides sp.
CCGTGAAGTTTACAACAAAGTTCAAAACGGATAATTCACCCACAACCCGGTATGACGCACAGTTTATCAAACTGAAGAAATAATCCGCTTCTCTATTGCCTTTAAGCAGCCCTTCACGAATTGCTACTGCTGACATATTAGACTATATTAGACTCAAACTCATCACGGTTGATGACAGTCCATCCTGCGTTCTTAAACCATTGATCGATTCTTTCCCGAGCTTTTTCTTCTGGTGTCATAGTATTTTGACTATATTGTCAACTTCCTATAATTAAAAATTACAGGAAGTTCTTATCTAAATGATTAATTATTATTCTCTAACAAGAGAATTTTATTCCCCCTTTAATTCTATTTCTGTTCTTAAATCATCCAACACTTTTCCCCGATATGAAAAATATTTGGCACCTTGATAAGCATTAGATGGTGTTTTCTTATTTTCAGGTAGAAAAGTACCTACAAAAGGAGATAGCTTGTAAATCCGATTTTCATATTCAACTGAATTATCTGAAGCCACTTTCACCATAATACCGATAGGATCAAACCTAATAAAATCGCCTATTTTAATGCCCACCATACTAAACTTAAACCGTGGACGTTTATAAGATTTGCATAAAGAAGGTTCGCTTACAGATTCTTTTCCTTCATGCTTTTGAAGAATAACAGGCTTGTTGTCCTTATACTCTATAATTTCAGCATCATCAATGGCCAATGCTATATCTCGAAAAATTTCCAAAGCCATTTGAGGAGCGACATTAAAAAATTCACGGTTCTGACGAATACGCAGATCCGTTAAACGGTCAATGGTCTTATGAACCAATTTTTCAACCTCATTATACTTGATCGTCTTCAGGGTCGCAAAAATTTCAAAAGGTAAGGGAACAGCAGTATTATCCAATTCCTTAGAACGGATATCTACCGGACGGGAACTCTTCCCAATCTTGACCCAATCCTCTCGAAAACCGGGATTCGTGAGTATATATACGTAACCAGGCTCTTTATTCATGTTCATTTTCAATAACCACTGTATTCAACGACAACATTCAATACTTTTGCAATACGCATAAGATTCATCATATTAGGTTGGGTTGTATTAATACCCACTTAAGAATCGTCCCTTAGTCCTTTCCTGATTGTTCAGCAAGCTATTTATTGCTCCGCTACTCTTCTCCTCAGACAATTTTTAATCTATTGATATTGCTGCTATTCATACAGCTTATTATTAGGCTATACAAAAATAACATATTACATTATGATAAACGCCAAGAACTCCAAAATATTTTTTATAAAGCATAAATATTGTAGAATTTATCAATTAACTTGAAATACAAGATTCATCAAAAAGGGAACTCGACAAAAACTCCATCGACAATCAGGCTCAACAGACAAAGAGACTATAAAAAAAACAGTTCAGCAAGGCTAACCCTACTGAACTGTTTGAAGTTACATTATTATCCTATAACCTTGACGGCCTTCGGATTTTTTGCTTCACATACTCTTATTTCAACTCCTTGATGCGGATATTACGATATTTAACAGGAGAACCGTGTCCTAAGAAACCTATATGTCCCTTCTTGTTAAACAATCCCGGATGCTCTTTACCATCAGGAGTGCCATTCTTCACGGCATCTCTTATGTTTCCATCCAAAATCACGACACCGTTTACTGTTACACGAATATGATCACCATCTGCGACAATCTCCTCCGTGTTCCATTCACCTGCCGGCTTAAATGCCTTTGGGTGTTCCTTGCGAGCCGGAATGATTCCGTAAACAGATCCATGATGCTGCAATGGAGTGATATCGCTATAAATAGGGTGTTCACAGTCCAAAATCTGAATCTCCATACCAACATAAGCGGCATCACCTTCCATCGGAGTACGTATGCCGATTCCATTGTTTGCGCCCGGAGTCAATTGGAAATCGAAACGATAGACAAAATTGCCATATTCTTTTTTCGTATACAGATTACCTCCAAAGCTCTTACTCGGAACACAAGAGATACAGCCTCCATCTAAAACATAGTCTGCCGTATTTCCTGTCCATTCATGCATATTCGTTCCGTCAAACAACACCTTAAAACCCTCTTTTTGCTCTTCAGCAGAAAGTTTAAATGGCTCTTGTCTTTCCAACTCTTTTACATAAATGTTTCGATAATACACCTTACTACCATGAGCCTGCAACTCTAATTGCTCTACCGGGAAGATTGGAAGCTTACGATCCCAATAGTTCTCCAATATAACATTGTCCACAATTTTCTCGCCATTCAAAAGAACAGTCACACGGTCTCCGACCATTTTTATATAGAAAGTATTCCACTCTCCCAACTTATTATCGGCTACCTTAGAGGGCTTGCTCTCATTTACCTGATTATTATATAGACCACCAGATCCCACTTGAGCGCCAACATCTACACGAGAAGTATCCCAAATTTGAACTTGAGGCGTTCCACGAAGATAAATGCCCGCATCCGGTTCTGGACCATTCGGATCTAATCTCCAATCAACATACATCTCGAAGTCACCATATTGCTTTTCTGTACATAGATTGTCATAACCCGTACCGTCAAACACCAACAAACCATTTTCCACTTTCCAATCACGACGCATATTCTCGTCCGCCTTCACTTGAGCTTTCGCCAACTGAGCAGGTTTCATTTTCGCACGAACAATCGGATTCTCAACCAAGCCTTTCCAACCGGTCAAATCTTTACCGTTGAATAGAGAGACAAAACCTACCTCATCCGGCATAGCGTCTAAATGCTGCTTCAACGCATCAATATCATAACGGGCATCAGCACCATCAAACATCGTTAACACTCTATTCAATATAGACTTAACGTTATTCCCTTTAAATTCAGGATGGTTACGAGCGATGTTCCAAATAGCATAAATAGCGGCAGAACGAACAGAAGCGTCAGCATCATCCATAAACTCAGATGCATACATTAATGACAAGAATGTATCCGCTTTCTGAATTTCTTTCAAGATAATCACTTTTTGCTCATTTGTCTTCGCGATCTCCATCACTTTACGTAGACTCAACAAACGATTTTCAGCGGTAAATGCCGGATCAGAGACTAACTGTACATAGCGCTTCAACGCAGCATCGAACACTGTTCCTGTCGCAGATTGACAAACCACATACAACTCATCAGCAGCCTCTATGCCTTTCCAAACCAACAAAGCCTCAAAAGCTGCATCTTTCGCCACACCGGTACCTTCATTCAATCCTTTCACGATCGCATTCAACGCCTCTTTGTCTCCAGTTGCCGCCAACACCTTATAATAAAGGTATCTCTTGCTATCCCCTGCTTGAATCATACGACGATTCACATTTGAGAACTGAACATGAGAAGCTTGTTTTGCGATAGAAGCGATAACCGCATCTTGAACCGGAGCTATTACCGAAGAATCCGCAGTCTCCAACATGCCGCATAACAACGTGAAATCTTTTTCAGATACTACATTTTTCAATGCGGCATAAGCGGCCTTTTTCACCTCTGGAGAACCTGATTTAATTTGCTCTAACACTGTATTTAAATTAGCGTCAGCCATACGCACTGACAGCAACTCCATAGCGGCGATCTTTCCTGCTTCAGACGCAGAAGGAACCACCTTAGCTACCGCTTGATCTATATCTCCATTAAACGCCAATAATGCATCTTCGCCTAATAATACGACCTGCTTATTTTCACTCTTCAACAAATCGGCCAAAGCAGGAATAACGCTTTTATCCCCGATCTTCACTAAAGCCCATACAGCCGCTTGCTGAACATCAAAATTATCAGATTTCAACTGCTCCAAAATAACTTGTTTAGCAGGTAAATCGAAGCGAAGTTCCAAATTCTTTATAATATCGTGTTTTGCGGACAGCTTACTCTCTCTTCCAATCCAATTCAAGATGTCCACCTTCACCTCCGGCTTAGCTTTCAACATCGCTTTCATCACTTCCACATATACGTTCTGATCAGCGAAATCCGAAGCAAATCTCAAAGCCGCATTACGATAATCCTTGTTTGTGTCTTTCAATGCAGACAACACATTTTTTAATGCAGCTTCAGGCTTTGTCGCCAACAAGATCTGCAAAGCGGCTTCACGAGTCTGGGTCATACCCGCTTTCGTAGCCTTCTTCATCAACGTATTAGCGGCTTTCTCAGCCTCTTTTACATCACCTTGAGCCAATACTCGCTTTATCAATGCGATATAAGCTTCATTAGCTCCCGTTTTTTCCATCTGATAGCCAACTTTTTCAGCCTCATTCGCCAACAGATTCAATGAAGATTTAGAACCTACACGGCTTAACGCATAAAGAACCTCCTTACGCATATCCACGTCTTCTGAACCTAACATTGTTTGCAAAACGCTCTCAGCATCCGCAATCTGTACACTAGCGATAGCGCGAATCGCATCCTTTTGAGTTTTCGTATTACCCATACGACGCATCAATGAGGCCACTAAAACTTTCTTCGCGTTATCTGTACGAATAGCGGCCAACGCACGAGTAGCCGGTCCACTCAAATCCCTATCATTTACATAATTAGCCAAAGCATCTACACACTCATCCTGACCAATCATCTGAATCTGACGAATAATAAAAGCCTTAATTTCACGATCATTGACCATATCCAACGCTTTCACATAAGCATTAGCCGTGATAAGACGAGCTTTCTCCTCTCCTTTCGCCATCACATAATGTGTCAATCCGCTCAAGGCATAATCAACATTAGAATTGCTACCTTGTCCGGGAGCCTTAATCTTATTAATTAACATCAAGACCCCTTCCTCTCCTGCAGCACTTAGGTCATTGATCAATTTATTGTATTCCGCTTGTTGCTGAGCCGGCATTTGCGCCAATACATCCGCCACAACCGTTTTAGATGTACGATTAGCCGGGCTTTGTGCCATCAACAGGCTTCCGCACAATAATAAGCTAGCTATTGATATATATACTTTTTTCATATGTGTACGTTTAAATATTCCAAGGCGCTCTCATTGGTTGATCTAACAAACGATTCGCAGCCTCATCATTAATAAATTCCAATTTCACGGGATCAAAGTGTAACGTGCGGTTCAAACGAAGAGCGACAGCACCCATATTTACGATTGTAGCAGAACGGAAACCATTACGCTCGTTCAACGCAAATGGTTGACGAGTCTTCACGCACTCAATAAAATCAGTAACTTGTGGTTCCGGATCCGGATAATCGGACAACTTCTTTTCCCAATCAGGAATATCACATACGAAATTCTTATAAACATTACCTTTTGGACCAGCGATATAAGGAGTATTTGGATCTCCATAATCACCACCCCAAAGAACTATCTGACATCCATCCTCATATGTGTAAGTGATAGAGCGCCATGTGCCCACAGCATCTGGATGCTGTTGAGGTGCGTCAACCTCTACCTTAATCGGACTTGTGTCATCTTTACCTAAAATATATTGAACCGGGTCTATATAATGTTGGCCCATATCGCCTAAACCACCGCCATCATAATCCCAATAACCACGGAATGTTTGATGCACACGATGCGCATTATAGGGTTTATAGGGAGCCGGACCTAACCAAAAATCATAATCCAATTCAGGTGGCACTGGTTGTGGCTCCAAATATTCTTTTCCTACCCAATAGAATTTCCAGTCAAAACCTGTATGCTTACTGATAGTCACTTTTAAGGGCCATCCTAACATACCACTCTGCACGAGCTTCTTCAAAGGTTTAACAGGCGTGCCTAAACCATAAAATGGATCCTTAAAACGGAACCAAGTGTTTAGACGGAACATACGGCCATACTGCTTTACAGCCTCCATCACGCGTTTTCCTTCTCCAATCGTACGAGTCATCGGTTTCTCGCACCAAATATCTTTTCCCGCCTTAGCGGCTTCAACAGACATTATGCCATGCCAATGGGGAGGAGTCGCAATATGAACGATATCCACATTCGGATCTAAAATCAAATCACGGAAATCGTGGTATGCGGCAATTTTATCCTTTACCAATTGCTTTCCCAGTTCAAGATGATTCTTATCAACGTCACACACAGCGACGAGACGAGTACCGGCATAGTCCACATGACCGCGACCCATACCGCCCGTACCAATAATTCCTTTTGTCAATTGATCACTTGGAGCGATGAAACCATTACCCAGCACGTGGCGCGGCACAATAGAAAATACCGCTATTCCTCCAAGAGTCTTCAGGAAGTCTCTTCTGTTAGTCTTCATAGTACTTTTAGAATTAAATAGAATAGATTAACTAAGCGACAAAAATAGTCATTATCCTTGAATAGACAAGTGGTCGCATACAAAAAGAAAAAGGATGCCTTAAAAAGACATCCTTTTTTCTCAATAATATCACATATCACTACAAAGCGAAACTTGGTTGACGGTTGATCCATCTTCCACGCGTGAAATCGGGGAAATCGACCAACGCTCCACCGCGAGCAATAGACATCTCTGACAAAGCAGATATAGCGCTCCATGCTGCGGCATCATAGCAATCCATTGGAGCCGGTCTCTTATTGCGGATAGCATCAATAAAGTCATACATCATGACATAGTCCATTCCTCCGTGACCAGCTTCAGCTGCCTCAGCCCCATGCTGAGCCCATAACTTATGGTCATATTGCTTAAACCACATCTCTGAATCATCACGATGATGCGGCTTTGATTTTCCTTGAATATATACATAATCACCATCGTTCATCCACAAGCCTTCTGTTCCTTGAATGCGGAAACCTAATGAGTACGGACGAGGAGAGTTTGTATCGTGTGTTACAATGATTGTCTGTCCGTTCGCACACTTGATCATAGATGTAACAATATCACCCAAGTTAAATTGCACATTTGCCAATGGATGATTAGCGCCACCATTATCTACAATAAACTTATGCAAGCCGCGAGATTGTGTCGCCATAGCGGACAATGACAAGAAGCGATTACCACGATTAATGTTCAAACAATTGGCAACCGGACCAACACCATGAGTCGGATAAATATCACCATTGCGATGCACTGAATGATTTGTACGCCACTGAGCTTCTGAATAAGCTGTCGGCCCCATACGTAAATCACCACTTCCTGGCTGATAATTATAATTTTTACCGTCGTTAAACTTAACATCGCGCAAATCGTGCTCATAGCCACAAGTCGCATGAAGTAACTCTCCGAACAGTCCCTGACGAACCATATTTAACGCAGCCATGCAATCACGGCGATAACAAACATTCTCAAGGATATTTAATTGGCTACCTGTCGCCTCAGACACATTCACCAAATCCCAGCATTCTTCCATAGTATTAGCGGCAGATACCTCCACTCCTACATAAGGAACACCCGCTTTCATTGCGGCTACAGACATTGGAACGTGCCACTCCCACGGGCTGGCAATGATCACACAATCAAATTCCTCATTATTCAACATCTTCTCAAATTCACGCTCACTTCCTGTATAAACTTTAGGGGCGGGAACATTGAACTTTGCTATATGCTTTAGTGTTCTATCAATTGATGCTTGTTGGATATCGCAAATAGCGACAATCTTATTTCCTGGGATAGATAATACATTATTAATATGCTCTTGGCATCTTCCACCAGTTCCAATAAAGCCAAAACGTAGTTTTCCATCATCTTTCCCGGCTGGTTTCTTCTTTGATGTTTCAGGTGCGCTTGTGGTTGCTCCTGCATTACCTGTCATTGCTAAACCAGCCACACCAATGCCGGCAGCAGAGACTTTCTTTAAAAAGTCACGACGAGTGTTTTTCATATATTTAAAATTAGTTTATGTTGTTGAAGTCACAAAAATAAAAAATTTATTATCTCTATCAAAACGATTATTTTTCTTTTTGAAAAAATTCACGAAGTAATCTATGCTCAATAGTTCAATGACAAAAAAAGTTTTTTCTCTATCTCTTACAAAAAAGATAATACCTTTTCCTGCTTATACAAACTAAAAAAGATATATACTCCTCATCTGCCACAAATTACCCTAAAGGCACAATTAGAGCAGTGTTCGCTCTCTTTCACTTGCTCGAATGGAGTCTTCGCATCAAATATCTGATCTAAACAGGTACGCAAAGCCTCTTCAAACTCTTCCGAAAAACAAGAGAAACCGTCTACTTTCTCCTTTTTCCTAAATCCTATTTTTTGAAAAACAGAAGGATTGAAATTCTTGAATAATGAACGAGCATAATAAATGCCAGGACATATCTCCTTCTCTTTATTACCCTCCAAATGATTGTACATCCAACAATATAGAAACACCTGCATCACCGCTTTCTCGCGCTTCTTATTGCTTATGTCAAACAGACCGTCTATACTTTCAAAAGAAGTGTCTCCCATTCCGGTCTTATAATCAATAATACGAACCACACCATCCACCTCATCAATGCGGTCAATAAATCCCTTAAGCTGAATATCCGATTGATCGGATAAACGCATTAATCCACGTATTTTACGCTCGGAATCTATATAGATGAAAGGCGACAATTTGCCGTCTTCTTCTAATATCTTATCTACATATTTGCGAATAACTTCACCCGTTAGGAAATTTTGACCTTCAAGAGAACGAACAGTTTTCGACTTAAAGAACTCACTCGCAAAAGCACGAGCTATCGCTCCTCTCATCAACGCAGTATCTTTACGGATCGCTTGCAACAAATCTGTCGTCACCATCTTTCCCTTAAATGGTTCATAAAGTTCTTCCATCACCTTATGTAAGATACTACCAAACACATTACTTTCTATTACTTCACTCACCTTATCCTCTTCTCGAATACCCTCCAACACAGAGAAATAGAACTTCATTGGACAGTCTAAATAAGCATTAATAGCACTTGCGGAGAGAGCTTTATGTCCCCCTTTTCGATAAGCATCCAACAACTGCATCACACGCTCATCTTTAGGTACAGACAGTACCGGCGCCTTTGATACAGCGACATTATACACTACCAACTTATCCTCCAATGGAACCTCGTAATGATAACGTAACTGATGGACAAAACGACTAACCTCTCCCGTTTGCAAAAAATTGCTCCGAGTATCATACAGCAAACATACATGATGAGCTCTCTCTATCAATCGATAGAAATGGTAGGCCCATACACTATCTTGATGCTCATAAGTAGGTAGGCCAAAACCTTTACGCAAATTATAAGGAATAAAAGAATTAGCGGCCTTACGCTGTGGGAATATCCCCTCATTCATCGAAAGGATGATCAACCGGTCAAAATCCAATGCACGAGTCTCCAAGACTCCCATGATCTGAAGTCCGGAAAGCGGTTCTCCATGAAACGGAATGGTTAGTGTCTCTGTCACACGTTTCAACAATCGGCAAAAAGTGTCTAGCCGCATCTCTACATGTGCCTTCTGGATAATATCCTTCATGCGATTAACTGCCGCAAAATAATGGAATATAAACTCTTGCTCCAAGTCTTTCGTCTTTTGTGTCTCCGGCTCATCCTCCTCAGCATCTTGATCTGACATTTCTCTGTTCAATTCCTCCAATACAGCGAGCAAATAGTCCAAGAATGAATGAACATCGATAATAGGCTTAAACAGCATCTCCAACAAAGAGGTCCCCTTTATTTCCGACGGCGAGATATAGACCTTATTATTTTCTGTTATCTCCAACACCAAAGAGGAGACCTCTTCCGGTGAGACTGTTTGCACATAGCGATGATTCAATATAGCGAGTACATCCCGGAAATAAAATAAGGGAAAACCATCCACATAACGTACATTTTTTTGCAAAGAAAAAATATATTCTATCAAAGAAGAGACTGGCGTACCCACCAGAGGATAACCCATCGTCACATTAATACGTTGAATCCGTTCCGGTATGGCGTTGAGAACAGGCACCAATAAATGCTCATCCGGCAAGATTACGGCCGTACGCAACGCCTCGTCCGAATCCATCTCTGCCTGATCGCACCACTCATTCAAGATGCTATAAACCTGCTTAGCCTGCCCTATACCAGAAGGAATGCCTATTACCTCAATACGTTGCTGATTCTTATCTTCTTTCGGAAGTTTCATCAGCGAAGGGAAATTCTTTAAATTACGTGAGACGAAATAAGAGGCCTTATTATCCGGATCTGTCACCTTCTCAGATTCATAATCCCAATAAAAATCAGCCTTACCACGCTTTTGTAGCTGAACCAAAAAACGCTCTTCCGACACAGAAAGCGCATTAAGCCCCACAAAAACGATCTGCTCATAAGGCAACTCTAAATCCGCCCCTCGCTCTAAGTCTTCGACAACCTCACGAAAGATCATACCATCATAACCTTTACCTTCTTCCGCCAACGTGTCTCGAAACTCTTTATATAAACCATAAAGCACTTCCCATACTTCTAGGAAATGACGCTGATTGACCTTTTCTTCGTGAGATATTCCCTCTTTCGATTTTATAGGATTGAAACTGGACCAAAAACTGCGAATCGCCATTATTTGCTCCTCGCTCAAATAGTCAAAACCATCTTCTATCTCTTTTAAATCCTTCATATTGCTAAACAACATTCGGGCATTGACCATATATTTATCTATGTCAGCGAAATCATTCAGCAACATCTCACCCCAATATAAGAACTCATCAAAAGTCTCCATTGATCCGCTTCGACGTACATAGATCTCATACAACATAAAAAGCATATGAATCCGATCAGCAGCCTGTTTCCCGCTTAAACTAACAAACAAATCATTGATAGTTAATATTTTTGGGGAAAACAAAGGTTTGTCAGCCACTTCCGATAAATATTTCTGAAAGAAAAGGCCCGCACGCCTATTCGGAAAAACAAAGGCTAAACGGCTTAACTCTTTTCCATATCTCTCGTAAAAGAGAGTGGCCAATTGATATAAAAATGGTGTCATCTATTATATTTTTATCTATCCTAATCTATCGCAAGATTTGTTCAATATCTCGCAAATCATCATCTGCGAAAGATATATTATCCAACGCCTTCAAATTATCTTTCAACTGAGCTACCGAGCTAGCTCCAACCAACACGCTCGTCACACGCTCATCTCTCAACAGCCAAGCCAAAGCCATCTCAGCCAAAGTCTGTCCTCTTCGACTTGCTATTATATTCAACTCACGAGCCTTCTCTACCACCTCCGGCGTCACTTGTGATTTCTGTAAATAGCCGGTAGCTTTCGCCGCGCGCGAATTCTCCGGAATACCGTTCAGGTATTTATCTGTTAGCAATCCTTGAGCTAACGGAGAAAACGCTATCATTCCTACACCTTCATCTTTCAATGTAGGCAACAACTCCGCCTCCGTCCAACGGTCAAATAGCGAATAACGTGCCTGATGAATTAAGCAAGGAACCTTATATTCTCTCAATACAGCCAAGGCCTTACGAGTTTGCTCCGCATTATAATTGGAAATCCCGACGTAAAGAGCTTTCCCCTGGTGTACTATATCAGCCAAAGCACCCATCGTCTCTTCCACCGGCGTTTGCGGGTCTGGACGATGCGAATAAAAGATATCAACATAATCCAATCCCATTCTTCTCAAACTTTGGTCGATACTTGCCATCAAATATTTACGGCTACCCCAATTGCCATAAGGACCAGGCCACATCTCATAGCCTGCTTTGGTCGAAATGAGCAATTCATCACGATATACACCTAAGCCTCGTTTCAAGATCCGGCCAAAATTCTCTTCAGCCGAGCCATAAAGCGGACCATAGTTATTCGCCAAATCAAAATGAGTAACGCCATGATCAAAGGCTGTGTAGGCAATTTGAATGAAATTGCTGAACTCATCTACACTCCCAAAATTGTGCCATAGGCCCAAGGAAATTGCCGGTAAAAGAATACCGCTTCGTCCGCAACGCCGATATGTCATATCTGCATAGCGATCATTTGCTGCTTTGTAATACCCCATAATAATGCATTTTATTAAATAACACTTATCCGACTTCTCCGAACATGACTCAAACGCAAATCTAGCCTTGGCGCAGATTAGCGTTCACGAAAATATGCATTTACAAATTAAATTCAAAATCCAACGCCCCTAATCGGGAAGTTGACGAAAACATATACGAGAAGCATGACCACGCTCATGGTAAAGCGTTACCGTAGACTTCACGAAATCCTCTTCTCCGCATGTATATATATTCACATATCGCTGTGGATTCCGGTCGAACAACGGGAACCATGAGCTTTGCACCTGTATCACCAAACGATGCCCGACACCAAATGTGTGTGCAATGTCCGGCATAACAAAACGTACCTTTGTCACCTTATTAGGGAGAAACGCTTTCGGATACTCGAAACTATCTCTATATCGACCACGCATCAAATCACCACGTACCAACATCTGATAACCACACATCAAATAAGGTCGACCACTACCTTTACCATCCTTTTTCTTGTCATAGACAAAATCCTCAGGAAACTCATCTATCACTTTTACCACAAAATCGGCATCCGTGGTAGACAAGGCAACCTCTAGCTCCACCTCAACAGCTCCCGCTAAAGTCAACGGAGTAGCGAATGGATCGCTCTTAAAGCTCAACACATCAGGTCGACGCTCGGCAAAGCGTTGATCTCCGGTCATATATTCCTTCTCTCTTTTAAAAACGGTACGGTCAGTATATGGCACAGGCTTAGAGGGATCTGAGACATAACTTGAACGAGACATCTTCTCTTTTGGTGCAGATTCACTCAAACGACCACCCTCACGCAAATAGAATATCTTCTCACAAGATTTTGGCGATGGCCATGAAGTAAACTCTCTCCAACAATTTTCGCCGGAAAAGAAGACAGAAGCAACAGCTGGAAAAACACACCGAGAAGTATCTCCCTCTACGAGATAATGACGCAAGAACGGATATTCCACCTGTTCCCGATAATAAAGTGCAGTCTTAGAGCCAAAACGCACATTTCCTAAATAACTACCATCTGTTCCGTTCCATGCACCATGAGACCATGGTCCCATGATCAAATGCGAATCTGTCGCAGGACTTTTTTCACGAAGGGTCTTATACAATTCCCAAGCACCATAGCAATCTTCCGCATCAAACAAACCTCCAACCACAAGCACGGCCGGTTTCACATCACGACACGAACGACGCGTATCACGAGCCTGCCACCACGCATCATAATTGGGATGGCTCACCACATCAGTCCAAAAACTTATGCTATCTCCCAAAAGAGCAGTCAAATTACGCACAGCACCGGCATGCAAAAAAAATGTATATTCATCTGTCTTATAATAAGGTTGATAAGGGGTCTCAAATTCGACACTAGCAGGGCGAGGACGATTCATAGAAGAACAAAAGCGAAATCCGTCGCAAAGCATCAACGCTCCATTATGATGATAATCATCGCCCAAGAACCAGTCTGTTACAGGAGCTTGAGGAACTACTGCCTTAATAGCGGAATGATTGCTATAAGCTCCCATAATCGCATAAAAACCCGAATAAGAAGAACCAATAATACCAACACGTCCATTCGGCCGAGTCGTATTTTGCAACAACCATTCTACCGTATCATAAACATCCGTTGACTCGTCTACCTTCTCCAAAGAAGACACCAACCTGCGCATAGGACGCACGTTTACGAACTCACCTTCGCTACGCCCCCGACCACGCACATCTTGTATCACAAATATATATCCATCTCTCGCATAATTACCCCATATACGCCACAAACGTCCATCAAAACCTGTTCCATAAGGAGATGCTTTATAAGGAGTACGCGTTAATAGCACAGGATGCTCTCCCGCCAAATCCTCAGGCTCATAAATAGCAGTATAAAGATGAGTGCCATCTCGCATCGGAATCATCACTTCTCGCTTAATATAATGCTTGCGCACCCAACTCTCATTCTCATCTCCAAACAGATGACATGCAACAAAACAGCAAAAAATAACGCCAAGAATCCGGCGAATAGATCGATTTTTTATATTCAATATCATTTCTTATAAAAAAACCGTATACGGTATTATTTTAAAATAAATTACATTAATTATATATTTTTCGCCAAGATCTTAAATTATAATGTATAAAGCAAATTATTCAAATAAAAAAGCGACGCAACTATATACGCTCTACTTCTTTCATATATCTTCCTCTAAAGCAACATACACTGCAAATCAATTGATTATATACATCTTGACACAAATATGGGCATTTTATAACGATGCTTTTTAGAGCTAAGAATAGGAATAAAAAGCCCCCCAAAAAAGATAGAGCAATTATACGAAAAAAATCGTTTCTTGGCTTACACTTCCATTGAATAATCATCAGCTCGTAAATTTATGAGCAATGCATAATTTTCAAGTACAACTATATGCAGGGATAAAGAATAATATCTTCAAGATAATTATAAACCTTGACTACGAAACTAGGTAATTAATGCTTGACGTAAATTCTGATCCTATTCATCAAACATTAAGTTTATATCCGGATCATCGAATTGAAGTTTGTAAAGGTGAAATAAAATTTATATTGTATTCAGGAAAAATCAGAACAAAGAATCTATTCTTTCGAGAAGTAGAATGTAAAGCTGCAAACATTTATATGGAGTTGCAAGAACAAAAGGTCTCTGTTTTCTAGAATAACCTTGGAGTTAAAAATAATCTTTTTATGTCACAAATATGATTATTCCCGATAATGGGGTTATTCTTACATATTACATAA
>CAUWMZ010000077.1:0-13877 GCA_963560035.1 uncultured Parabacteroides sp.
CAGAATCAGTCACAAAATGAGTCATATAACAAATTAATCTATATAATGTCTAATTCATAAAATATATTAGGTGAGAAGTTTTTTAAGTAGGAAGTATAGGTCGCATATCATAAAAAGTTTCTACTTTTGTGCGTTCTTAGGTTTTTATTAATTAGTAAACATATATTGTAGATGGTAAAGAAAGTTGGGAATTTAATACCAAACACCTTTTTTATAACAAAAGGAAGTGGAGAATCAGATTTAGAGAAACATGCTGGTTCTTACCATATGGCTCTTTATGATGCTGGTATCTCTGATTTCAATATCATGACGTATTCGTCAGTGATACCTGCTACGGCCCATTTGGCTACGATGGATGAGTTAGACCTTCCCCCTTTTGGTTCAGAGATGAAAACAATCATGGCCGTATCTCATGGTTATCAAGATGAGTTCGTGTCAGCGGGTGTGGTTTACGCATGGATGTATAAAGACGAGAACTTTGATGAGAAGGTTGGTGGTCTTGTATGTGAAGTTAGTGGACGCTATCGTATTGAAGAGCTTGAGTCACGTTTGATTCGTGTCATTAATGATCTTCATCAAAAGACTTACGGAATGTATTATTTAGGTGAGCTTAACTTTATTACCGAAGGTATTACGATTGAGAAGCGTTATGGAACGGCGTTAGCTGCTCTTTGCTTTGTTGATTTTCTTCAACCTGAGATTGAAGGATAATAATTTCGGTTATACGTGATATTAAAAGAGGCCGGTTTCTTTCGAGAACCGGCTTTTTTTCTATCTTTGGGCAGACAAAAACTCGAGAAATGAAAAAGATAATAAATCCGTGGAAAGGCCTAGAGGGCTATATGTGTTTTGGCTGCGCTCCTAATAATCCAATGGGGTTGCATATGGAATTTTTTGAGGATGGAGATGATATTGTGGCGTTTTGGAAACCGAAAGATGTATATCAGGGTTGGTTGCGAACGTTGCATGGAGGCATACAGACAACTTTGATGGATGAATTGGGCGGATGGGTTGTCATGCGAAAATTGCAAACTTCGGGTGTCACCTCTCGCTTGAACGCTAAATTTCTGAAAAGTATATCGACGGATGAGCCTTTGTTGACAATCCGCGGAAGGATTACGGATCAAAAGCGTAACGCTATATTTATAGAAACGGAAATTTATGATTCGCAAGAGGTGTTATGCGCTCGTGCGGATATGGTCTATTTTGTCGTTTCTAAAGAGCGTGCGAAAGAGGAGTTTCATTTTATGGAATGTAAGACGGAAGACGAATTCGTGGACAAAGAGTAATCTTTTTTTGAAAGACGAAGAATATTAAGATTGATTTATATTATTATATGAAATTGATAGGTGCACACGTGAGCGCCGGAGGAGGAGTGGAGAATGCTCCTGTTAATGCTCATGCGATAGGGGCGAAAGCTTTTGCCCTTTTTACTCGTAATCAGAGGCAGTGGAAAGCTCAGCCATTGAAAAAGGAGAGCATCGCTTTGTTTAAAGAGCGGTGTGCGGAATATGGTTATGATGCGGGATGTATCTTGCCGCATGATGGTTATTTGATAAATTTGGGAAATCCAGACGAGGAAGGTCTACAGAAATCTCGTGACGCTTTTTTGGATGAGATGCTCCGTTGTGAGCAATTGGGGTTGAAATTGTTGAATTTTCATCCGGGAAGTCATTTGAATAAGATGGATGAGACGGCTTGTTTGGAGCGTATCGCCGAATCAATCAATTGGGCATTGGGCGAGACAAACGGTGTTTGTGCTGTCATAGAAAATACGGCGGGACAAGGATCTAACTTAGGGTATACTTTTGAGCAAATAGCCTATATCATTAGTCGTGTGGAGGATAAGAGCCGTGTAGGTGTTTGTCTGGATACAGCGCATACGTATGCTGCAGGTTATGATATTAAGACTCCTAAGGGTTTTGATGAAACATTTCATTATTTTGATGAGGTGATTGGATTCTCTTATTTGAAGGGTATGCATATCAATGATTCGAAGAAAGATTTGGGATCGCGAGTGGACCGTCATGAGAGTATCGGGAAAGGATTGATCGGGCTGGATATGTTTGAGATCCTAATGAAGGATTCTCGTTTTGATAATATTCCCCTTATTCTTGAGACGCCAGATGAGGGTCTTTGGCCTGAAGAAATTGCCATGCTCTATCGTATGACATAAGAAATAGAGTGTATTATTATGTAGTTTTTTAATGATTTAGTTTGTATGAAGAGAAAATGGATCTTATTGTCCGTTTGTGCGCTTCTCTTGTCGGGATCAAAAGCAGTCGCTTGTACAGGATTGCTGGTTGGCAAGAAAGCTTCGGCAGACGGATCTGTGATGATTAGTTATGCTGCAGACTCGCATACTCTTTATGGAGAGATGTATCGTTGGCCTGCCGCTACATGGCCTAAGGGGGCGATGTTGGATATTAAAGAGTGGGATACGGGAAAGCCATTGGGAAAAATAGCTCAGGTGGAACGTACTTATTCGGTTGTAGGTAATATGAATGAACATCAAGTTGCTATCACGGAGAGTACTTTTGGAGGGCGTCATGAATTGGTGGACACGACCGGTATCATGGACTATGGCAGCTTGATATATGTGGCATTGCAACGCTCTAAGTCTGCGCGAGAGGCTATTAAGGTTATGACAGATTTGGTTCAGGAGTATGGCTATTATAGTGGTGGTGAATCATTCTCTATTGCCGACAAGAATGAGGCTTGGGTAATGGAGATGATTGGAAAGGGAACAGGAAATAAGGGTGCTGTATGGGTTGCGATCCGTATCCCCGATGATTGTATCTCTGCTCATGCGAATCAGTCTCGTATTCAGCAGATTCCGTTTGAAGATAAAGAGAATTGTATGTATTCTCTGGATGTAGTCTCTTTCGCTCGCGAGAAGGGCTATTTCAAGGGAAAAGACAAAGATTTTAGTTTCGCTAAGGCATATTGCCCATATGATTTTGGGGCATTGCGTGGCTGTGAGGCTCGTGTTTGGTCTTTCTTCCGTAAATATGATAAGACAATGGATCAATATGCGGATTTCGTGAAAGGAGATCCTTCGAAGAAGCCGATGCCGCTTTATATTAAGCCTGATCGTAAATTATCTGTGCGTGATGTGCAGGCTGCTATGCGTGATCATTATGAAGGAACAGACCTGGATATGACAAAAGATGCGGGAGCTGGTCCATATAAAGTACCTTACCGTTGGAGACCGATGACTTTTGGGGTAGATGGACAAGAGTATACGAATGAGCGTGCCATCGCTACGCAGCAGACGGGATTTGTTATTGTTCCCCAGATGCGCAATTGGTTGCCAGATGCGATTGGTGGTATTTTGTGGTTTGCTGTTGATGATGCGGATATGGCTGTGTTTAATCCAGTATATTGCTCTTCAACGAATGTGCCGGAATGTTATCGTGTAGGTAACGGTGACATGCTGACTTTTTCTTGGACTTCGGCCTTTTGGATCCATAATTGGGTGGCGAATATGGCATACCATAAATATAATTTCATGATTAAGGATATCCGTAAGACTCAACAAGAGTTAGAAGGAGGCTATGAAGAGATGATTCCGGCTATAGATAAGGCTGCTGGTGAGTTGTACGCTAAAAATCCGGAAGAGGCCGTAAAGTTCTTGACTTGGTTTAGTACGACAAATGCGGATGCGGCTACTGATAAGTGGAAGCATTTGGGTGAGTATTTACTTGTGAAGTATATTGATGGTAATGTGAAGAAGGAAGAAAACGGTGAGTTTAAACGTAATCCTTATGGTTTGCCGGCATCTCCCGATTTCCCGGGTTATGATGAGGAATATTATCGTAACATCGTGAAAAGTGCAGGTGATCGGTTGAAAGTAAAATGATCAATGATATTTTAGTGTTTGAATTAAAAGAAAAAATAGGTATGAAAAAAATTTTTATGATTATGCTTATGGCTGTCATCAGTATGGGAGCCTTTGCGCAAGCTCAACAAGGACGTTCGTCTGTTGGTTTTAATTTAGGTTATGGTTTTGATTCTGACAATGTATTGTTGGGTTTGGATTATCGCTATTGCATTACGGATGAGTTTCGTTTGGCTCCTTCGTTGACCTATTTCGTGAAGAATGACAACCATAGTACTTGGGCGATTGATATGAATGCTCACTATGTAGTGAAATTGAGTGAAATGTTTGGTTTTTATCCGTTGGCGGGTTTGAGCTTGTCTTTCTGGAATTTTGATTTAGGTGATGTAAGCCATAATGAGACTCGTTTCGGTGCGAATATTGGTTTAGGAGGTGAGTTGTATGCGACAGATAATTTGTCTGTTGGCTTAGAGGTGAAGTATAATATCATTAAGACTTACGATCAAGCGATGTTAGGTCTACGTATAGGTTACAATTTCTAAATCCGTAAGGATTAAAATTGATCAATAATTATTAAAAAGAGAGGGTGCGCTGAAAATATATCTAAGGTATATTGGATGTGCACCCTCTCTTTTTAAAATTTATTTTGTCGTTGTTCAAATGTATCTGTGATAAGCGTTAATGCGCCATCGCCGGTCACGTTGCAAGCGGTGCCGAAGCTATCTTGTAGCGCAAATATGGTAAGTAATAAAGCGGTACCTGCTTCATCGAATCCAATGACTGCGATAATCAATCCTAAGGAGGCTAATACCGTACCACCAGGTACACCGGGAGCACCAATGGCGAAGAAGCCTAGAAGGATGATAAATATCATTAATGTCGTTAAGTCGGGCATATGTCCATATAAGATTTGGGAGACCGTCATCACGAAGAATACTTCTGTTAATATGGAGCCACATAGGTGTATATTGGCAAATAGTGGGATTGTGACGTCTATGACCTCTTCTCTTAATATCTTACTTTTCTTAGCGCAGTTGAGGGCTGTGCCTAAGGTGGCTGCTGAAGACATAGTGCCTAAGGCGGTTAAATAAGCCGGGCCATAATGTCGTAATACTTCCCAACCGTTTTTGCGTGAATAGAGGGATGCTATCAAGTAGAGTAATGTCAGCCAAATGTAATGGCAAATGATGACAATCAGTAGAATAGACAGGAATATAGGTAGCTGTTTTGTAATGGCTCCTTTATAGCTGAGGATACAGAAGTTTGCCGCGATGAAGAAGGGGAGAATGGGTATCAATATACGTTCTACCAGTTTAAGCACCATCTCTTGAAAAATATCTAACAATCGTGTCATTTCTTTGGAGTTGACCCATACAGCGGAGAGACCGAGCATGACCGCAAGAACTAAGGCGGACATTACATTCATTACGGGTGGTATCTCAAGGTTAAAAAGCATAGTCGGATCTTCTTTCAGTCCTTCTGCCGCACTTTGAATGTGGAGATGTGGAATCAGCTCATAGCCAACCAATGCACCAAATGTCGCGGCTCCGACAGAAGATAGATAAGCTAATACGAAAGCGAGGAGTAACACTTTGGATGCGTTGCTGCGTAGTCGGGCTATGGAGGGTGCTACAAATCCCAAAATAATCAAGGGAACCAAAAAGAAAATAATTTGTCCGGTTATCTGTTTGACAACCATCACTATTTTTAGAATAGGAATATTGATGACTAGACCTGCCAAAAGCCCTATAATTACCGCTAATAATAGCCGTATAATAGTATTGGATAGTAATTTTTTCAACATAATAAAAATATCTTTAAGTGTAAATTTTCGTTTATGACAATTGGTGATTGTTGTATATTTTGCGACATGAACTTGAGCTATAAAACAAGTATTTTGTTTTATATGTTTTAAAATCATGTAGCGTCATTATTTTTCAATCGCTTTGCGAGACATTCGTTATTGTATTTCTAAGTAAATATACGTAAAAAATCAAAAATAGCATAATTCTATGGCATTAATTTATCGATATTTAGAAAGGTCATATTGAATTTATGGGGAAGTTTGGGAAACTATTTACTATGAGTAGGTCAAATAATTTAATTTTTCATTGTGAGTCGTTTTTTTTATTTTTGCTTTATTAAAAGAGGCATTTGTTATGCCGTTAAATCGAATAATATGAAAAACAAAAAAGTGACGTTGATGGTGGCAGGATGTCTGTTTGCTGCCATGACATTATCCGCTCAAACAGAGAAGGGTGATTGGGCGCAGTTTGGACGATATGCGGAAGCGAATAAAAGTGTGAAGACCCCTTCCGATGTAGTCTTTATGGGTAACTCTATCACTGATGGTTGGTGGCCTGCGGATTCTACTTTCTTTCTTCAAAACAATTTTATCGATAGAGGTATTAGCGGTCAGACGACATCTGAGATGTTGGTACGTTTCCGTCGGGATGTGATAGACTTGAAGCCTAAAGCGGTTGTTATTTTAGCTGGTATTAATGATATCGCCTATAATAATGGAGTCATCGCTTTGGAAAATGTTTTTGGTAATATTGTCTCAATGGCTGAATTGGCTAAAGTGAATGGTATTAAAGTGGTTCTTTGCTCTCTTTTGCCAGCATATGATTTTCCTTGGAGACCAAGAATGGAGCCCGCAGATAAAGTAATTCGCTTGAATGGTTGGCTAAAGGATTATGCGAAAAAGAATGGCTTGACGTATGTGGATTATCATTCAGCGATGAAGGATGATCGT
The DNA here is from genome assembly GCA_963560035.1 of uncultured Parabacteroides sp. Lineage (GTDB taxonomy): Bacteria > Bacteroidota > Bacteroidia > Bacteroidales > Tannerellaceae > Parabacteroides. The sequence goes on from CAUWMZ010000077.1 coordinate 6,597, forward strand.
AACGGTTTACCTGAAAGTCTATCTAAAGATGGTGTACATCCCACGTTGGAGGGCTATAAGATTATGGAAAAGTTGGTGTTAGAGGCTATCCATAAAACGATTGATTAGGATAAACAGTGCGTGATTCTTATAAAAAACGGGATACTTACTAGATTTATATCTGGAAGTATCCCGTTTTTATGTGGTGATTTTGTTATATTCAATCTATTTCGATGTTGTGTCTTATAGGTGACAAGATGAATGTAAATTCATAGTCTTTATAGGGCACTTGATATTCAGGTCTTGTTATTCTTCCCCAGCTATCCTCGCAACCAAGCCCGGTTTGCAATTTGTCAAAACAGAAATTGGTCAGATTTGCCTTTTTTACCTCTAGAGAATGACGTTGGTTTTTTTGAGCGCCATCATCCAGTGAATGGATCGTGTAATGTAGAGCAGATGCAGAGAAAGGTTCAGCGGCAACGACCTTTAACCCATTACCGGCAGAGTTGAGAAGTTTCCACCAGCGAATATCAGATTTTGTTCCTGTTTCTTGTGGACGGATATATGAGTAGAATTGTTCATCTACTCTTTGTCTGTAGACAGCTAGATTGGCGTTGCCTTTACGATCCGCATAATTTTCAACAGGACCTCGACCATAATATTCTATCTGTTCGAAGGATTTAGGCATCGGCATTTGCATACCAAAGCGGAACATGGCAGATACTTTAGCCTGCTTTTGAGTAGTCATTTTTTGTGAGACTTTGATAGCGCCAATGTTATTGATCGAATAAGAGAGATCTAATTTGGCGGATACACTTGGCATATCATAGGTCGCCTTTATGATAACCATTCCATTTTCAGAATGTTGTTCAAAGGCGATAAGCTTCATTTTGGGATTTTTCCATGTCGCATATTTCTTTTGAAGACCTGCACCAAAATCATTATCGGTCGGCGCACGCCAGAAATTAGGCTTTAAAGCTTCACCGTCTAAGATCATATCTTGTCCATTCACCAGATATCTGATGAGAAATCCACTCTTTCGATCAAATTCCAAACGGAAGTCATTACCCTCTACGATCAAGAAGTTCGCATCGTTTTCTTGGATTGTAGGAGGAGTAGTTTGAATATTGCTCCATTCTTTGTTTTTCAGCACCATATCCGGAGTTTTGTAGCTCTCAAGTGTTAACTGATCTTTTGCCACAGTATGTCCGGCAGGTAACAGTCCTTCTCGTTTTTTTAGCTTATAAGAGATGTTAAGCAACCATTCCGATTGCTTGTCAATTTCTCCCCAATCAAGTCGCAAAGAGGCAGTTTGTCTCGGTGATACATTAAGATTATCGATATGTCCATTGCGTATAGCCTTTCCATCTTTTAATAGCTCCCATTCCATATAATAAGTTGAAAGGTCGCGGAAGAAATATTCATTGAATACTTTAATCTCACCTAGCTTTGGGTCTCCCAATGTTGTCCATATATCTTGATAGTAATACCCTACTTCATACATGTGCGGATTAGGGACACGGTCAGGACTGATAAGTCCATTATCGCAAAAGTTATTATCACTGGCGTCAAATTTATTGAAGTCTCCGCCATAAGCATAGATCATCTTACCATTTTTACCATACCAACGGACAGATTGATCAACGAAGTCCCATATAAAACCTCCTTGATATTTGGGATATTTACGGATTAAATCCATATATTCCTTAAATCCACCTTCCGAATTACCCATAGCGTGGGCGTATTCGCATTGAATTAATGGTTTATTGGCTTCTTTACTTTCGCAATATTCCGCACAAGTTTGATAGCCACGATACATTGGGCAGAAAATATCTGTTTTTCCGGATTTTCCGGCTTGTTCATATTGTACGGCACGACTAGAGTCTTCGTTTTTTATCCAATCGTAAGCTGCTTCAAAGTTCGGTCCATATCCTGCTTCATTACCCAAAGACCAAAAAATGATGCTAGGGTGATTAAAACCTCTCTGCACGTTGCGCTGATTACGCTCTAGGTGTGCTTTCTTATACATGGGGTTTTTAGCTAAAGTCTCTTTTTCATATCCCATACCATGCGATTCTATATTCGCTTCCGCTACGACATAGATGCCATATTTATCACAGAGGTCATACCAAAAATTATCATCAGGATAGTGGCAAGTACGAACTGCGTTGATATTGAATTTTTTCATGATTTGGATATCTTGGATCATGCGTTCCCGAGAGACTACATATCCACCATCCGGATCCATTTCATGTTTGTCTGCTCCTTTAAATAAAACAGGCTGTCCATTGACAAGAATTTGTGCGTTTTTAAGTTCGATCTTACGAAATCCAACTTTTACGGGAATCACTTCAATGATATTGTTTTTATTTTTTAGCGTTGCTCGTAAAGTATATAAATAAGGTGTTTCCGCACTCCATTTGTGGGGAGCGCTTATCTTGATTTGTGTATTGATTTTTCCGTTGGCATTTACAGATTGCTGGGCAATAGACTTGTTTTGAGCGTCTAATAGCTCTAGATCAACTGTGCCATTCCCTTTGGTCTCTAAGCAGACACTAAGAGAGCCATCCTTATAATTTTCATCTAGATCAGGCGTAACACGAATATCCGCAATTTGGTGTTTGGCATCTTTGGTATAAAGGTAGCAATCTCTTCCGACACCGCTATAACGGAAGAAATCTTGATCTTCCAAATAAGTACCATCACACCAACGGAACACTTGAAAAGCGATGAGATTTTTTTGCCCGGGTTTTAAATAAGGCGTTAAATTAAATTCTGCTTCTAATTTGCTATCTTCACTATATCCGACATACTTGCCGTTTACCCATAAATACATATTAGAAGTAACGGATCCAAAATGAGCAATGATTTCTTTGTCGTCCCAGTTAGCGGGAATCTCAATAAGACGTCGATAAGAGCCCACATGATTATTTTCGTTAGGAACGAACGGAGGATTATTTTTGAACTGCTCTCTCCAAGCGTATCCGACATTGACATAGACAGGGTCTCCATATCCGTTTAATTCCCATACACCGGGGACATTCATGTCATCCCATCCTTTATCATCGAATTTGGTTTGCCAAAAGTCTGTTGGTCTTTGATCTGCGTTTTTTACCCAAAAGAATTTCCAAGAACCGTTTAAAGTCATAAAATTAGACGACTGCTCTTTAATCGCTTTTGTCGCGGCATCGATAGATTCGTAGGCAAAGAAATTTGTGTGCATAGGCGCACGATTAACGGCGTTGACCGCTGCGTCTTGCCATTCATTAGACTGGGCCGTCGCAGAAAAAGCTAATGCGGTGAATAGTCCGATCATAAGTTGTTTCTTCATGCTATTAAATTTTAGTTTTGTTTTTTCGGAATTGCAAAACTAAGAATAAAAATCCGGGTAGAGCAATAATTCCGGCTGAAACTAAAAGAGCGACAGATAGGGAATAGACATCGTTGAGCCATCCTATAAAAGGCGCTATTGCCGCAAACATTAGTCGTATAATAAAATTGCGTATCGATAAAACCGTGGCTCTCATTTCGGAGAAGGTCATTTGGTTGATATATCCTTTGAGTATGGGGGTGGCGAATCCTCTTATGATGTAAAATATGAATAGAAGAGCTATTCCCCAATAAGATAGATTGTAAGCTAATGTGATATAGCTGCTTATGATAACGAGCAAGATAAGTGTATTTGATTTGTGCATACCGAGAAGTCGTTCTACACGATCTGAATAGAGGGCCGCAATACCCACGGTCATGTTTAGCGCTGTCCAGATGAGGCCGTAATAGGAGGTGGGAGTGTGTAATGTTATTAATACTGGTTGAACGAACCATGCCATCGTTAATGTTGAGGCTCCGATAATACCAGAAAACATAATATTGTAGCAAAGTGCTCTGTTTGTGAAAAGTGAATATTTAATGATGCGTACAATTTCAGATGCGGGGCTATTAATGGTGTCCTTACAGTTGTATTCTCGTAACATCATAGCTGCAGGAATACCAACAAAAGCTACGAGCGTTTGCGCGAAAAAGGGCAAGCGAAGAGTATATGCGGCTAATAGACCTCCGAAAATACCCGCTATCGCTTCCGCAAAGTTTCCAATCATAGTGATGCGTCCTTCATAACGTAGATAGAGATGCTCTTTCTTATAATATACGGCCGTGTCATAGAGAAGGGCGGAATCAGCGCCATTGACAAGCGTTTGTCCGACACCTAATAGGATCTCAGCGCATAAAAAAGCGAAAAATGTAGAAGTTAAAGAATAGCAAAGATAGCCACCGAAGAAAAGAATGCTGCCTAATAGAAGGCAACGTTTGCGCCCCCATACATCTGCTAAATAGCCCGATGGAATTTCTAGTATGACCGCAGCGATAGAGTAGACGCTTTTTAAAATAAATACGTCTTGCAATCCCAAACCATGTTTTTCATAAAAGAGCACGATTATGGGCATAACTAGCGAGAACCATTTTGATAGCTTTATAAAGTAGAGTGCAATAATGTTATGTCGCATATTTGATAGCTTTAGATCGATAGTAGTGAACCATTCGTAATGAGAGCCCTTATTTAAAGGGCCCAAAATTATTAATAAATAATCTGATATTACTCTGTAAGGAGTGGGCAAAGTTAAGGATATATTTGTACCTTTGCGACTTATTATTCATTTGCGACTTATTATTCATTCAGAATTCAAAGAATACAGTATAATATTAGATATATAGAGAAATGGCAAAAGAGCTGAAAGAACTTACACCGAGAAGTGTAAACTATTCTCAGTGGTATCAAGATTTGGTGATTAAGGCAGATCTAGCGGAAAATTCCGCTGTCCGTGGTTGTATGGTAATTAAGCCTTATGGTTATGCGATCTGGGAAAAGATGCAAAGAATCCTGGACGATATGTTCAAGGAAACAGGCCATGTGAACGCTTATTTCCCATTATTAATTCCGAAATCATTCTTGAGTAAAGAGGCTGAGCACGTAGAGGGTTTCGCAAAAGAATGTGCTGTGGTAACTCACTATCGTTTGAAAACGAATCATGATGGTACGGGAGTTGTAGTAGATCCTGCCGCAAAGTTGGAGGAGGAGTTGATTATCCGTCCGACATCAGAGACGATCATTTGGAATACTTATAGGAACTGGATCCATTCATATCGTGATCTACCAGTTTTGTGTAACCAATGGGCGAACGTGATGCGTTGGGAGATGCGTACTCGTTTGTTCCTTCGTACGGCTGAGTTCTTGTGGCAAGAAGGTCATACAGCTCATGCTACTCGTGAAGAGGCTGAGGCGGAAGCAAAGAAGATGCAAGGCGTTTATGCGAACTTCGCTGAAAACTATATGGCAATGCCAGTTATCCGTGGCGTAAAATCTGAGAGCGAACGATTCGCCGGCGCTTTGGACACTTATACGATCGAGGCGATGATGCAAGATGGTAAAGCATTACAAGCTGGTACATCTCACTTCTTGGGACAGAATTTTGGTAAGGCTTTTGATGTTACATTTATTGATAAAAATGGTAAGAGTGATTATGCTTGGGCTACCTCTTGGGGTGTATCTACTCGTTTGATCGGTGCTTTAATTATGTCTCATTCTGATGACAATGGTTTGGTATTGCCTCCTCATTTGGCTCCGATACAAGTTGTTATTGTACCTATTTATCGTAGTGCTGAGCAATTAGCTCAAATTAGCGAGAAAGTCGCTGGAATGGTCGCTAAACTTAAAGCGATGGGTATTTCTGTGAAATATGATGATGCGGATAATAAAAAGCCGGGATGGAAATTCGCTGAGTATGAGTTGAAAGGTGTTCCTGTTCGTTTGGCAATGGGTGGTCGTGATTTGGAAAATAACACTATTGAAATCATGCGTCGTGATACATTGGAAAAAGAGACAATTTCTTGTGATGGTATAGAAGAATATGTTAAAAATTTGTTGGAAGAAATTCAAGCGAATATTTACAAGAAAGCTTACGATCATCGTCAGTCTCACATTATTAATGTTGATACCTATGAAGAGTTTAAAGAGAAAATCGAGGATGGTGTCTTTATTATGGCACATTGGGATGGTACTCCAGAGACTGAAGAGCGTATCAAGAATGAGACAAAGGCAACTATTCGTTGTATCCCATTGGAGGGTGATAAGACTCCAGGCAAGTGTATGGTAACAGGCAAACCTTCTGCATGTCGTGTGTTGTTCGCAAGAGCATATTAAGGATATCACATATTGAAACAAATAGAATCTCCGCTTTAAAAGAAGATAGGAGAGGCATTGGTAGAGGAGCATTTTGGCAGGTGGATCTTGCTGAAATGCTTCTTTTTTAACCATAAAAACACAAAAACCGGTGGAGGAAATGAATGGAAAATATAAAGCCTGTTGACCTACTATTATACTCCCAATTGACTCATTAAAAAACATTGGATTTATGAAAAGAAAAATGCAATTTAACCCGGGTCAGTTTTAGTTATAATTATCTACCGCAGATGTTACTTCTTTTTGGCATTAATTTTTCTTACAGAATCTCCGGTAAGCTCAATCTTGTGTGCGGTATGTACAATTCTGTCCAAGATTGCGTCAGCCGCGGTAGGATCACCAATTGCGTCATACCAACTTTCGACAGGAAGCTGTGATGTTATTATGATTGATTTTAATCCGTGTCTGTCTTTCTCGACTTCAAGGAAACGTTCCCTGCGACTGTAACCGCGATTGTACATCTTTCGGCTGTTCAACGCGTCCGTATGTTTCATTATCTCTATGTTCAATGCTTCAAGGTCATTGAATTTCAATCCAGTCATCTTTGAATAGACCTCCCTGTATAGCAATCTTACGGCATTCTCAACCAGGGCCTTGTCTTTTGGCTTACGCACTCTTGCCGGGAAGACAACACATCCATAATGGCCTGCAAAAGCGGCAAAATCCACATACATCTGATCTCCGGATATATGTTCTATGCGCCCAACAGGAATTTTCACTTCCCTTTCACGTCTGAGATACAAACAAAATGAACAATAGCTGTAACCCTTAGGGCGATCTTTTAGATATTTCTCATATAAAGACCGTCTTGTAGTTCCACGGGATTTAAGTCGTTTTAATATACTCAGGTATACGTTCTTCAAGATACTTATATTCTGTAAGTCAGACAGATTTATTATCAATATCTGCTCCGAAAAGTTCACGCAAATGCTGTTCGTCCATTTTTAACAGGCGTTTCAGCTCTATACCCATATCTTCGTATATATGGATATACCGTTTGACTGTATTATGCGAAATCAAGAGAGAAGAACTGATGCTTCGGATACTCATTCCAGATTGATAACACC
>CAUWMZ010000078.1:0-13205 GCA_963560035.1 uncultured Parabacteroides sp.
GACTTTTCTATTTCTAAATATTTTCTGAATCGTTCAAGAGTTCTCTCATTTCTACACCCAAGAGCTTAGCGACCTCGTGTAAGGTACTATTCTTTCTCGCCAAAGGCAAGATCTCCGGCATCACCTAATCCGGGGACGATATAGGAGTGGTCGTTTAGTTCCTCATCGACAGCCGCTACCCAAATAGTTGTTTTGTCTTGTGGCATTTTTTGTTGCAGATATTCAAGAGCCTGTTTGCTGGCGATAATAGAAGCCACATGGACGTGTGCCGGTTCTTCTTTGGTCAAGAGGGCTTCATACGCCAACTCCATGGAGCTGCCTGTCGCTAACATAGGGTCGGAGATAATAAGCGATTTGCCCGTTAAGCGAGGAGACGCGATATATTCGATATGAATATCAAAATTGAGTCTGTCTTTATATTTGCGATATGCGGAGACGAACGCATTTTCCGCATTATCTAAATAGCGAAGAAAGCCTTGATGAAAAGGTAATCCGGCTCGTAAGATCGTGCTGATTACAATTGAGTCGTCCGGTGTATTCATGGGGGCGATACCTAGAGGAGACTGAATATCTTTCGTGCTGTAATGAAAATCCTTGCTGATTTCGTAGGCCATGACCTCTCCAATACGTTCTATGTTTCTGCGAAATCGTAGGCTATCTTTTTGAATCTCTATATCCCTAAGTTCTGCTACGAACTTGCTTAAAATGGAGTTTGTAGCTCCCAGATTAACAACTTTCATGATTTTTTTTGGATTCAAATGTAAGCATTTCTTTAAAACGATGGGTTGTGTGTCGGCTAAAAAATATAGAATATGCGAAATGTCCCATTAGAAATGGTCGTCATTGTGGACAGATTTCCCTTTCGAATCATTTCATTTCAAGATAAAACATTCCAACAAGGCTACTGATTTGTATATATTTGGTTATTAGTGTGTTAAGTGAATAGTTATTCACTTGTTGAGTGATTAACTAGCGAGTAGGGGTAGTGCTTAGTTAATCACTTGAGAAGTGTTTAGTTAATCACTCCCAAAGCCATAAATTATAGATGAAAACATAGTTTAATCAGAGAGGGGAAACAGGATTTTTCCCCTTTTCTCAAGCACATTTTGAGGCAAGAGAAAGGGGGAAACTGAAACGAGATATGAACATTAATAGACAATGCTATTTTGACTGAGCGTTCATAGCTTCCAAAAGGAATTTTCCCGGTTTAAACTTAACCGTTGTTCTAGCCGGAATCATTACAGGAGTACCTGTTTTAGGATTTCTGGCCAATCGTTGAGTCTGTGGTCTTGGAGTTAGCGTGCCAAAACCCACAAGTACAATTTCCTCATTTGCGGACATACGTTCGGTTACGATGTCGATGTATGCGTCTAATACTTTTTTCGCTTCTTGCTTTTGCATGCCTGTTTTTTCTGCCAAAGCTTCTATTAATTCTGCCTTATTCATAAATAAATATTTTAGTTGTTAAACATATTTGCTGTATGTTTTTTTGTCCTATAGCTCAAATTCTTTTAGAGGTTTTGAATTTAAATCTTTTATAAAACAATAGGAATGAATCTTTGTTATTCGTTTAAAGATAAAATATGTTAATTGATCAACAAAAAATTACGAGAAGCTGTTGCGTATAACTCTTGATATATAGAAAGATATAAAACTGTCAGCGCTTGATGTCTTGTAATTCAAGACTTGCATCTCTTTCAGGCGATTGTTTTATGCCCCTTGAGCCGAAAGAGCTCTTCTTCTCCTCTTTTATTCGGGGATTTGTGTCTTTAATTCGCGGCTTCTGCTTATTTTTGTCTAAAAATAGAGATTAAAGATGAGAATAGAGCAAAACTACTCGCTAGAGAAACATAATACATTTCATCTTCCCGTGAAGACCCGTTGGTTTATGGAGTATGAGTCGGAAGAAGAGTTGCAACGCATTTTGCATGACGAATATTTTCAGGAATGTTTGTCGCTGCATATCGGAAGCGGAAGCAATTTGCTATTTATCAATGATTTTAATGGCATTATTGTTCATTCTCTTATAAAGGGGATGTCTGTCGTGAGAGAAGATGACACAACAGTGTTACTTCGTGTAGGAGCGGCAGAGTTGTGGGATGATGTGGTGGCTTATGCTGTTTCAAAGGGTTGGGGTGGTATAGAAAATCTGTCATTGATACCTGGAGAAGCGGGAGCTGCCGCTATTCAGAATATCGGCGCTTATGGCGTGGAGATAAAAGATGTGATAGAAAAAGTGGAGACATATAATCAGCTGACGTTTGAGAAGCGAATATTCACGAGAGAAGAGTGTGAGTATGGCTATCGTTATAGCTACTTTAAGAATGAGCATAACGACCCGCATATCGTCACCCATGTGACGCTTCGTCTATCCAAGCGACCTGTTTTCGATGTTGAGTATGGCAATTTGAGAGCGGAGTTATCCAACTGTCCGGAAGTGAATTTGAAGAATGTGCGTGATGCTGTCATAGCGATTCGCAAGCAGAAATTGCCAGATCCGGAAGTGTTGGGCAATGCGGGCAGTTTCTTTATGAATCCAATGATAACGGAAGAGCATTTCGCCGATTTGAAGAAACGCTATCCGGAGATGCCTTCTTATCCCGGTAGTGAGGGGAAGATAAAAATTCCGGCAGGATGGTTGATTGAGCAATGTGGGTTCAAAGGAAAGAATCATGGTCCTGTTGGCGTATATGAGAAACAGGCGTTGGTCTTGGTGAATTTAGGAGATGCGCAAGGGCATGAGATCGCGTTGGTTGCGGAGAGCATTCGTACAGCCGTGAAAGAGCGTTTCGGTATAGAGCTTATGCCGGAAGTTCGTTATGTAGGCTAATCTTCGGACCGGTGTGGAGTCTGATAAAATCGGAATAATGTAGTTTTAGATCACCATAGGGTGTTAGATAATAATGAAGATCGTTTTTTTAGGAACAGGTACATCTACAGGAAATCCGGAGATAGGGTGCCATTGTGAGGTATGTACCAGTAAAGATCCGCGTGATTGGCGTATGCGGGCTTCGGTGTTGGTGGAGATTGAAGGAAAGAGGCTCTTGATTGATTGTGGTCCCGATTTTCGTTGGCAAATGATTACGAACAAAATCGATCATCTGGATGCGGTATTATTGACGCATGAGCATTACGATCATGTGGGCGGATTGGATGATTTACGTCCATTCGGACGTTATAAGGACGTGGATATTTTTGCGGAGGATAATGTCGTGAAGGCAATAAAGACGCGTATGCCTTATGCCTTTTTGGAGAATAAATATCCGGGAGTCCCCAATTTGTTGCTTCATGCGATAGAGAATAAGCCCTTTGAGGCAGCGGGTGTAGCGGTGACTCCAATCCGATTGATGCACGCGCGTTTGCCGATCTTTGGTTTTCGCTTAGGGAATATGGCTTATTTGACAGATCTGAAATATATCCCGGAAGAGGAATTCTCTAAATTACGGAATTTAGATTTGCTGATTATAGACGCTTTGCGAAAGAAGGAGCATCTGTCTCATGAGAGCTTGGATGAGGCATTGGCAAATATTGAGCGTATTCAGCCCAAAGAAGCCTATTTGATCCATATGGGTCATAGCATAGGGCTGCATGCTCAGATTGAGCGGGAGTTGCCGGAGCATGTTCATTATTCATACGATGGCTTGACACTTACCATATAAACGTTTTCTTATCTCCAGCGTATGGTGAAATAGGCGGATGTGTCGTCATGGCTGACTAGCGTGGAGGTTTCAATTGCCGGAAGCAGTTGCCGCAGTCGAGTCGTGATAGTGTCGCGCATGGAGGGGTAAAGTGAGTCTAAGGTTGATCGATAGGGGTGCTCATGAAAGCAAAAAAGACTTCCGTCATTATAAAAGAGATCCATATCAAGCCATTGGTCTTGAATCCTCCATTGCAGCGTATCGTTAATTTGCACATATAGATTGAGCGAGTCACCGGGCATGAAGAGCTGTATTGCCTCTTTTTTGCTTTTCTTGCTCGTGAGTTCTTTGAGTCCCGCTATGATATGCGAGGGGCAAGACTGCTGTTTCTCCGCTGTATCTGTTAGGAGATTTTTGCAGAAAGAGGCGACAAAGATGCCATTGTGATAATAGCAGCCTAAGAAGCGCCTGTTAATATCCGGATAATATCGGACCGAGATGTCCTCTTCCATCTGTATTAGAGGGGGAAAAGTGTACGATTCATCGAGCTTTTTGAAAATATGTTGAGCGATACGCGCATCAATAGAGGCGTATAATACGCAGCCTTCAGGATAAAAAGCGACCATGAAAGAAGAGAGGTCGGCGCATTCATTTACGATGGATAAGAAAACGGGAGGAACATGCTCCTCGATAGTTGCCTGTATATGTTTCATGGGCAATATCATTTTCTTAAAAACGGAAGGGCGTTCGACATTGAAAACGGTTTGTGCGGTAGGGAGAATCAGGCTATAGGGGTTTGTCTTGGCCATATTTCGTGCATTGTTCATGTCCTTATAGAAATATTTCACACAAACAATTGCTGATAGCAGCAAGACGACAAGTGCTGTTATGTCTCTTTTCCCGATAATCATGCGTTTTTCAAAAAGAATTTACACCAGGGCTTTAATCCGCATTCTTCACATTTAGGTTTTCTCGCCAAGCAGGTATATCGGCCATGCAATATAAGCCAGTGATGGGCGATAGGTATCAGCTCGGATGGAATATTCTTTACCAGCTCCTTTTCTGTCTCAAGCGGTGTCTTGCTATTGTTTGTCAATCCGATACGATTTGAGACACGAAACACATGAGTATCTACGGCCATGGTCGGTTTGTCATAGATGACAGAGGCGATGACGTTCGCTGTTTTCCTTCCAACGCCGGGAAGTTTTTGCAGTTCATTGACATCAGAGGGAACAACGCTATTGAACTTCTCCACTAACATTTTTGCCATACCGACCAAATGCTTGGCTTTGTTATTGGGATAAGATATACTATGGATGTATTCAAAGACCGCGTCGGGAGTGCCGGCTGCCATAACTTCAGGTGTGGGGAATGCCTCAAATAGGGCCGGCGTGATCATGTTGACTCTTTTGTCTGTGCATTGAGCCGACAAGATAACCGCGATAAGTAGCTGATATGGATTTTCATAATGAAGTTCTGTCTCCGCCACCGGTACGTTCTCCTTAAACCAATTCAACACCCCCTTATATCTTTCTTCTTTTCGCATTTGTCCTCTTTGATTTTAGTTGCCTAAAGGTATATATTAATGGTGAAATATAGGAGTAATATTTCAAAAAAAGGATATGATAGAATCTTTTCTCTTAAGTAAAGAGATAATATTCGTTTTTTAGCTTTGTTTTATTGGGAGGAATAAGGTTGATAAAGAATTATTTAATCAAGGATACAATGGTTTTGCCTAAGATCAAGCCTATGAAGACAGCGAATAATCCAAATAGATTACTGGCGATAATATTAAAAAAGCTATTTTATATTCATTGGAGCGCATAAGGACCATTGTGTCGAGCGCAAAAGATGAGAAAGTGGTAAAACCACCAAATAATCCTGTAAAAATAAAAGCTTTTGAGTTCGCTGAAAAATTATAACATTCCGCTATGCTCCAACACAAGCCGATAAGGAAAGAGCCTATTACATTAACAGATAAAATACCCCAAGGAAAGGAGTAAAGCATCGTTCTTTGCACCCACGTGGAAACACCATATCGTAGCGCTGATCCGATAGCTCCTCCTATCATTAAAAAGAAAACCTTCATTATCATAAACGAAATGTGTTTTCCCCGGGCTAGGTTAAGGCCCGGGGGATGGTAAATGATTTAGGTTTTCAATTTAATTGGCTGACTCAAACTGTCTCAAAAAGCGAATATCGTTTTCTGAGAACATGCGTAAGTCTTTTACTTGGTATTTTAAGTTTGTTATGCGTTCGATACCCATACCTAGCGCATAGCCTGAATAGATTTTGCTGTCAATGCCACAATTCTCAAGGACATTCGGGTCTACCATACCACAACCAAGAATCTCTACCCAGCCGGTACCTTTACAGAAAGGACATCCTTTTCCGCCACAGATATTACAAGAGATATCCATCTCGGCGGATGGTTCGGTAAATGGGAAATAAGAGGGACGTAAACGAATCTTTGTCTCCGGGCTGAACATCTCCTTGGCGAAGAAAAGTAAAGCCTGCTTTAGGTCGGCGAAAGATACGTTCTTATCAACATACAAAGCCTCCACTTGATGGAAGAAGCAGTGAGCGCGATAAGAAATAGCCTCATTACGATATACACGTCCCGGACAAATGATGCGGATAGGAGGCTCTTGCTTTTCCATAACTCGCGATTGAACGGAAGAAGTATGCGTACGAAGCAATACGTCTGGATTGTGTTGGATGAAAAATGTGTCTTGCATATCACGGGCCGGATGGTCTTCCGCGAAATTCAAAGAAGAGAAGACATGCCAATCATCTTCGATTTCAGGACCTTCAGCGATGCTGAAACCCAATCGTCCGAATATGTCACAGATTTCTTTCTTAACAAGTGATAGAGGATGACGAGTACCTAGTTCGATGGGATAAGCTGTACGTGTTAAGTCAATGCTATCGTCCGTAGTCTGTACGTTCTCGAAACTTTCTTTTAGCTCGTTGATTTTATTTTGGGTGGTCTCTTTTAATTCATTTAAATATTTACCAACCTCACGTTTTTGATCAGCCGCTACATTACGAAAATCATTCATCAACGCAGATATCTCACCTTTCTTGCTGAGATACTTTATGCGTAAAGCTTCTAGTTCCTCGGCGTTTGCCGCTTGCATATTCTCTACTTCTTGAAGTAGAGCTTTAATTTTATCGAGCATTTCTAATCACACTTTGTTTTTATACTTGCAAAAGTACGTCTTTCTTTTGAAATAGCAAGAATTTCGAAAGGTTTTTTAGTTGAGGGGGCATTCTAAGTTTCGGATTCTCATTTTTTCGGCAAAAGGAATGTTTTTTTATCTTCGCAGTTGAATTTAAAATCTAATATTGAGTTAATGGAAATTGTTATTATTCTTGTCTTGATTTTGTTGAATGGTTTATTGGCGATGTCTGAGATTGCTTTGGTCTCTGCGCGAAAGACAAGGCTGGAGACGGAAGCTAAGCGCGGTAACAGGTTCGCGAGTGTAGCTTTGCGGTTGGCGAATGAGCCTGATAAATTTTTATCTACGGTTCAGATTGGCATTACATTGATTGGTATCTTGACGGGTCTTTATTCCGGAGAGGCATTGGCTTATGGTTTTTCCGCGTTGATCGCTCAGGTGCCGTTCTTGGAGCCATACGCTTTGGGAATAGCGAAAACGACTATCGTTGTTCTTGTGACCTATCTGACATTGATTTTTGGAGAGTTGGTGCCGAAGCGTATCGGTATGGGATGTGCGGAGCGGGTGTCTATGTTGGTGGCCAGACCCATGAATCTATTGTCGCTTATCTCTTCTCCTTTCGTTTGGTTGTTGTCAAAGAGTACGGCTTTGGTCGTGAAATCGCTCGGTTTGGATACGCACGAGGAGAATAAGGTGACGGAAGAGGAGATTAAGGCGATCGTTAAGGAGGGACTTAATGGTGGCGAGGTTCAAGAGGTGGAGCAGGATATCGTGGAGCGTGTCTTTAATCTGGGGGATCGTAATGTGGGCTCTATCATGACGCATCGTAATGATTTGGTATGGATTGACGTGGATGATAGTGTGAATAGTATTTGCGAGAAGGTTGAGGCGAATTTGTTTAATGTCTATCCTGTCTCTTCGGGAAAGTTGGATGAGATCGTAGGGGTGGTCTATCTTAAGGATTTGTTTGGGAAGATCGCTCAACCGGGCTTCTCGCTGAAGCAGGTGATTCGTCCCGCCCAGTTCGTCCCGGAGAATCAGAGTGTCTATAATGCGATGGAGGCATTTAAGCGGACCCATGCTAAATATGGATTGGTGACGGATGAGTTTGGCGGTATACAAGGTATAATTACGCTAAGGGATATCTTGGAGGGTTTGATCGGTCAAGTGCCGGAGATCGGAGAGGAGCAGGAGATGGTTCAACGTGCGGATGGTTCTTGGTTGGTGGATGGTCAGTATTCTTTTTATGATTTCTTGGAGCGTTTTGATATGGAGGATCTTTATTCCGAGCATGATTATAACACGTTGAGTGGGTTAATCTTGGAGCTTTTGGAGCGTGTGCCCAAGACAGGAGAGACGCTCTGTTGGCTGAATTTTGAGTTTGAGATCGTTGATATGGATGGCGCTCGAATAGATAAGGTGCTTGTCCGCAAGGTGGAGTCTCTGAGCCAAAGCTGAGATGGATGAAGATCGTTGTTAGATAGAGGACAATATTTAAAATGAGGGTTATAGATGAGAAAGTTTTTTTTGTTATTTTTGGGTGTGATTTCGTTTCATGTATTAATGGCTCAGAGAGATAGTAGGGCTATGAATGGTGATAAAAAAGTAGTAGAGGTGTGCGCTAAACAATCGATGCAATCTGACGGTATCGTGCGTTTGTCAAAGATTGAGGTTTATCCGCAATATTTGGATGAGTATATGAAATATGCGATTGAGGTTGGTGAAATCTCTTTATGCACAGAGCCGGGTGTGTTGACGATGTATGCTGTCGCGGAGAAAGAGAATCCATGTAAAATTACGATTCTTGAGACGTATGTCAGCCAAGAGGCGTATAAGTCGCATATCGCCTCACGGCATTTCCAAAAGTATAAACGAGGAACATTGCATATGGTGAAATCTCTGGATTTGTCAGATCAATATCCGCTTAATCCGGCAAATAAAATCATAAATATCATACAATAATAAATAGAGACATAATATAATATCCTTGTGCTTTGGCGGCATATCGCGATATGTTGATCGATGTCAGAATAAAAAACCGAGGGATATACTCATGACATTTATTCGTTTATCGATGCTGATGTCATAAGTGATCTCGGGTACGGGATTATTTTGTTTCTTAAAATCCGATTCCACTTGATTCAATCCGAATTCATAGACGAAATCAAAGAATAGCCGTCCGATGCAAACCCCGACACCTGTGGCGATGTTGATGCCGAAAGGGGTGTTGTCGTTGATGTATTCCATGTGTGCCATGGATGATTCGACGGAGTATGCTATTTTATAATTGTATTTGAATTTAGGACCGGCCATGATGTTCAGTCCATAGGGACCTTTTTTTACTAAATCATATCCTAGCATGACCGGTAGTTCCAATGAATTGGTTTTCATTTTCATAAAGTCGGTAGGCTTAAGTTGTTCGGCCATGGTTTGGTTATTCGTTACATTTTTGGGGATAGAAAAGCTAATATCACTTTCCGAGCGATGCCAAGCGATGCTAGGTTGCAAGAAGAACCTCTTTATATTGATACGGAATATCGCTGCGGCCAAATAGCCAACCTTATATTCAATGTTAATATTCTCCGCCTCTTTTCCATTGATAGAAAGAGAGTTGATCACGGGAAATGTCGCGTTGAAACCCACTTTCGCTCCAAAATTGAAAGGCTTGTCTTTCATTTGCATGATACTTTGCGCATTCGTCGCCAAGCTTAGGGAGAGTAAAAGTCCTATGAGGTATGCTTTTTTCATGCTATTATTTTTTCTTTTTTACAGACCATCCAAATTTACCAACAAATTCTCCTAAGCCATAATATTTTCCATGAGAATAGGCAAGCAGATCTGCTTTTTGCATATCGAAAGCGTTTGTTTGAGGATCCAGATACTTATCGTCTGCTTGTACGTTTACCACTTCGGCGATAAACATATCGTGACTACCCAGTGCGATAACCTCTTTTACTCTACATTCGATGCAAAGAGGGGATTCCTCGATGATCGGTGCGTTAACAATAGTGGCTTTTCCGGGCGTGAGCTTCATTTCCTCAAATTTATAGTGGTCTTTTCCGGAGTTTACGCCACACCAATCGGTGGCATAGGCCAATTCTTTTGTCGTCAGATTAATGACGAACTCCATGTTCTTTTTTAAGATCGGATAAGAGAATCGTTCCGGTCGTACGGATATATAGCACATTGCCGGATTTGTGCAGATCGTACCTACCCAGGCGACTGTTATAATATTGTATTCAGAAGGAGCGCTACCACAGCTAACCATTACGGCAGGTAATGGATAGATCATGGTTCCCGGTTTCCAATCATGTTTCATATCGAGCGTATTATTAAATGAAAATTGAGAATAGAGTATATTATGATTATCTCTATTCCCAATTTTTCAGTATGGTTATTATTTAATGATAATGTCTTCTTTATTGATCTTGCGTTCGCAATAGTGACATTTGATGGTTCCTTTTTCCTTGTCGATCACGTCGAAACGAGATAACATCGGCTCATTGTTCGTGATACATTTAGGATTGTTGCATTTTACCAATCCAACTAACTCATCGGGAAGTGTGACGGTTTTTTTCTCTACGACCTCATAGTCGCGGATAATATTTAAGATCACGTTGGGGGCGATTAACGCGATTCGGTTGATCTCATCTTCTTCGAAAAACTTATTGGCGATTTTGATCATGCCTTTGCTACCCATCTTGTTACTGTGGAGATTATTTCCGATAGTGATGGTATTATCCATCTTATCTAACTCCAACAAAGAAGCCACCTTGAATAGTTGGCTGGGGGGGATATGGTCAATAGCGGTGCCATTCTCTAAAGCGGCGACCTGTAATTCTTTTTTCTTTTCTGCTGACATAACACTTTGTTTTTATTCATCAATAGATATACCTAAAACTTCGCAAATAATAGCCTGACGGGCGAACAATCCGTTGCGCGCTTGTTGAATGTAATAAGCTTTTGGATTATCGTCAACATCATAAGCGATTTCATTTACACGAGGAAGTGGATGCAAAATACGTAAGTTCTCTCGGCTGTTTTTCAGCATGTCGTTGCGTAGAATGTATACATTCTTTACTCGTTCATATTCCTCCAAGTCGGTGAAGCGTTCACGTTGTACACGGGTCATGTAAAGGATATCTGTCTTGTTGATGATATCTTCCGTGAAGTCCGTGTGCTCCTCATATTTCAATCCATGTTTATCGCAGAAGTTCTTTTGCTCATCCGGCATACGCAGTTCGTTGGGAGCGATGAAGTGGAAAGTGGGGTTGAAATGAGACATACCGACAATTAAGGAGTGTACGGTTCGTCCATATTTCAGATCACCAACCATGGTGATTGTCAAGTTGTCAAGTTTACCTTGTGTCTTGCGGATGGAGTATAAATCCAGCATGGTCTGTGAGGGATGTTGATTCGCTCCATCTCCGGCGTTGATGATAGGAACATTTGTTACCTCAGAAGCATATCTGGCCGCACCTTCCAGATAGTGTCTCATTATGATTAAATCTACATAGTTGCTAACCATTAAAATGGTATCTTTTAGAGTTTCTCCTTTCGAAGAACTTGTAGTAGATGCATCAGAAAAGCCAATTACTCGCCCGCCTAAACGATTGACGGCAGTCTCGAAACTAAGTCTTGTACGTGTGGAGGGTTCAAAGAACAGGGTGGCGGCAACTTTGCCTTCCAATAATTTCCGGTTCGGATTTTCTTCAAACTTCTTTGCGTTATCCAAAATACGAAGAATGTCCTCTTTGGTACATTGATCGATAGATACTAAACTTTTACTCTTCATATATTTCATGTAACATGTTTGGTGTCAATTGCTTATTAAGACACTTGATTTTTGGGTGTAAAATATATGTGAATTTTGACCATATATTTGAGAGCTCATTTGCTTCTCGTGTGACAAAGATAGAGTTTTATGTAAATAGTTGTATAGCGTGTTTGGATAAATATTCAATCTTGTTAAGCGTATTTTGGAAAATTATTTCATAACGCTATAAGATGGGGTATAGATAAGTGTGGTGAGATTTGATCGTATGGGGCGATAGTAGGAGTGGATAGTGTATAGTGTAAACACAAAATCTCTAGAGAGTTTTTTTTCAAAAGTACGAACTATCGGCGGCAGTTTTATAAAATCGACTGGCGAAAAAACAAATAGAATTTTCCAAAATAGCTTGGGATAAGCCATTAACGAAATACTTTCTTTTAAGAGCACAGTGGTTTACCCAATAAAATTATATACCTTTGTGACAAGTTAAAGAAGATGTCGCAATGAATCGGATAAAAGAAGCATTGATTGAGGCGGGGATTAGTCAAACTGAATTGGCTAAACGACTTGGCAAAGGTTTTAATATGGTCAATCTATACGCCACGAACAAAGTGCAACCGCCTATACCCGTACTATACAGGATAGCGGAAATACTGAATGTGGATGTGCGTACACTTCTTGTACCTAACGAAATAAAAAAAATAGACATATGGGCAATACTAATCTAAAAGAAGCTAAGGCGGCTAAGAATGATGAGTTCTATACGCAATTTCATGACATAGAGATTGAAATGAATGCCTATCTTGAATATGACCCGGACGTGTTTAGGGGAAAGACTGTATTGCTTCCTTGTGATGACCCCGAATGGAGCAACTTTACCCGATACTTTGCCGCCAAGTTCGATGAGTTAGGCTTGAAAAAACTGATTTCTACGAGTTATGCTCCGGATAGCAAAAAATACAAAACACCTTATCAGCCCTCTTTGTTTGAGCAAGAAGCGCCTCAATTCGACCCGTCCAAGGCACAGGTGAAAGGTAAGATATTCATCTTGGAACGAGATAAAAGCGGGGACGGACGTATTAATATTGATGACCTCGAATGGAAGTATATGGATGGTGACGGGGATTTCCGAAGCAAAGAAGTTACCGAACTTCGTAATGAAGCGGATTTTATCATCACCAATCCGCCGTTCTCCCTCTTTCGTGAGTTCTTGGCTTGGATTGTGGAAGCCGGGAAGAAGTTTGCTGTAATAGGTAACATGAACGCAATCACTTATAAAGAGGTCTTTCCCTTGATAAAAGATAACAAAGTTTGGTTAGGTGCTACAGGAAATGGAAATGATATGGTTTTTGGCGTTCCTGACGGAGCTAAAGTAGATGAGAAAGACAAGGCTAAAGCTGCAAGATTGGGATATGTCGGTAATTATACCCGATTAGGCAATTCATGTTGGTTTACCAGCATAGAGCATGGCCGTCGTCATGAACCATTGCCACTGATGAGCATGGCAGACAACCTCCGCTTTTCCAAACATAAGGAACTGAAAGGCAAAGCTGCCTATGACCGCTACGATAATTATGATGCCATTGAAGTACCTTTTACGGATGCCATTCC
>CAUWMZ010000079.1:0-13137 GCA_963560035.1 uncultured Parabacteroides sp.
CTTGATGTTATAACGCTGATATACAGAGAGAATAGGCTGACAAGTTCAGAAACCTCTCTCTCCGCAATTATAACAATAAGAGTAGAAAGTCCTTGAGTTAGATCAATTCAAGGGCTTTTTTTATGTTTCCAAATGAGAAGGTTCTGTTTATTTGTTGAGCTGGAGTCTTTACTATTATAATTCATCGATAGGTAATAACTTCTCAGTGTTAGAACGTTTATTTTATTATGGCATTATAAAAAATGCAAAAAATTGTGGTGGAATAATAATAAATAGGGCTAAAATTAAAAGAATAAGGAGACACGATAATTCTCATAACATATATATATTTACAGTTTTTTTTTTCAAACTATGCTCTTATACGCAAAGGTATAGTTTAAAAGAAAAGGGCAGGCGAAGCTTGTTCATTATAAAAATACATTAATGAATTTATAGAGATTGGGAAAAATGAAAAAGTTATTGTCTTTACCTCCAAATTTAGTGGATAGTTTTTATACAATAGAGCATGTTGGTCATGAGGAGTGGTTTTGCTCTTCTGATCCTAAAGGAGCTCGGTTAGGTTCTGGAGGAGGAACGACTTGGTTGCTTGAAGCTGCACGGCGAGCGGAGGCTCCTAATCTATCTATAGATGAGTGGTTAAGTAAAGAAAAGCGAATACTACTGCATGCGGGAGGGCAAAGCCGTCGTTTGCCAAGTTATGCCTCATCAGGTAAAATATTAACGCCAATACCTGTGTTTCGTTGGGCTAGAGGACAAAAATTAGCTCAGAATTTATTATCCCTGCAATTGCCCCTTTACGAACAAATAATGCAAAAAGCTCCTGCATCGATGCATACATTGATAGCAAGTGGTGACGTGTATATACGTGCGACTCAGCCATTGCAAGAGATACCGGAGGCGGATGTGGTGTGTTATGGCCTTTGGGTTGATCCTTCTCTTGCTAAAAATCATGGAGTGTTTGTGTCCAGTCGAAAATCTCCAGATGTATTAGATTTTATGCTACAGAAACCATCATTGGAGACTTTAGCCTCTTTAGCTGGGAATTATCTCTTCTTGATGGATATTGGCGTGTGGTTGTTGAGTGATCGAGCGATCTCTATGTTGATGAAGCGTTCGTATGACGAAGATGGTAAGAATATGAAAGCATACGATCTTTATGGTGAATTTGGATTAGCGCTAGGGGAACATCCCCGTTTAAAAGATATGGATATTAATCAGTTGACTGTTACTATCTTGCCACTTCCCGGAGGAGAATTTTATCATTATGGAACGAGTCGTGAATTGATCTCTTCTACATTAGCTGTACAAAATTTAGTACGTGATCAACGTATGATCATGCAGCGGAAAGTAAAACCTCATCCGGCGATGTTCACTCAAAATTCAATTTTATGTAATGCGTTGACATCTGTGAATTCTGAATTATGGGTGGAGAATAGTTATGTAGGTAGACATTGGACGTTGGCTAGTCGCCAAATAATAACAGGTGTGCCTGAAAATGATTGGATTTTAACTTTGCCGGAAGGAGTTTGTGTGGATGTGGTTCCTATTGGGGATTCTGACTGGGTAGCTAGGCCATATGGTTTTGAAGATTCATTTCGAGGTGCTTTAAATCAGCCGGACACTCGGTTTATGGAGCGCTCTGTATTACATTGGCTGGAAGAGAGAAAGATAACGTTACCTATGTGTGATGATTTACAGGCGGCTCCCTTATTCCCTGTATGTCATACGATAGATGATTTAGGCTATGTTTTACGTTGGATGATTTCAGAACCAAATTTAGAGAAAGGGCGTTTTATTTGGTTATCAGCTCATAAACTTTCGGCCAACGAAATATCAGATCAAGCGAATTTATCACGTTTAGTCGCTCAAAGAGAATTGTTTCGGAGAAAGGATTGGTCTTTACTTGCTTTAAATCAAGAGAAAAGTGTGTTTTATCAATTAGATTTGCAAGATGCTGCATATGCTTTTGTCCAAGAAGGAATAGCATTACCAGCACCATTGCCTGAAGATGCTCCGTTGATGAAACAAATACATAATTACATGTTTCGTTCGCAAGTAAAGAAATTATTAGGTGAAGCCTTTGCGGAAGAGGAGCATAAAGCATTTGGTTTGTTGCGAGAAGGACTTGTTGGCTCGTTGTCAGAAGATAAACAAAATCCTCGATTAAATGTATATTCTGATCAGATAGTGTGGGGAAGAAGTCCTGTGCGTGTGGATTTAGCTGGAGGGTGGACTGACACGCCCCCTTATTGTCTGTATGCAGGAGGAAATGTGGTAAATGTTGCGATAGAGTTAAATGGGCAGCCTCCGTTGCAAGTGTATGTAAAGCCATCTGTTACTCATAAAATTATACTTCGTTCGATAGATATGGGGGCGATGGAGGTGATCTCTACATGGGATGAGCTTCGAGATTATAAAAAGGTAGGTTCTCCATTTTCTATACCGAAAGCAGCGTTGGCCTTAGCGGGGTTTGCTCCAGAGTTCGCGGCAGAGAAATATCTGTCGTTAGAAGAACAACTAAAAGTGTTTGGAGGAGGTTTGGAGTTAACATTATTAGCGGCTATTCCGGCAGGATCAGGTTTAGGTACAAGTTCAATATTAGCGGCAACCGTGTTAGGAGCATTGTCAGATTTTTGTGGTTTAGCTTGGGATAAGAACGAAATAGGTTGCCGAACGTTGATATTAGAGCAATTGCTGACTACAGGTGGTGGTTGGCAGGATCAATATGGAGGAATCTTACATGGATTGAAATTGCTGCAAACCAATGAGGGTTTTAATCAAAGTCCATTAGTTCGTTGGTTGCCAGAGTATTTATTTACAGATTCAGAATATCGTCAATGTCATTTATTATATTATACCGGCATAACACGTACAGCAAAAGACATACTTGCGGAGATCGTTAGAGGAATGTTTTTAAATAGTGGAGCGCATTTGGACCTTTTGGCGGAAATGAAATCTCATGCGTTAGATATGTATGAAGCAATACTGCGAGGAGATTTCTTATCTTTTGGGGCTTTAGTCGGGAAAAGTTGGGAGCAAAATAAATCGCTTGACGCAGGTACAAATCCTCCGGCGGTAGAAGCGATAATTGCACAAATTAAACCATATGCGTTGGGGTATAAATTGCCAGGAGCTGGGGGGGGAGGTTATCTTTATATTGTTGCCAAGGATACAGATGCTGCGTTTCAGATACGTAAGCGATTAATCATGTGCCCACCTAACTCAAATGCACGATTTGTAGAGATGAGTCTTTCAGGAAAAGGTCTGCAAGTAAGTCGTTCTTAAATAAAGGTTAAGAGTTTGCTTGTGAAAATTTAGGGAGTGAAGAATTTGATATTGGAGGAACAGTTTGACGAAAATAGTCTTTAAATTGCCTATAATCTTGCTATTTCAGTATGGATGTGTCTGAAAAATAGTTGTAACTTTGCAAAGTTTTTAATGAGGTTTATTGGATCTAATGAATAAAAAAGTAATAATTTTATTTTTATTTATGGTGATCGCTTTGGGAGCGAAGGGCCAAAATTATACAATCAAAGGTATAGTCACAGATTCTATTACAAAGGAGCCATTGCCATATGTGGCTGTTTTGTTGAAAGGAACAACGATTGGGGCTACGACAGATTTGGATGGAAATTTTACACTGACATCTTCTTCTGCAGTGCGAACATTGCAAGTTTCGTATTTGGGATATACAGAGAAAGAAATGCGTTTTGTGCCAGGCAAAACAAAGAGTGTTCGTATAGAGTTGGCTCCTACTAGTATAGCTCTTTCCGAAGTTGTTATTAAGCCAGGAAAGGAGAAATATAGAAAGAAAGATAATCCAGCTGTAATCTTTATCAAGAATGCTATTGAGCGTAGAGAGAGTAACGATCCTAGAAATCATGATTATTATCGTTATAATCAATACGAGAAAATGGTATTTGCTATGAATGATTACGAGGCAAAACCGAAGAAAAACGGAAAACCAGGTAAGTTTGATTTCTTGAATGAGTTTGTGGATACATTGGAGGTAGGAAAAACTATTTTGCCTTTGTCGGAGCGAGAAAAGTTACAATCTGTTTATTATCGGAAAGACCCTAAAATAGAACGTCGTGTTGTAAAGGCAACAAAGGCGGCTGGAGTAGATGAGATTTTCTCTCGTGATGGTATGCGGCAATTCTTAAATGAAGTGTTTCGTGAAGTTAACATCTTTCAAAATGATATACCACTATTCTTGAATCGTTTCGTTAGTCCTATGTCAACAATGGGACCTAATTTTTATAAATATTATTTGTTGGATACGGTTGTGGTTGCAGGTCAAAAATGTGTAGATTTAGGCTTTGCGCCATTTACACCAGAGACATTTGGCTTCACTGGCCATTTATTTATCACACTTGATTCTACATATTTTGTTCAGCGAGTAAAATTGAATGTTCCCAAGAAGATTAATTTGAACTTTGTGGGAGGTATGACAATAGAGCAAACGTTTGATCGTGCTGCAGATGGAACTCGTATTATAACGAAAGATGATATAAATGTGGATTTTAAATTGACGGAAAAATCTAAAGGAATGTATGCTCGTCGGTTAAATATTTATTCAAATCAAGCGTTTGAGGCTCCGGAGGATCCCCAAGTCTTTGAAGAGAGTGCACCTGTAATTATTCCGGTAGAAGCTTATCGTCGATCTGATGAATATTGGGCGGAGAATCGTCCCGCAGAAGTCGCTTCCCGTAAAAAGAATACAGTGGAGCAATTGATGGCTAAGTTACGAGCTGTTCCTATATTTTATGTGACAGAGAAGGTGGTGTCTATTTTGACATCAGGTTATGTGCAAACCAATAAGGTAAAAGAAAAAAGTAAGTTTGAGTTTGGTCCGATGAACACTTATATCAGTGGGAATGCGATTGAAGGTGCACGTTTCCGTGTAGGTGGGGCGACGACAACCGCATTGAGCAAACGCTTATTTTTGGATGGTTATGTTGCTTATGGTTCGAAAGATAGAAAGGTGAAATATGATGGACTTGTAGAATATTCTTTTATAGACAAGAAAGATTATCGAAAAGAGTTCCCTGTTCATTCTATTCGATTTGAATATATGTATGATATTAATCAGCTAGGTCAGCAATATATGTATACGAATAAGGATAATATGTTTTTAGCCTTGAAACGTCAAAAAGATACACGAGCTACTTATTTGAGAAATATGGAGTTAACCTATTATCGAGAGCATTATAATGGGTGGGCTTACGGAGCTGTTCTTCGGAATTTCAAAGAGTATGCTACAGGATATGCTGCTTTTGATAGGATTGGAGCAGATGGTACGGCTACACCAGTTGATTCATATCAAATGTCGGAAGTTGAGTTTAAGTTACGTTTCGCTCCGAATGAGAAGTTTTATCAAACACGAAACTATCGTTATCCGATTACGCTTGACGCTCCTGTCTTCACATTGAATCATACGATGGCCTTTAAGGGCTTTTTAGGCAGTTCATATGATTATCAAAAGACGGAGTTTGGAATTCAAAAACGTTTTTGGTTCTCAGCTTTTGGTTATGTTGATATTTTAGCAAAGGCCGGTAAGGTTTGGACGAAAGTACCTTATCCTTTATTGATTTTGCCGAATGCGAATTTATCATATTTGGTGCAGCCTGAATCATATACAAATATGAATGCTATGGAGTTTATCAATGACGAATATGCTTCATGGGATGTTACTTATTTTATGAATGGGGCGTTGTTTAATCGTATCCCATTAATAAAAAAATTAAAATGGAGAGAGGTGTTTTCTTTCAGAGGTATGTTTGGTCATTTGTCTGATAAGAATAATCCATTTTTAGCAGATAAAAATGAGGGCTTATATCAATTTCCAGAAGGATCTTATTTGATGAATCCTGCAAAACCATATATGGAGGTTGGTGTTGGTGTAGAGAATATCTTTAAATTCTTGCGTTTAGATTATGTGTGGCGTTTGAATTATAAAGATCATCCAGGCATTCAAAAGAGTGGTGTCCGTTTTATGATGAAGCTGACATTCTAGTCCTTTATTTATTAAATTTGATTTTTAGCTGTATCCATTGCTCTTTAGAAGTCGCTCCTTCCTTTACGGGATTGGATACGGCAAGTCCTATGAGTCGTATGGGGTGATTCTCATACTCTACATTGTTTAGTAGTTCTTTAGCAAGGGGTAATATTTTATCTAAAGTTGTTAATTCGAAGGGACGGCTAAGACTTCTGGTAATTTGGTTAAAATCATGGAATTTAATTTTTAGGGTCAGTGTATTCCCTTTGAAATGAGAACGCTCTAGACGTTCTACAAGCTCTGTCGCTACATGATAGAGCTCGATGATTACAGACGATTTACGATTAATGTCTTTTTCAAGGGTATGTTCGCAACCCACAGATTTTCGTATTCGTATTGTTTCAACAGGACGATTGTCAATACCACGAGCAAAATCGTAATAGATTTTGCCTATTTTTCCAAATTGTCTAGATAGCATATCGAAAGAACATTCCCGTAGATCTAAACCTGTATGGATACCTAATTTATGCATTTTAAGAGCTGTTACAGGACCAATACCCCAAAAAGATTCAATAGGAAGACTTCCGATAAATTTTAGAGCTTGGCAAGGATGGATGGTACATAGTCCATTGGGTTTGCGATAGTCTGATGCTATTTTAGCAAGAAATTTATTATATGAAACTCCGGCAGATGCCACGAGGTTTAATTCTTCTTTAATTCTATTCTTTATTTCTTTCGCTATCTCAACGGCAAAAGATATCTCTTTTTTGTTCGTTGTAACATCTAAAAATGCCTCATCTAAAGAGATAGGCTCTATGATGTCCGTATAATCTTGAAAAATAGCATGTATTTGTTGGGATACAGCTTTATAAACATCCATACGTCCTTCAACGAAGATAAGGTTAGGACAAAGTCGTTTAGCTCTTTGAGAAGACATAGCGGAGTGAATACCGAATTTTCGAGCTTCATAGCTTGCTGTTGCCACAACACCTCGTTGTTCCGCATGACCAACGGCTATTGGCTTGCCGCAAAGTTTTGGATTATCGCGTTGTTCAACAGAAGCATAGAAAGCGTCCATATCAATATGTATAATTTTTCTTAAGTCAGGATCCATTTCTTATTTATATTCTAAAAACAGATGTTTTTGCCTTATTTGTTTTTATTGATATCATGAAAATTTATATCTAATATAGAGCAAAAGGATACGCCAAATTTATTTATTGACATATCCTTTTGGGGTATTAAATAATGCAAGTCGTGTACTTGCTGATACGAGCTATTATAAAATTTCAATAGAATTAATCACCACATTTTCAGTAGGACGATCTTGACGATTCGTTTTTACACGTTGTATGGCGTCTACAATATCGATACCTTCGATGACTTCTCCGTATACCGTATATTGATTGTCAAGGAAAGGAACGCCACCAACAGTCATATAGGCTTCTTTTAATTTTGGACTTAACTTAGTTTCGTCTTTTCTCTTTTCGGCTTCTATTTCTGTTTTTCCGATAAGAGTATCGCGTAGAATTGCGAGTTCCTCTTTATTTCCGCTACGATAGAGTTCCATGATCTTAGCTTTATTTTCATTTTGAAGACGACCAAAGATCTCTTGTTTTAAGCGTCCTTCTAGTTGCTTTTCCATTTGACTTAGCTCACGTTCACTATATTTTTTACCAGTGACAATATAGAACTGAGAAGCGGAGGAGGCTTTTTCTGGATTTACTTCATCACCTGTACGTGCCGCACAAAGAGCACCTTTTTTATGGAAATATTTTGGATAGCGGAATTCGGCCGGTACAGTATATCCTAAATCACCAGCGCCTAATTGCTTATTCATAGGGGCATCTTTAGATGTTACGTCTCCTCCTTGGATCATAAAGTCCTTAATGACCCGGTGGAATAGTAAACCGTTGTATTGTCCTTTTTTGACGAGTTTAATAAAATTCTCTTTATGCAAAGGTGTATCATTATATAGCTTAAGTTTAATGTCACCCATGCTAGTGTGCATAAGTACTACAGTCTCTGTTGTATTCTCCATTTTTTATTATTTAGTTACGATTTTCATTGATTTAATTTTGATATTTTTCAAAGGACGATCATTTTCGTTAGTCTTGATAAACTGAATTTTATCCACTACTTTCATTCCATGAATTACTTCGCCAAAGACAGTATAATTACCATCGAGATGTGGAGCTCCTCCTTCTAACATATATGCTTCTTTTTGCTCGGGTGTGAATGTGATGCCTTTTTCTTTACTCATTTTGTCTAGGTCCATTTCTGTAAAGAATTTACCAGTGACAATGTAGAATTGAGTCGCAGAGGATGCTTTTTCGGGATTTTCTTCATCAGGGGTTCTTGCTGCGCAAAGTGCCCCTCTTTTGTGAAAATGTTTGGGATAAACAAACTCGGCTGGAATGGTATATCCTAGGTCTCCATCTCCTAAATGGGCATCAAGTGGAGCATCTTTAGAGTTAATGTCTCCTCCTTGTATCATGAATTGTTTAATAACCCGATGAAATAGAAGACCATCGTATAGGTGATCTTTTACATGTTTGATAAAATTTTCTCTGTGTAAAGGTGTGTCATTGTATAGTTTCACCTTTATTTTACCCATGTCTGTGTCTATTAGCACTAGTGTCTCATTTTCTTGTGCATGGATATTGGGGCACAAAGATAGGATAAGAGTGAAGACAATCGATAGTGTTATAATACGTTTCATTTTGATAATCTATTTGTTTTTAGAAAGACAAAGTTACGTGAAAACGCTGGAATACCAACGCAAATTAGAAAAATAACAGTAGATAAAGTTGGAGAAGGTGGTCGACTTTGTTTTTTGTTCTGGCGATTTAGTGAAGGACTATTTTATGGAATAGAAAAATGGCCTGATATGTATTTTGTGATAAAATACATCAGACCGTTCATTTTTAAAAAATTATTCTTTATAGAAACTTTGGTACCAATCGTAAAAATGCTTGATCCCTTCAGAGATAGAGGGGCGATATCCCAAATCTTGTTCGAATCGAGTCGTGTCGGCATAGGTGCAATAAACATCACCTGCTTGCATATCTTCCATTTTGATTATCGCTTGTTTTCCGCTGACTTGCTCAATAGTATAGATAAACTCCATGAGAGGAACGGGATTAGAATGTCCTATATTATAAATGGTATGGGGAATTTGAGACGTAGGACTATGTTTTAGAAGAAGCATTAATCCATGTGTAATGTCATCAATATAAGTAAAATCCCGTTTCATGTCACCATGATTAAAAACACGAATTTCTTTGCCTGCTAAAATGGAACGAAGAAAGATAAAAGGAGCCATGTCTGGGCGTCCCCATGGTCCATAGACTGTAAAAAAGCGTACACCAGTGGCGGGGATACCATATAAATGACTATATGTGAATGCGAGCATTTCATCACTTTTTTTTGTGGCGGCATAGAGGCTAACAGGTGTATCTGTTTTGTCAGTTTCAGTATAGGGGAAATGCTTATTCATTCCATATACACTACTTGAGCTAGCATATATTAGATGCTTAACAGGGTAATGGCGGCAATTTTCCAAAATATTAAGAAATCCGAATATGTTGCTTTCAATATACGCAAAAGGATTCTCAATAGAATATCGGACACCTGCTTGTCCTGCTAAATTAATAACACAATCAAAGCATTCTTCTTTAAAAAGAGTGTCCATGTGAATACGATCCGTAAGATCCATTTTGATAAAACGATAGTTGGGTTGTGTGCCACCTATAATTTCATTTTCTCGGATATCAGCTTGTTGTATGCCAGCATTGTTAAGTCGCGCATATTTTAAACTTGTGTCATAATAGGAGTTGATGTTATCTAAACCAATCACTTCATGCCCCTCTTTTAAAAGGGCTTTAACGATAGCAGCTCCAATAAACCCAGCAGCGCCTGTGACTAATAGTTTCATATTTAATTTGTTTTTTTTAAGAGGCATAAATTACGTACATAGGCAATAATGCCAAAAGATTGTCCCAATATAAGCACGATGTCGGATCGAAGGATACCATAAGAAACAATCGTAAGTGATCCCAATAGGCTAATAATCCAAAAAACTTCAGGAAGTTTTGATTCTCCTTTATTTATTGAGTATAACCATTGATAAACAAAGCGAAGCGTGAATAAAAGTTGACCTGCAGAACCGAAAATTAGTAGCCAAAGGGGAACTTGCTCATTATGTAAGAAATGAGAGATAAATTCATTTGCATGACTTGCTACAAAACAAATGGCAGCTATAGGTGTGATTGTTAGGACTGTTTGTATATAAAAAGGTAGTTTACGCCAAATGCCTTTCATATTTAAATTTGCTAAGTAGATATAATAGGATACAAATTGACCTAAGACTATGGCAAAATCGTCTCTTAACCATCCATAAAGACAGAGTAAGAATGCTCCCGCTAAGCTGAATACCCAAAAAAGAGATGGTGAAAGAACCTGACGAGCTCGTTCTGAAAGTATCCATTGAATAATAACACGTGCGGAGAAAAACACTTGCGCTAATAGTCCGACTCCCAGAATAATGTAATATTTATGATCCATGATGATATATTAGTTTTTCATGAGATTATTATCGTCAATTTGATAATTAATATATCGTTTTTTCATCCAGCGGTAAGCGAAACAATCTATGAATGGTGAGAAGAGTCGATTCCATAAATGATATTTTGATATACCGGCTGCACGAGGAAAATGGCGTACAGGAATCTGTTTGATACGTCCTTTTTGTAGAAGGATTAAAGCTGGTAAAAAGCGATGCATTCCTGTGAAGAATGGTATGCGACGAGCATAATCGGTGTGCATGATTTTTAGAGGACATCCAGTATCTTGAACATCATCATTGGTCATCATGCGGCGAAATCCATTTGCTATACGAGATTGAATTTTCTTAAAGATAGAATCTTTACGATTTGTCCGAATGCCCATTACTAATTCATATTGTTCAATTTCAGACAAAAGAAGATTAAAATCTTCAGGAGTAGTTTGTAGGTCTGCGTCCATATAGCCAACAAAAGGCGATTCTGTGGCGTCTATTCCTGCTTTTAAAGCGGCACTTAATCCGCCATTGCATTTTAAAGAGAGATAAAAAAAGTCATTTGGATGTCTTTGGCATACAGCTTTAATGCGATCAAGACTAGAGTCTTTTGATCCATCATTAACAAACAGTACGCAAGATGATCGAATAGCTTGTGGAAGATATTTGAAAAGTCTATCTTCTAAAGCCGAGATATTTGCCTCTTCGTTATATACGGGTATGATAATTGTTAATTGAAAATTTGAAGTCTTATTCATGATTAATTATAAGTTTTGAATATGTGTTTGCTGAAGGTGCGCATACAATGGCTGCATAAGGACCAACCACAATAGATTTTTGGACAGAGAAGCGTTCTATGTCTTCTTTTTGAATGATTAAAAGAATAGGCTTTGAAAGATCCTTTGTGGAAAAATTTTCTTCCGAAATGATTTGTATTGGTCGGTTTAAGTAGACATCAATATTTTCTGCTCTAGGAATATGCCAAGTACGGATGTCTTCTATTTTTTGTTTAGTTGCTAGTTCTAATGCTTTTGTACATATTTCTCTATATCCTATATAGCTATTTAGTCGAGATATACTCCATCCACCAACAAATATGGCAAGGAGTAGTCCCATAGCCATTGATCGCGTGGCGACAAAAATTGAGTTGTTATCTTTGTGCTTGTATAAGATGAAAAGAGCGTATATACCACTTGTGCTAAGTATCGCTGTTGCAGGATAAAAAAGCCATTCGTTAAATTCCGGTAACCATCCTTTTGTTCGTATAAAGATCCATAAAGGTAGTGTTAAAATGAAAATGAAGGCAGGAAATGCTGAGATATATCGTATCCATTGTCCGATAGAGCTTTTAGATAGATAGATAGCGGCAGCGTATACCATAAAAGGGAAAGTTGGTAATAAGTAAACCTCTAACTTCCCACTTAAGCAAGAAAGAAAGAGAAATGTGCATCCAATTGTTGTTAAAAAGAAGCGTAAAAGATCATTTTTTTTGAAGAATGACCTTGATGCGGCAAAAAGGCTACCAATGATTAATAAAGACCACGGTGCGATACTATACCAAATGCTGTAGCAATAGTAATAGAAAGGTCTATCATGATGAAAAGCGTTGACCGCTCGATCGATGGTTTGATGAAATAGTAAATTATGTAAATAAGAACTGCCACCTTCAATGAAAACAGCAGTGAACCATAGTAGGCAGCCTGTGATTAAGATGCTCCAAGTCCTTAATCCCCAAAAAAATGTCGCTTGTTTAATTTGTTTCTTTTGCCAAAGGAATGCCAATGTAGAGAAAAGAGGAATAAGAATACCTAGAGGGCCTTTTGTGAAAAGCGCAAGGAAAATATAGATGGCAAATAGATTAAGAGTAAGTTTTCGATTGTCTTCACCTTGGTATACTTTCCAAAAAGAATGAAGGGCTAATACAATAAATAGACTCATTAGCATATCCATGCGAAGAGTTATGGCTAGTCCAAGAAAAAATCCACAAGTCAGTAACATGAAACGTGCGAATTTCTGAGCTTCTTCATTTAGTTCTTTTTTAGCCCATTCTCCTATTATATAGGTAATAGCACATGCGGGAATTAAAGAAAAAAGTGAAAGGAACCACATCTTATGTGCTCCAAATAGCCATTTCCCAAACATGATAATCCAAAAATAGAGTGGCGGTTTATCCGCATATGGAATGCCATGATTTGTAAAAGAAAAGAATGTATGATTTTGAAGAGCCTCATCGGCAATGCTTAAATAACGTAATTCATTAGATGGGGTGAAATCTCTCCATAAAATAATAGGTAATAAAGCGAAAATCAGTGCAAAGTATGGAAAATACTTGTTGTTGTCTATTTTCATTATACTTATTTTTTCGCAAAGATATGTAATATTTTGTGGGAATATGCAAGGAATAGATTCTTTGTGTAGATTTTTTAATGGGGTATAATTAGTGCATTGTTGCTTCATTTATTAGGTTTAATAGCTATAAAGCATGTTGCATATAGAAAAGTTGTATCTTTGTTTGAAGATTATGTATTTATTAGACATTATATAGATTAATTTGTTATATGACTCATTTTGTGACTGATTC
>CAUWMZ010000080.1:0-12496 GCA_963560035.1 uncultured Parabacteroides sp.
AATAACGAGGGCGTTTTGTACTACGTTTTTAGGAACGTAGAACTGGACACCCTATTAACTAAGCACTCAACAAGTGATTAACTAAGCACTTAAAGAGCTTTATCGCATATCACTTACACAGAATATAATATACTGTAAAACAGAAATATAGCATTTAAAGTACATACGTAATGCAATCTATGGGATTCTCATCCACACACATCTCCAGTCCTACTCCACAAAAAATATTGAGAAAGTGAATAAAATTAGAATTCGCCCTCTTCGTACATTAACAAAACAAGCGGAAGTCTTAAAGAAAGATTCCGCCTGTCTTTATCCACAAAGCATATTAACTCAGTCTTTTACTCCCAACCTGGATTTTGCTTCAAATTAGGATTCAAGACAATATCTGCATTTGATATAGGATGATAATATTTCTTATCATCAAAGATGCGAATCTCATCATCACGCCAAGTAACAAAGCCTTTATCACCATCGGTCAAACGAGAGGCACTTCCATCTATCACATAATAGATCACACCAGGAATCTTTTCCGTAGGAACTTGATCCACAAAAGACACATCCGGAGTTCCATTACCATCTAAATCCATAGGCAAGTTTTTAGCCGGTACAAAAATACCTTTCCACTGCATCTCTAAAAGTTTACCTTTTTTCCAACGCAATAAATCGTCATATCTCAATCCCTCATAAACCAACTCTATGCCTCTCTCTCTTCTGATCTCCAATAGATATTTATCTGAGATCTCAGGGAAATAAGTCGCTTGCAAATAAGAATCCGCCACTGTCGGAACGGCAGGATTTACATTCGCACGCTCACGCAAAGGAGCAATAGTTTCATTCCATACGGTCTCATTCATCTCGCCCAATTCAGCCTTCGCTTCTGCATAATTCAACAAAATTTCAGCATAACGCATCAGTGGAATTGAATTGTAAGATTCAGCGACACCGTCCAATCGAGGGTCATCTAAACTAAATTTCAAAATGTGGTATCCTGTAAAAGTATATCCAAAGTTGGGAGGGGCCGGAGTGCCATCACTACGCTTATATCCTAAAGAACGTATTGTCTGCGCTAAACGGCAATCTCTGTCTTTCATCTCACGCACAAACTGAATGGTGTCATAACCTGGACGATCCGTAAAACGACTTCCGTTATTCATCAAATAGGTATTGATAAACTGCTTATTCAATCCCCATCGAGCACCATAGGTCGCACTATTAAATTTCCAAGTAACCTCATGCCATCTACGTAATGCGTTATTATACACAACCGCCAACATTACCTCTTCAGACACCGGATTCTCAGAAATAAACAACATACGATAATCTTTCTCCGGATTACCAGTATTATAAATTTTATATTTCTTACTATCCATTACCGCACGAGCCGCATCCGCAGCCTCTTTAAGCCATGCGTTAGCTGTGTTCTGTAAGTTTAATTCCTCATGATACTTACGGAACGTACCCTCAAACAAACAAATCCTAGACTTTAAGCCCAATGCGACTTGTCTGGTCACAATAGAAGATGTCGCATCTTTCGTATCTTTGATATAAGTACAAGCGAAATTCAAATCCGCCAAGACAGAATCCATCACATTCACACGAGGATCACGAGGCTTATACAAATCCTGATCATCAATCGCCAATGTTTTACTATACCAAGGCACATCTCCATACTTTTTCACCATATCATAATAGAATGAAGCACGAAAATAACGAGCTATACCAATATAGTGATTACGTACCTCTTCCGGAATATCCTGATTATTGCAATTTTCCAAGAAATAGTTGATATTTCTTAAGTTTGACCAACTCCAACTGCCCTCATTCACGGAAGTATAAGCACCGGCAATAAACATGGGAGATTGATTCTTTGAGGTATATTCACCCATCTCATCCCTTGTTGTCACCGTTAATGCGCTTGGTGTCATCTTCTCATAAAAAGAATTAACATAAAGCGATAGGTCCGACTCTGTCTTAAAGAAAGAAGACGGGATCAATTTATCCATCGGTTCTTTATCCAAAAAAGAATCACAGGATACACCCGATATGGCCAAAGCAGCCATCGTTCCAAATAAATATATATTTTTTGCTAATCTCATCGTTTCTAATGATTAAAATGTTAAGTTAATACCGACTGTATATGATTTCAACATCGGATATGCATATCCTTGACCACTACCATTCATCAAATCTCCTTGAGGATTCTCAATAACCTCCGGATCAAAGTTATCCGTATGCTTAAATAATCCTGAAGCAGTCCATAAATTCTGACCGGTCAAGAAGACCTTAGCGTTTGTTAATCCAATCTTTGAGATCAACTGCTTCGGCAGTGTATAATCCACAGTCAAACTCTTCAAGCGAATATAGCTAGCGTTTTGTAGATAACGAGTCTGGGGCGCACCTAATGAACGATTGTCATTTAATGCCGTATAACCTCTAAAGCGAGGGAAATAAGCATCTGGATTATCCTCAGACCAAATATCATTCATCATCTTTTCAGGTTGATAACCATAAGGACGATTGTATGGTCCCCAGAACAAACCAGCCTCTCCAGCAAAATACCAATCACGCTTACCTACACCTTGGAAGAATGCGGACACTCCAAAACCTCCCCAAGAAGCACCTAACGTAAATCCAAATTGATAACGAGGAGAATTATTACCGATAATTCGACGATCTCCCGGGTCATCTACCGTATTCTTTCCTGAATTGATCTTATGATCGTTGTTTAAATCCGCGAACTTCAAATCACCCGGTAGATAAACCTTATTGTTTGAGTTTTGCAAGAAACTTTGATCCGCATGATTTGCGATATCATCTTCATCCGTAAAGAATCCCTCTGTTACATATCCCCAAATCTCTCCAACCTCACAACCTTCATAATAAGTCGCGCTTAATGTTTTTGTCGGGTTATTAAAGCGAGTAATGTGAGAACGGCTATCCCAAACAGATCCGGTGAAGCTATATTGGAAAGGCTTGCCCGCTAAATCAAACTGATCTTTCCATGTCACCGTCAACTCCCATCCTTTCGTGTTCATATCCGCATAGTTGCCATAAGGAACCGTCGCTCCAAACACGTTTGGCAATGGTTGCCCTAATGTAAACATATCCATCGTATTGCGATTATACCAGTCAAATACAACGCCCAAACGGTTATTCAATAAGTTTACATCCAATCCAATATCAAAGGTTCTTGATTTTTCCCAAGTCAATCCATCAGGAATTACAGCGGGAAGAGAAGTATATGTCTTTTGCACACCCTCTAAAATCACAGAGGTCTTAGCCACATTCATTGTCTCCAAATAGCGATAAGGAGAAACATTTCCATTACCTAATGAACCGATAGAGGCTCTCAACTTAAGATTATCCATCCAGCTATGTGTAGCGGCCATGAAGGGCTCTTCAGATATACGCCATCCCAATGACGCAGAAGGGAAAAATCCAAAACGCTGATCAGATGGAAATTTAGAAGAACCATCATAACGACCATTGAACTCAAATAGATAACGAGAATCATACGCATAAGCTAAGCGATAAAACAAACCTAAAAAGGCCCACTCGTTACCACCGCCTGTAATCGAATAGTTCAAACCATCCATCAAATTGAAATCCGGCTTATCTTCTGAAAGTAATCCATCACGACTAACATTCAAATTATGTAAGGAAGAAGCCTCGATATTATATCCAACTAAAGCATGGAAATCATGTTTCTTCGCAAAAACATCCGCATATTCAGCGGTAATATTCGAACTATAATAGCTTATATTTTGATTATATTGACGTAGCTGACTTTTTCCAAAACGTGCGGTCTCACCCGGCGCAATGCTATAATCAATATAATTATTGCGACGAGTCTCTTCCTGTACAGTCTTAGAATAGGTGAAGTCTCCCTTAAATATTAAACGATTATTCAAAGCCTTAGCTTCTAGGCCGACCGTATTTCTTATTTGGAAATTTGTCAAATCAGATCCACTTGTACCCTCTTTATAAGCTGCCACACCTGTGTAAACACCCGTATGTGTATAAGTTCCATCGGGATTTGTCAATACTGCCATGGGATAACCTTGATGCTCAAATTGTCGCCATATGTTGCCATCACCATCGGCAAACATCGGATATTTATATGTATAGCTGTTGTATTCAAAATTATCTGACAATTTCAACCAATCCGTAATTTGTAAATCTCCTTTACCGCGAAGGTTGTATTTATTATATTTATCAGCATTATAATTAAAAATACCATCTTGATAATAATAGCGACCTGAAATCAAGAAATCCACCTTCTTGGATCCACCTGAAATACTAACAGCCTGCTCTGTTGATGGAATGTTCTTTTTGTTTATCACTTTATACCAATCGGTATTTCCAAAATATTCATAACGTCCTTTCTCCTCGTTATAAACTACTTCCGGTAATGATGGATCTTCGTTATGACGCTTCAACTCATCCAAATATTCCATTGAGAAAGGGAATATATTATTAACAGAGATGGGATGAGACTTATAGTCATACCACGCATTAAACGCCTCATCGAAATTCTTAGCCCACTCATATCCGTTCGTAATCAATTTAGGCGTTACCGTACGTTGGTTGAGTGAGACATTACTGCTTACATCTACGCGAATGCGATCTTGTTGTGCTTTTTTTGTCGTAATCAATACGACACCGAATGCGGCTCTCGAACCATAAATAGCGGCAGAAGAGGCGTCTTTCAACACTGAAACACTCTCTACGTCATTAGGGTTAATCATGTTAGGATCACCCTCTACGCCATCGATCAAAACTAGTGCGCTTCCACCTGCTCCAATAGAAGTCGTACCACGAACATTATAAGTAGCCTTACGTGTCGGGTTTCCATCTACCATCTTAATATTCAAGTTAGGAATAGTTCCCTGCAAACCCCTCGTTAAGTTGGGCACCGGACGATCTTGTAACGCTTCGCTTGTTACTTGAGAAACGGCACCTGTCAAGTTAACCTTTTTCTGTGTACCATAACCAACCACAACAACCTCATCAAGATCTTGAGCATCCTCTTGCAAAACAATTTCTAGAACGGTCTTGCCATTTAATTTCACATCTTTAGTTTGATAACCAATATAAGAGATTTGCAAGGTGACATTTGAAGAAGCTGATAAAGAAAAATTACCATCCACATCTGTAATCACACCATTTGTTGTCCCTTTCACCATCACATTCGCGCCAATGATAGGATCACCGTTCGCATCCACAACACGTCCCTTAACAAAATTCTCATTTTGCCGAATTGTCATCATCTCAGCCTTCGCCACATTTGAAGAAAACGCTCCCGACAGACCTTGTAAAAAACCAACAATGCACAAGATTTTACCTAAACTTGTCACAGTAGAGTTCGCATTCATAAACACTTTTTATTAATTTTCTAAATCATGCGCAAATATAAATTCCAAGCCATTAAGATTTTATGTGATAAATATTATAAAAATCAGACATTCATATTTCATTCTCATTACACATAACAGCCCGATATTCAAAGCCTTCATTCATTAAACAACCATGTAAATACCCTTATTTTCAATGCTTTTAATCTAAATAACAAAAGATTTTATTGATATAAATTAGATATAAGTGGAATGATTATATAAGAAATTGAAAGACTTGTTAAAACGTATGGTCCTAAAATTCTATTTATAAAAAACTAGCTATAGGTAGCTTTAATCAACTGTCTTTTGTGAAAATTCAGGTAACTATCAAATATGGTTTTTGACTCAAAAATATAAAGAGTATCCTTAAAACGTCAAAAGCCTCCCCGTATAATAACGGGGAGACTTTTAAAGACACAGCCTAAAGCTAGCCTATACACACCTAACTCAAGAATGAGACTAAGCAATGTGCTTATCGCGACTCTCGGCGATAATAAATCGACGACTTTGTATGATCTGATATCGATACATCAAACAAGCCGTAACAAAATAAAATCCCGCTTGCACCCATAAGGTTTGATATTCGTGAGCGACTTCATGTATGGTCGCACCAGCTGTATTGATACGAATAAAACCTTGAATGCCTGGAGTTGACGGGAATATATAGCCCAAAGCTTTCCAAAATGGTGGTACTGCAACTGCCGGCCAAGAAACTCCTGAAATAAATAGCAGTATCACGGACGTAAAAACAAATACCAGCATAGGAGATTCACGTGTGGTCATTAATCCCGATAATGTCATCGAGAAAAATATACACGCGAACAAATAGGGCAAAACAAATAAAAGAATATTCAACGGATCTCCTACCTGAGGCAGAGAGAATAAATGAGGAACTATCGCCAATACCCAAATGGAAACTAAAACATAAAGCATTAAATAAGCTAATGACTTTCCGAAGACTATACGCAACGTTCCCGAAAAATGACGCGAAACAGAGACTAATAAATGGTAACTATTCTTTTCACGAGCAGTACCACCTAACATTCCTACACCTAAAATTAATGTTTGTTGCAACACTAAAATCAAAATAGCAGGCACCAAGAAACTAGCGAATCCATTTTGCGTATTAAACATAGCGACAGATTCATAGGGGATTGGGTCAACCGTAATGCGATCCATCTCGTCTGTCGATGAAGGATGATTATGCGCCCGAAGCTCCTTGCCTAAATCTAACGAAACTTCTGTGGCAGACATTAAAAATGCTTTATAAAATAACAAAGCGCTCATATCGCTATACAAGGAAACATGCGCTTGTTTTCCTACATGTACATCTTTGCTAAAATCAGGTGGAAATAGCAATATTCCATAAGCTTTTTTCTCATCTAACATTTTCTTTGCTTCCGCCATATCAGAACAAACACCAACCACTTCTACATCAGGAGTAGCATTTACACGACGAGTGAACTCTCTGCTTAAAAAAGAGTCGCTATGATCCACCACAACCATTTTCGCGTCACGCACCACTTCATTATTATAGATAAATGAATACAGCAAAGGATACATGAATGGCACCAAGAAGAAAAAGATCATTACACCCATATCCTTAAATACATTGCGCAACTCCTCCTTCCATATGAAAAAAGTGTCTTGAATCCCCTCCTTTATGATATATCGTAAACAAAATTGCTTTTTCATTTTATTCTATTTTTACGGTAGATATTTGAAATCTTTCAACGCAGCCTTCAAATTACGACCGATAATAAATGGTAAAATCAGAAAACCAACCAACCAGACATATTCACTTAACGTATAAAACAACGCCCTTCCATTTAATGCTTGATCAACATATATCAAAAAATAATGACGTAATGGGAATAGATGCGCTAATGCCTGTAATGTCGGATCCATACCTTGCACCGGAAATGAAAAGCCTACAATAGAAAATGATATCATTCCAAATAAACTGGCAAAACTCAATCCTAAACGTAGCGTTGGCAATACACCTATCATCAATACACCCATTGACTGAGATGCTATAATCAATAAAAACATGGCAGATAACATGGGAAACCAACCACTATTTAAAGGAAACGAGTTTATTCCATACAATACAGAACAATACATAAACCCTACTAGCGTAAAAACACATGTCTGTGGCAATAGCTTACCCAATAGGCTTACGGCTATTGAATCACCACCCATCTTCAACCAATCACGGGAAGTTGAATATTTAATTTCTGTCCCTATGCTAAAAACAGTCACTAAAAAGACCATTAGCTGAATTATACCGGGCAATACCGTATTGTTCAAATAAACAGAATAATTCAACCAAGGATTTCCGATAGGATGTGTATCTATTATTATAGGCTGCAACTGCCCCATTATATGAGCTTCTGTCTCTCCCTTCGCTTTGCCTATCTGCAAACCAACAGCCGCACCTGATAATACGGATATCGTCTTTAAATCTCTAAAGAGCAATGATCCTGCAATTAAATAGGTCGCATTCGTGTAAAAAGATAAACGAGGGCGTTTTCCAGATGTGGCATCTACCCCAAAATTAGAGGGAATATAAAAAATACCATAAATGTTGCCCCTCTGCATCTCTTGGCGAGCTTCAGAAAAAGACATCGTTTTCATATAGACCCTTGTTTGCTCAAAGGCATCCAACTGACGAATCAAATTGCGTGAATTGACAGAATTATCCAGGTCTACAACCGCAACAGGTAAATCTGTAGGCAATCCTTTATACATCAACGATGCAAAAAATATAATGCTAATAGCTGGAGCGACCAACATACAAAAAATGTATATCGGATGAGATACTAAACGACCTATCTCACGCTTCGCTATAAGCCATATTCTATGCAAACTCTCTTGATAGGTCATAAAATATCGTTCCCCTTTTTCTTTAAAATCACAGACATACCAGGACGAAGATCTGCTACTTTCTCTAATGGACGAGCACGAACCTCAAAAGTTTTTGAATCGTATTGACCGTTCATCTTTGTCGCTTTCCATGCGGCATATGAACCCATGTCTTTCATATAATAGACTTTTAACTTCACCACCTTATCCCCTAAAGCAGGAATAAATGCATTTACCTCACTACCAATCTTGATATCTTTCAATAAATCTTCACGTATACTGAAGCTAACCCACATATCTGTTAAATCTGCAATGTTCATAATAGGAGCTCCTGTTCCAACTAATTCTCCAACCTCAGGGAAACGCTCTGAAATCTCTCCCGCTATAGGAGAAATTAAAACACTCTCTCCAACATATGACTCAACTTCAGCTATCGCACCTTCCGCTCTTTTTACCAATGCCGCTGCTGCAGCCTTATCTTCCTTACGTGCACCTTCTTTCGCCATCTCATATTGAGAACGAGCGGCCTTCTCTGTTGCAAGCATCGCATTATAATTTGCTTCTACCTCGTCTCTTTTTTGAGCAGACATAACACCTTTAGCATACAGATTTTGAATTCGATCATACGATTTTTTAGCGATCGTCAAACCTGCTTGCGCTTTTTGCCACATTTCGTAAGCGGCCGTTATCTCTTGCTCCCTAGCACCTTTATTTGCTTTTGCACTTTGTGCTTCAGCAGCCATTCGAGCAGCCTCTGCTTGTTTCAGTTTTGCCAATACCTCTGGTGTATCTAAAAAGACTAGCGTATCTCCTACTTTTACTTGATCACCTTCTCCAAAACGATATGAAGCGATACGACCTGGCACTTTCCCCGAAATACGAACTTCTGTTGCTTCGGCTTGTCCCATTATGATGTCATCTGGTGGAGTAAGCAGAAAAAAACCTGCTAGAGCAACTAAACCTGTCACGACTAATAGCGTGATAAAAGCTAACATCATATTACTGATAGAAAACTTCTTATTCTCGTTCATCTCTGTATATATTTTTATTTATTACTATTACTGTTTTTATTCTCTTCTACGGATAATTTACCTAAAGCCTTGTTTAAGTATACATCGGTCAATTTAACCTCTATTTGAGCGTCAATCAAATTGGAGCGCGCAGAAACCCAAGCTGTTTGAGCTTCCATTAAATTTAACGCAGGAATAACTCCCTCCTCAAATCCTAAGTTAGCACGACGCAAATTTTCTTCTGCACTATCCATATTTCTAGATGATGCAGCCAATTTTTTACTAGCCTCATTTACTTTATATACAGATTGATTTACCTGTAATTCAATCTTTTCACGAGCATCTTGCCACTCTAATGACTTAATCCGAGTCTCTGCCTTCGCTGAATTACGCTTATAAGTACCTTCCCACCAACCTGATAATGGAACTTTAACCAATACGCCTATATTAAACATACCGGCAAAGTCATTCTTAAAGCCATTAAAAACATTAGGATTCGTAACAAAATAATTCGCTGTAAACGCTACATTCGGTAACATGTCCGCTAAAACAATTCGCTCCTTACGCTTATAAATCTTCGTAGCCAAGTCTAAACTCTTTAATTCACTGCGATTCATAAAGGCTTCATTCAAATCAGCGGATGTGGTGGTTGTATCTAATGGTATTTCATCTAACTGCTCATCTGCCAATGATAAATTTTCTTCTAATGAAAGTCCACAGATCTGAGCAAGAAGCATTCGAGTTAGCGCCAAACCGTTCTCCACTTTTGTTTGAGCCATCTCCGCTTCATTTAATTTTACTTTGACTGATAATCCATCGGCTTCCGTAGCAACACCTTCGTTTATCATCGCCGTTACATCTGCATCCATTTTTCTCAATAGATCAACATATGCATCAGCTAGCTTTTTTTTATTAACCAAAGAGATTACCTGCCAATAGGTCTCGTCCGTCTTATAAATCAAGTCTTGTAATTGAGAGTTGTTCATTGACTCCGCCAACTGCTTTGCGTACTTGGTTATTTGATTGTAGTTTACAATTTTACCACCCATAAAAACAGGCTGTACCAATGATATATTACCAACCCAAATATTCTGAACATCCAAATGCTGTATGTCATTAACTCCACCCATAAGATGCTGTATCGGAGGCAATTGAGATAAACCGCCAAGAGAGGAGCCTAAAGAAGTAGACAATGCTCCCATATCTAACAAGTTTATATCCTTTTGATTCCACATATAGGCACCATTCGCCGATAATTGAGGGAAATACTTTGTTAAAGCGGCTTTTTTCTCATTATCCGCCTTCTTGATTTTTTCGCCTGATATTTGTAGTTCCTTATTATTTTGGATCGCCAAGTTTCGACAATCTTCCAATGTCAATACACGCTGGGCATTCATAT
Source organism: uncultured Parabacteroides sp. (assembly GCA_963560035.1). Lineage (GTDB taxonomy): Bacteria > Bacteroidota > Bacteroidia > Bacteroidales > Tannerellaceae > Parabacteroides. The sequence goes on from CAUWMZ010000080.1 coordinate 10,674, forward strand.
AGCTCGCCAATACTACAAAGGCTAATACAATGAGAGTTCGTTTCATTTTTATTCCGTTTAAAACCATCTAATATGTCAACATTCCGCATGTGGACAAAATATATAAAATTCATACAAAAATAAAAGTTTAAAACGAATAAAAAATTGAACTAATTCAATAAAGAATACGCTTCTTTAATTTACAATACCAAGAATCACTAATACCCATATATTGAGCTATATATTTATCTGGAACACGGCTTACTATCCACTGGTGGTTTCTATATAAATATTTTAAAAAATCTTCAGCCGTACTTGTTTGACGAACCGCAAACATTGAATACAACTTTGATATAACCATCATCATCACATTTTGATAACATGCGGCAAACGCAGGATAATCTCGTGATAAACGCTCTATATCTTTTCTTGAAAAACGTAATAATTCACCATCTTCTATGGCTTTGACTTCAAATTCAGAAGGCATCTGTGTAAAATAACCAATCGTTGAGACAAATGGATACATCTTGTCTGACGAAAAACCTGTTACACATTCATTGCCGTTGTCATTTACATATTGATTGACAAATAAGCCCTTATTTATAAAATAGGCATCTTGACACAATTCTCCCGTACATATTAAATAATCACCTTTACGAATGATTACGAAAGATGTGCAAGCTTCTAAATCTTTTAAAAAAGAATCGTCTAATGACAAATGCTTTGGTATAAAAGACAAGAACTTCTCAAAGTTGGGAGATAAGTACATAATTAATCTTCCAATGTAAATCTCTTTTGTCCTATCAAATTACCATCAGAGAAAATATCTACACGATATGTTCCTGGAGAAAGGAATTCTTCTATATTCCAATACATAGTAACAGCTACTTCCTCTCCTTCATACTCAATCATTTTTTTCATCGAGTAATTTATTTCTTTTCCCTCAAAGGTAAAAACATCAGCACGACTCTTAACTAAAATATCATCATCAGGTTTCATAATGCGTACATAAACCATTTTTTCTCCTACCTGAGCTGTAATATTCTTGGCAATCTTAAATGAGACAATAAATTGCTGCATACGCTTTATTCGTTTTGCCAATTTGCCTCTTGAATTAACTGGAGTAACATGTATATCAGTTGCGTCTAAACGACTCGCCAATGTTACTCGCTCTGTTAACTTATCTTTTTCTTTTCGTAAACTAGCAGCTTGAGATGTTGCGCGCTGATATTTTTGCACAGCCTCTTTCTTCTCAACTTTAAGCTGCTCATTTTCTCTATTTAATGAATCTATCTGAACTACATAATTTCGCATGATCTTACGCAACGTTGCTAATTCTTTCTTTAATCTTGAAATTTCTTTTGCATTAGTGGCTTTTACTGTTCTTAACTCTTCTAATAAACGCTGCACTTTTGCTTGTTCTGTGGACAGTAAAGCAACAAGAGAATCATTACCTACACTAAATTTATAACCTTCATATTGAAGAGATAATTCATTGTATTCATCCTCCAAAGATTCCTTTTCTAAATCGAAAGACTCTACCAAATCGTTCATCTGCTGCTTTTGATGATAAATATAATAAGCAGAACCTGCTATTATTAAAACCAACACAATAACAGCCACAATAAGCAATGATAACTTATTAACTTCCTTATTCTCTTTTTTTTCAGTAGTATCCATGTGAAATATTTTGCTTTTACAAAAGCACAAAAATACAACTTCTTGTTAAACCACCCAACAAAGCATAGGCAAAAATAGCGCAAATATATGTCGGAAACCAAATCCGCTGGAAGACTATTCCCCATGGGTCAGTGGACCGGAGGCCGGCGGGGAGCCGGGGAAGG
>CAUWMZ010000081.1:0-10975 GCA_963560035.1 uncultured Parabacteroides sp.
ATAAAGGTGGGTCAGGTGATTTTTATAATAGTGGGTCAATCGACTTTATATTTTCTAACGCGAGAAACGTCCCCCACTTCTATTATCACCTTTTCCGTAATTCCGCCATATGGTTACTAAGTACGAAAAGGCCTCTGTATAGCCTCTTTAATTCCCTCTTTACTATCCTTGAAATATATAAAGTACTTTTCGATAGAAGTACAATCCATTGTTAAATTTCTTTCCTGATCACAAAATCTTTCCATATCAGGCAGAATCCATTTCGCCGGCTCTTCAAGTTTCATCTGTTTAGCCGCTTCCATAAAAAGTTCATAACTATTAAGATTGTTGCCACTACCAAAGTTGTAGATGCCTCCAGGAAGAGAAAGCACTTTTTCCATATTTTGGACCACATCCCATACATAAGTCACACCGCGGAACTCATGAACAGCCGCTCGGAGTGTCGCACCTTCAAGAAAAGCATTCTGCAAGTTGACCAGCAAATTACTATTCAATCTCATGCTGCTATCCGGCAAGTCATACATCCATGTCAATCGTAACCCTACCGCATCGGGTAAGTTCCTTCGTACTCTCTGTTCTGCCTCCAATTTATGTTGCCCATAAATATTAACAGGTTGAAATACGCATTCTTCCTTGAGAAGGCCTGACATTGGAGTTCCATTATAGACTTGATCGCTGGACATAAACACCAATTTGGCGCCAATCTGTTTACATGACTTCGCTATCCTTACCGCTCCTTGCACATTCACCCTATGCGACTCTTCGGGATGTTGTTCACAATACCAAGTATTACTAAGTGCGGCACAATGAATAACCACCTCCGGACAATGCTCTTGCATATATGCGTTGACAGCACCTTCATAACTGACATTCAGTTCACTATGCGTAGGAAGTAACAGATCATATTTCTCCTTCAAATAGTAAGCGATCCGACTTCCCAAAAATCCGCTGCTACCTGTAATTAATATCTTTGTTTTCATACACATTCAATAACTTCCATATAAAAAACAACCGGACAAAAACCGTCATTACAACTTATCATGGCACATACAGCAGGAGATCATTTTAGAGCTCCCGCCAGAGATGATATAAAGCCGCCCAAGGGTGATAAAAGATCATTCTCGGTCCCGAATAACGCATCACTTTCTGCATTTGTTTACGCATTTCAGGCTTATAACAATGTATTTCACAACGCTTGCAAGTCGATTTCTTATTTCCAAACGGACAAAGAGATAATCGCCCGTGGGCATACTGCCACAAGGCGTGACACGAATCACAGAGCTCTAGGTTTCCCTCCTTGTGGCGACAATATAAATGAATCATTTGCTCAACGATCCTTCTCTCTTCTGCTATTCTTGATCTCATTTTAATTATAACACCTCTCTGGCAATCCAAGCACAAGCCTCCGCATCCGCCAAAGCATGATGGTGACTATCTAAGTGGTATCCACAAGCGGCAGCCACTGTGTGCAACTGATGATTTTCCAACTCAGGCATTGCTTTACGTGAAGTGCTGAGCGTATCGTAAAACAGATAGTCAGGATAGTCCATCTGATAGACACGGAACGCGGCCTTCAGACAGCTTTCGTCAAAAGGACGGTTATGAGCTACTAAAGGAAGGCCTTCTATCAATGGTTCTATCTGTTTCCATACCTCCGGAAATATCGGAGCGTTATCCGTATCCTTTCGGGTTAGGCCATGCACCTGAGAACACCAAACATTGTAATAATTAGGTTCAGGATTGATTAGGGAGTAAAAAGAATCCACTATCTCACCGTTTCGTACAATAACAATGCCTACCGAACAGACAGATGATCGGTTGTTATTAGCGGTCTCAAAATCTATCGCTGCAAAATCTTTCATCGTTCATTTTCTTATTTATATCACATATGACTCTCCTTCACGCAACCACTCCTGCCGTAATGCCAATACATCTTCTCTTTGCCAGAGTTGTCCTTGCTGAAAGTCATAGCGGGAACGAAGATAGTAAGAATAATTATATCATAACTTAGATTAAATATACAAACATAAAGAACTTTTCCGAACCATAATAGCGTGACAAATTTTCATTAATTTCGCATAACAAAAATGGATTTATGATTCAACCACAAAAGCACATACCAACTAATTACGCAAGATTTTGCGACAAATAGCACTAAATAGACTGTATGGAAAAAGAAAGAATTTTGAAAATCACACATGTGGCAGACCTTCTTAATATGAAGTTCAATATTCCCAGCTACCAAAGAGGATATAGATGGGAAAAGAAACATGTAGAGGCCCTACTTGATGATTTATATAGTTTTACGACTCAAATGAATGAGACACAAAATCGTCAAGATAAATTTTATTGTATACAACCACTTGCGGTTGTGGAAAATAAAGACCTAAGTTCTGATGTGGATATAGTATATGATGTGATCGATGGGCAACAACGATTGACAACTCTATATCTTTTACTCTCATACCTCGAAGAAGCAAGACGTTGTATTTATACAGGAACATTGGCCACATCTATTTTCACGCTAAAATATGAAAGTCGTGATTCTGATTTTTTCGAAAATAAAGAATTCAAGAAATGTAAAGATATATCTAAAGCCATTAACAATATAGATTTCTTTTACATGACCCGTGCGTACAGAACGATTGATTCTTGGTTTGAAACAAAAGGCATTTCAAAAAGCGTCATATTAAAAGTTCTCATACCTGAAAATTATAAAGATACATCTCAACTGTCGGGAGAAGAATTAAAAAACGCACAAGCCGAAAATGATAAGCATAATGATGTAAGGTTTATTTGGTATAATGTTCCAGCGAAAAAGAATGTAGACTCTATTGAGGTGTTCTCTCAACTCAACTATGGAAAAACTCCCTTGACCGCTACGGAGCTCGTGAAAGCCCTACTCTTCCAATGCGACCTTTACACACAAGACACAGAACTTATGCGAGAAATCGCATTCAGACGTGCTTGCGAATGGGATGCTATGGAAAAACAACTCCAAGATCCTTTTATGTGGGCTATGTTGATGCCTGAAGATTACCAACCTACATCTCATATCACTATACTATTATCATTGATTTGCGATGAGTTGTTTAATGAATTGAAGAGACAAAAGCCCAAAGAGGCCTTAAAACTTCAAAAAGATGATGATGACTTTAATTATCAAGTCTGCGATTTATATATTGGGACAAACAAGGATGGGAAATACGCCGATAATGTAAAAAATATTTGGGAAAGAATCCAATCTACCTATATCGCTCTGCTAAATTGGTACAAAGATCCAAATACATACCATTTAATTGGATTATTGATTTGGCTTAAAGAATTCAAAAATCGAGACTTTTCTGAAGGCAAGCGCTTTGAGCTGGTACAGCAACTCTTAGAGGCATATAAGAAGAATTCAAAAAAACAATTTACCGATTTACTGATAAAAAACATAGCCACATTAATCCATATTGTGGAAAATAAATCCACTAAAGATGGAAAAACAATTCCATGGGGGTTGGAACGCATCAATTATAATGATGATCCGGAAGCTATAATCAAAATTCTCGTAACATTTAATGTAGATGAAATGAGAAAACAACAAGATGAATCGTCAAGATTCCCATTTCACCTACTTCGCAAATACAATATTACAAGTTTGGAGCATATACATCCTCAAAATTTGAATCTTGATAATATAAAATTGGATACACTACGAACTTGGCTGGATGTCAAAGTAATGAATCTAAAACAATTGAATAAATACGATTATTACACCGACGACATTCAAAAATTACAAACCTATATAAAAGATGACACCACTTATAAGGATAATAAAAATGCGGCACAAGATATTATCAATAAGATAGATAAAGAATTCGACGACTTGGCGGATATGGATGAAGGCCAAATGCATACATTATATAATATGGCTCTTGTTGACAAAAATACAAACTCGGCGCTCAGCAATAAATTATTAGATGAGAAACGAAGTATCCTGATCAAGCTTCACACGACAGGAAAAACCTATGTGTTACCTTCCACACATAAGGTTTTCAGTAAGCATTATTCAAAAGTGACACAAGATAATATTCTACCCAAACTTTGGACACAGCCGGATCGACTGGCTTACTTTCAAGAAATAGAGAGCGTTTACCTAAATTACATGAAGCACTATAACGATTAAATTATGGCATCCATTACATTTGAAGCATTCATAAAAGAATACAACATAGAAATTCCCGCTATACAGAGAGATTATGTGCAGGGAAGAGGATTTACGATTGAAGAACAGGACAAACGAGATTCTTTTGTTGACAAATTGATAAAACAGATTTCAGAAAAAAATATTGAACCTTGCCATTTGGAATTTATTTATGGTACTGAAAACAAAAAATTCAAGAATTTTATTCCTTTAGATGGTCAACAACGTCTTACGACATTGTTCCTTCTTCATTGGGTCGTATGGCAAATGAGCACTATGAGTAATAAACCCTCTTTAGAAGAATCTATCTCCGGATTTAGATATGAGACACGGTTAAGCTCGTTAGCTTTTTGTGAAAATATTATCCATAAGAAGCTCATTGTTACTGATGAGAAAAAAAGATTAAGCGCGTTGCTCATAGAACAACCATGGTTCTCGGTTGATTGGGTATATGACCCTACCATAGCGGCTATGTTGTCAATGATAGATTGCATGGAAGAAAAATTATCCGCATTTGATGAAAAAAAGCTTTCATCAATGTTGGTCAATCTAAACAGCGGGAAGGAGCTTATTACTTTTGACAAACTTATTATGACCGAATACGGACTAACAGACTCTTTATATATTAAGATGAATGCCCGTGGGAAACAACTCACAAAATTTGAGAACTGGAAATCTGACTTCATCAAATTTTTAGAGAACAAGTTCGGACAAGAAGAGTTTAAGAAAGCTGAACACAACCGCAAAGTCAAGTCCTTTTCTTATAAAGATTATTTTTGTCATTCTATTGAACACGAATGGACTGACCTGTTTTGGGTATATTTGAAGGAAGAGTACTTGATGCTTCCTGAAAAGGAACAAGAAGAGACCTACCCCAACATAGACTGTATGTTTATGAATTTGTTCCATTCTTTATGCAAGTTTAGATATTATGCGAATGGCGGGAAAAAAGATTTTGAGCAAGTTGGCGGGGCGGAACAACGACAAGTTTGGCAAAATAAGGAATTCATTGATTTTTTGTTTGAATCGTTAGATTCTTTATATAGAATTAATCATAAGACATTTTTTGATGCTCTATTCTATATAAGCGATGAGGAGTTACCTTTAGGCAATGAGGAACGTAAATTGAGACTTTTCAGGACCAAAGACACAAATCTTTTCAAGATTTGTGTAAATCAAGGCGTTAAGATGGAGCTAACCGATTTGCTACTTTTTCAAGCTCTATTGACTTACTGCAACATTCATCAGACAGCGATCGTTGATGATTCCTTAAAGGCATATATGCGTACCATTAGGAATTATTTCGAAAGCGATATTCAAAACTTAAAAACACGAACAACAGTGCAGTTAAATCTTCGTCTTTCTGAGTTTCCTCACTATCAATCAGTGCTTATCAGCAATGCCACTCGATCGGATATTTTACTTCCCGAGAACTATGAATACTTCATAGAGGACTGCTCTATCATAAATGGTAACACTGCTGTATTTGATAAATCTATAGCGGAGTATGGTTATAAAAATGTCATTGAGGCTCTATCTGTCTTCTGCGCATCTTCTACAACAGAGAGAATACGTTTGCTGATCGCATGCGGATTTGAGGGCACACGACTTGGTGACTGCATTGGAAGAAAGAGGGTGTTTTTTGGAAATGACGATAGGTGGAATGTTCTGTTTATTTCTGATTCAACTCAATTATCAGAATGTTTCGCCTCTTTCACAAAAAAAATATCGGAAGGCAAGGATAAACATGCAATCATAAAAGAGGCTCTCGATATGCATTACTGTGACTTCGCTTATTATATGCTCAAATACGATTCATTCATTGAGGCGAACGGAGCGCGACATCATTTTGCGATCTATGGAAATACGGATGATGTTGATTGTATTGCTTTAGGCTCGTATAGCTCCAACCCCGGAACCGCATATCATACCGATCCTCTATCCTTCTCTGTCGAAAAAGAGGTTCTGAATAAAAATAATAAAATACAATTATCTCTTTATAAGCAGTATTCCGGGAAATGCCCCTTGTCTATCGTTAAAGACAAAATACAATGGAAACCTCTGTTTAGCGTTTTAAGCAATAAGAACGGTTGGCTCATCACACTGGGACAAGAGCATCTAACAGATGAGCTCAAGACTAAATTTAAGATATTTACATCTGAAGATGGATGTTTAATGATGCCACAGAGTGATGATAAAGACATGATTCAAATTTGCGCCGAACTTATTATAGAGGTTTACGAGCAATTGGAACAATAAGAGCATATAAGATTACTCCCGCAGGCCACTTCCATATTTCGCTTCAAAAGCTGTTACAATCTTTCGGAAGTTGTCAGGCAAATAAGACATCGCTTTCTGATAGATTTCTGAAGATACTCCATAAATAGCCTCGGCAATGGAACCCGTGATGCAACCAATGGTATCAGAATCTCCACCTATACTTATGGCATTACGGATAGCATCCTCAAAATCATTAGCTTGCAAAGCGCATTGGATGGCCTGAGGGACACTGTCTTGACAGATACCGCCATTACCTTCCCCATTGATTCCTGCCCATGAATAACATTTTTGAAGTTCCGAGATAGTCAAAGGGAAGCGATAGCCAAAGTCCTGCTCCATACATTGTTGAATCTCACTTTTCAGAGCGCCATTACGAGCCAAAAATATACACATGGCCGTAGCCTGTGCTCCTTTGATTCCTTCCGGATGATTATGGGTACCTTCCGCTGAAATACGTGCCGCATTCATGACCTCGTTTTTAGTCTGAAAAGCCCAACCTACCGGACCAACGCGCATGGCAGACCCATTGCCGCAACTGTTATAGGCCGGAGCATACCCGGTTCGTTCTTTTTGAATCACCCAATTCCGGAAACTGCATCCATATCCACCTAATGGTGAGGGATAAGTCACTGCATACCTCGCATAATAATCGGTTATCCGTAAAAAGTCTCCTGTTAAAATGGCATCTGCCGTAGCTAGGGTCAAAATGCTATCATCGGTATATTCCACCTGTGGACCAAAAAGCTCAAAGTCTTTAACATGTATATTTTGGAACTCATAGATACTGCCTACAATGTCCCCCACGATACTTCCTATCATAATATTATTGTTTTTCTTTTATTATACAATCTTCCACAATACCATAAAAGTGCTCAATCATGTCTCTTCTCTACTCCTGATCCGCCACCACGCCACAATAGAAAAACACGCTCCTTTATCACGCTTTTCGAGGATCTGACAATCTCCAAAAATGACAACAATACAGGTCTCTTCAAGTGAATAGTTATTCACTATCCAAGTGATTAACTATTCACTACCCCTACTCACTAGTTAATCACTCAACAAGTGAATAACTATTCACTTAACATCCTATATTACAGCACTATACAAAGCACATTCAAAAAAATCACGTTCAGAATAATTTTTATATTCAAATTTGCACGGTTTCAAAACCCGATTCATTTTATTTTAGATTGTGAACGGTTTTACATAACCGTTTGACGAATAAACATTTAACGGAGTATCTGAAAAGTAATGGTAACGACTTGGCAACCGTGCGATTCTCTGCGTTTTGCGTTGCTTTACTGTCAAATAACTCTTAATGCAAATGAATCGGGTAAAGAGAGTCAAAATCATTCGTTAAACAAATAGCTTAGTAGATTTAATGATTAACTACTTTAATGGCGGTAATTTGTTATCACATCTTTGTGCATTAGCATGGGCTAGTACTTTCCCGACAGATGTAACGCTAAACGAGTTCGGGATTTTTTCAATCCGGTCTTTTAATAATGACAAAATATGCCGTTAAAATTATTATTCATTTTCGTTAAACTTCTTATCTATTCACATACTTTGAGGCGATTTCGCTCCATCTTGGAATTTGAAGTCTTACACCATAATGCTTTTCATAACTGTCGAGAACTTTCTGAAGCCAGTCGGGAGCATCATCACGAGTATCTTTGTTCTTATACATAGTTTCTTCCATCGCAGCCAGGAAGTCTTCCATGTTTTCGAAGATGGAGAAACTTGTGGCTTTTCCATACCATTTTGCAGGACGCATTTTGTGTACGGTACCTTCTTTTATTTGCAGATTTATCGGCCATATAGTTTTGTTGTTACCAGATTTCATTGGTCTTGACATTTCTCATACTTTCTTCTGCCATACCTGTTTTATCGTGACAATGCCGTCATCCGACATATCATATCCAAAAATCAAATATGTTACATTGAGCATCCAAGGCTTTTCTGAAATTTCTCGAGCATACATCCGAAAATCAGCAATATCGAAACCGGGACTGCCTTTATAGTTGAAGGCTTTGATTTCCATTAGCCCCTTTTTCTTGTTTTCAGGATCAAGATAGAAGTCCGGCGGCATCTGAGTGTTGTCGTTAAGAGAGTAATCGATATTATTCTTCTTGAGCCACCCCTCAATCCATTCCTGCATAATGTTACCAACAACATCGCGTTGTTTTACGATGATGTCGATGTCTCCTAAAGTAAATGTAATCTGGCCTTTCTTTGTCAGAATTTTATCATCATTGACAAGCTTGTTATAAACTTGTTCTACTGCAAGTTTCATATTGTCAGAGTTATAATATTAGTGTATCAAGTAATCTCTCGGCTACGGCTTTGATAACAGGTACTACGACTGTATTGCCTAATAAGTCAAAGCCATCTTTTTCGCTCACATTGAATTTGATTTCATCCAGATATCCGCATAATCTCAAACCTTCACGCAATGTGAGTCTTCGGAGACCACCGTTGTCCCCGACATACAATTTCTGCATATCCATTGCTACAAGAGTCGGTGATATTTCATCAGGAGACATGACTTTGTTTATCTCAAAACTCAATTTGCCGGCAACGATGTTATAGCCTTTGGGTTTTGATTTATCATATTCCCTGCGTGTCATTTCTACCCCATTATTATTCTTCTCACGAATCAATTTCTTTGGATGTTCATATTTCAGATATCCTTTGTTTGTCAAGTCTACCAACATATCCTCAAGCTCAGGATCATCGTAAAATGTACTAATCTGTTCGAGAGTTAAAGGCATACCATCCATCCAATCAATTCCGATGATTCCAGCCCATTTTTTCTTTCTGCGTTCTGTGAGAATTGTATCAAGGAGTTTTTTCTGCTTTGCTGAAACAGGGCCTTTGATTTCCAAATCCCAACTATGTATGTTGGTTTCTCCACCTCTTTTGTCTTTGATTGCCTTTCCATAAAGTTGCTCTACTGAAAAATGCTTGAGCAATGTTCTGATAAAAGGAGTGTCCTCAGTCGGCATTCCGGATTCAAGAATCTCTCCTAACTTTGCTTCTTTGACAGGGAAATTATCAAGATCCGGTTTGCGCTCAAGACTACCTACGATATAGATTCTTTTCCTTTCCTGAGGTACTCCAAAGTATTTTGAGTTGAGCACCCGGAAATCAAATTTGTATTTTAGGGCGTGAAGTCTGTCAATAATGACTTGAAGTGTCTTACCGCTATCGTGATTTACGAGACCTTCAACATTTTCGAGAATGAATCCCTTTGGCTTCTTGTCACGCAGTATGCGTTCAACCTCGAAGAACATTGTCCCTCGGGTGTCTGCAAAGCCTTGGCGTTTCCCTGCAGAACTGAACGCCTGACAAGGGAAACCGGCACAGAGGATGTCGAAATCAGGAATGCTTTTTGTTTCAACTTTAGTGATATCTCCTGTAATAGTCTCTGTTGGATGGTTTTCTTTTAAGACATTAACTGCGTAAGGCTTTATCTCTGATGTCATAACACAAACCGGATTCAGTCCTTTCTCTCGGGCAGCTTGTTCGAGACCACAGCGAATACCGCCAATACCTGCAAACAGGTCAATAAAGCGCAAAACATTCTCCTGTTCAACTTCTGCAACAGCCGGGATGGCCTTTGTATTGTCAACCATATTTGCAATATCTTTACCCTTTAGGATTGCAGGAGAAAAAGGCACATTGACATTTTCGTTTGGCAATGCCTTTAACATTAGTTTTCGGATATCAAGAGGCTCAGAAAGCAACTCGTCACCTAACGAATATACAATATAACTGCCATCTGGATTAGGATAGCCAAGTGCTTCCATATCGCTTTGCTCCTTGATAGACGAACTTATGCAAGGAAACAGGTGATATCCGTCTTGTGGATTTTGCATGTTATATATAAGAACGTAATCTGGTAATTGCTCCGAGATAACGCCTCCTCTTCGCTGTGAAAACAAATCTTTATTGAAACGGATATTGTAAAGCTTTTCATACCTATGAGGCTGCTTTCCAAGAATCCATTCCAACTGAGATTTTTCTCCACGATATGCACCGAAGAGAAATGTCCTATCTTGATTTTCAATATATCTAAACATATTTCTACATCTACTAAATCAGTGTCTTTACATTAACGTCTGTTTTGTCACATTCGACTTCATTTATCAAGTCTTTAGGGCTTACAGATAAGACTTTTGCAACTACCACTAATTGCTCCAAAGATGGTTGAGTCTTATTTTGTACCCATCTGCTAATTGTAATTTCAGATTTTCCCATTTGTTCGGCTAACCAGCGATTGGTCTTATTTTGCTCCGCCAAAGCAACTTTTATGCGGTTTATATATTGACTTGCCATATCTAACTAAATTTGCTACAAAGGTACGCAAAATACTTGAAAGTTTTATCGCATTATGATAAAAATTTAGTGTAACAAGATATTATCAAATTTCATATCACGTCATTTTTAAAATAGCCATTCTCGACTTTGGAGGGAAAGATTTTGGCAAGTAGTTTTGGG
>CAUWMZ010000082.1:0-9893 GCA_963560035.1 uncultured Parabacteroides sp.
AATCAGTCACAAAATGAGTCATATAACAAATTAATCTATATAATGTCTATTCTTTAAAAGTTTTCCGAATGAGTCTCGATATTTTTTTTCAAAACTGGAAGGAGCGTAGACTTCGGAATATTGTTTAAAGGAGATATCTATATTGGAGCATGATTGTAACTTTTCACTAATGTCAAATTCTAGTTTTTCGAGAGGAAAGATTTTTGATTGGGCTTTAAATTTTCGGAGTGAGTTTCGATTACGCATTCCGTAAACATTTGGGAAGAGTAAAATGTATAGTGTGGAATTTTGTATTAGTTGAATAGTATTGGAAAAATCCAAATCAGCTCCTTCTATGACTGGGGCAAGGTCTTTATCGTTGGTATATTGTGAGAAGTTTTTCTCTTTTACCTCTTGCCATCTCTGTTGTATATCTTGTTGATTGTTAACCTCTATGGGCATTCCGTTATTGTCTAGCGTGAGGATTAGATTCTGTAATGGTATGTTGAATAGATTTGTGAAATTGGTTAATGCGATAAATATATCGTCACATTTAGTAACTTTATGTTCTTCCATCGTAATCCCCACTTGGTAACTATCCTCCAGTTGCGTAAATCTATTAATGTTCCAGATGGAGTCTGATTCACTTTCGTTAATTACCTCATTATTGATGGCGAACTCGCTTTTTTGGTGGATGCGGTAAACGAGAGGAAACCGCAATCCGTCAGCGTTAAACTTGATATCTGACGGAGTTCTTTGATTGCCGAAAAATAGTCCCATATTGAAATGTTTCGTTTTGTATTTGAAATATTTGTTGTAGAGGGAAGGGGCAGACCTTAGAAGTTGTGAGAATTTTGGCGGCTATATATTGTCGATAATAGTCGCAATGGCCGTGTTTCCGTTTTAAGAATTTAAAAAGAAACGGAGACTGATTGTCTTGTAGGACGAATATTTGATTGCCGTTAAAAGTATCCATATATTCTAAGGTCCTTTTGGAAATTCATAAAAGATAATAGCATGAATTCCATTTATTCATGGTGTCAAATGTACAAATAGCTATTAAATAGAGATGTTAAAGACCGAAAATAAACAATAAACGGTATAAAGAGAGCTTTGTGGTATTGATAGGAGGGGGAGAGAAGGGAAAAATAAAAGCCTGTCAGTGGAGTTTAGGACTCTTTGCTGACAGGCTCAGTTTTTGTGTTAATTATCCAATCGGAGATCTATTATTTTAAAATATCGTTGATTGAGGCAAGAATTTTCTTAGAGTTCTCGTCTTTCGGGTCAAGTTCAACAGCTTTTGTCAAATATTCTTTAGCTTGTTTGAAATCCTTGTCTGCTTTTTCTTTCTCTGCGTTGTATTTGTCTGGATCAGAGGTTGCAATAGGAGTAGCTGCCTGCAAAATTTTAGCGCCGTTACCGTAAAGCATAGCGCCTAGACTATAATAAGCGTTGCTTTGGTAATCTTTATTTGATACGGCTAATACTTCTTTATACATCTTTTCAGCTGTTGCAAGATCTCCTTTTTTCTGAGCTAATTGTCCCTGTTTAATACAATAAGCGTAAAGCAATTTTTCAAGGTTTATTTTACTTTTATTGCCGTCAGGAATTGCTTTCAATCCATCTTCAACTGTAGCTAAAAACTCATCAGTTTTATTTAAATTACGATAAGCCATGGCTTCACCGACATAAGAATTATCCAAATTATAATTCATTTTGACAGCCATATCAAAATATTTAGCGGCTTCCGCATAGTTCTTAGCCTGATTGGCCGCGAATCCACAGTTGAAAATGCGAACTGTATCTTGGTAGTTGTTTTGTTTTAGATATTCGCTGTATTTCGTAACTGCGGTTGCGTAATCTTTCGCTTTTAATGCGGCATCGCCCTCATCTCTTAATTTTTCAACATCTTGCGCAAAGATATTTCCAACGCATAAACATAAAGCCACTAATAGAATTGTTTTTTTCATGGTCCTATTTGATTTTTACATTAATTATTAATGACCGCAATTTAAGAAGTGTAATGACATAAATCAAATTATTTCGCTTTTTTTTAGAAAACAATATAAATTGAGAACAAAAATAAAGGCTTGAAAGTTTTTGAATATTAATAGTGACAGGTTAAGACGAAAAAGCCATTTCGAAAAAAAGAAATTTATTATTCTCGAAATGGCTATTCGTTTTTTATTGTTTAAATGAGAGGAAAGGCTTTTGCGACAGCGTCATATGCTATTTTACCATTTATAATATTAAGTCCTTGTTTAAGACCCGGATCCATTTCACAAGCTTTTTCCCAGCCATAATCCGCAAGTTTACGTACGTATGGCAACGTTGCATTTGTTAACGCCAATGTTGATGTTTGTGGTACGGCTCCGGGAATATTTGCTACACAATAATGAATAACTCCGTCTACCTCATAAATAGGATTGGCGTGTGTAGTTGGGTGAGACGTCTCGAAACAGCCACCTTGATCGATGGCAACGTCTACCAATACGCTTCCTGGTCTTAGCAGGCTCAGCATTTCTTTGGTGATAAGATGAGGGGTTTTCGCTCCAGGGATTAATACTGCTCCTATGACAAGATCTGTGTAGGGTAATTCTTGTTCAATATTGTGCGTGGAAGAAAATAATGTCTTTACATTTTTAGGCATGGTTTCTGCTAAGTAGCGCAATCGTGGAAGGGAAATGTCCGCGATTGAGACATCAGCGCCTAGTCCGGCAGCCATTAATGCGGCGTTGTGCCCAACGATACCTCCACCTAAGACTAATACTTTTGCGGGTTTAACGCCGGGGACCCCTCCGAGCAATAATCCTTTACCTCCTTGAGGCTTTTCTAAAAAACGAGCTCCTTCTTGAACAGACATACGTCCGGCAACTTCGCTCATAGGTATCAATAGCGGCAGTGTATGATCTGGATTTTCGACAGTTTCGTAAGCTAGGCAGATGGAGCCGCTTTTCATCATAGCGCGAGTGAGGTTTTCATCGGATGCGAAATGGAAATAGGTGAAGACCAGTTGCCCCTTGCGGATAAGAGGATATTCGCATTCTATAGGTTCTTTTACTTTTACTATCATATCAGCGATTCCATATACATCTTCGATGCTCGGGAGAATCAGTGCTCCGACTGACGTATATAGATCGTCGGCGAAGCCACTGTTGATGCCAGCAGAGTGTTGTACATACACGGTATGACCTTTTTTAACTAACTCTTTTGCTCCGGCAGGAGTAAGAGCCACTCTGTTCTCGTTGTTTTTAATTTCCTTTGGAACTCCAATAATCATAATAGTAATAATTTAAAGGATTTAGATGGGCGTAATATACAAAAAAGCGGGACTGAAAAATATTTCATCCCGCTTTTTTATATTAAAATTTTTATTTATAAACCTTGCCCATGGCAGTTCTTGTATTTCTTTCCACTACCGCAAGGGCATGGATCATTTCGTCCGACACGTTTCTCCGCACGCATAGGAGTCGGTTTGGGCTGAGCGGCTTCTTCTTGTGTATTGTTGCCATTAAGATCGCTCTTTTCCGTGTGATAACGACTCATATCTTCGTGTTGTTCAGGTGCAGCCTCTTGTATGCCGATGCGACGAGCTCTTTCTTCTGCGATAGCTTGAGCGGCTTGCTGAGCGACAGCGGCTTGTCTTGCCTGCATAGCCTGACGCTGTTCTTCGGTGGGCTCTTCACGTACAGGTATTTGTCCACGCATTAAGATAGCGGCAGTTTTGCGGTTCATGTTGTCTACCATGTTCTTGAAAAGATTGTACGATTCAAGTTTGTAGATCAGCAATGGGTCTTTATTTTCGTAGCTTGCATTTTGAACAGAGTGGCGAAGTTCATCCATCTCACGTAAATGTTCTTTCCATTCCTCATCAATGATGTGCAATACGATCGCTTTTTGGAAAGCTTTGATGACAGCCTTGCATTCTGTATCATAAGCTTCTTTTAAGTTGCATGCAATATTGTACATGCGCTTACCATCTGTAATAGGAATCATGATGTTCTCATACATCGCTCCACGCTCTTCATAAACTTGCTTGATTACCGGATAAGCAACTTGAGTCATGCGCTCCATGCGGCGTTTGTAAGTTCTTAGAGCTTCATCGAAGAGTTTCTCTGTCAGCTTTTCAGCTTTCATGCTTTTATATTCATCCTCTGAGAATGGGCTTTCCATCGCAAATGTTTTGAATAGCTCAGATTTGAAGCCCTCAAAGTCATCGTCATGTTGATCTATGATAGCTGTAGATGTGTCATAGATGGTGTTCAATACATCCATGCCGATACGTTCTCCCATAAGAGCATGACGACGGCGGGTGTAAATCACGTTACGTTGAGAGTTCATTACATCATCATATTCCAATAGACGTTTACGGATACCGAAGTTATTCTCTTCTACCTTTTTCTGTGCACGTTCAACAGATTTGCTCAACATGCTATGTTCAAGAACTTCTCCTTCTTTGAATCCAAGTTTATCCATTAGGCCTGCGATCTTTTCAGAAGCGAATAGACGCATCAAGTCATCTTCAAGAGAGACAAAGAATACAGAAGATCCCGGGTCTCCTTGACGTCCTGCACGACCACGTAGCTGGCGGTCTACACGACGGCTCTCGTGACGCTCTGTACCAATGATAGCTAAACCACCTGCGGCTTTGACTTCTTTAGAAAGTTTGATATCAGTACCGCGACCGGCCATGTTTGTCGCGATAGTGACCGTACTCTTTTGTCCGGCTAAAGCGACGATTTCTGCCTCTTTCTGGTGTAATTTAGCATTTAAGACATTGTGTTGTATCTTACGCATCGTAAGCATACGGCTTAATAATTCGGAGATCTCGACAGAAGTAGTACCAACCAAGACCGGTCTGCCGGCTTCTGTTAGCTTCACGATCTCTTCAATAACCGCATTGTATTTTTCACGCTTAGTCTTATAGATACGATCATTCATATCTTTACGAGCGATAGGGCGGTTTGTCGGAATGACTACGACATCAAGTTTATAAATATCCCAGAATTCACCAGCTTCCGTTTCTGCCGTACCGGTCATACCCGCAAGTTTATGATACATACGGAAGTAGTTCTGAAGGGTAATTGTCGCAAATGTTTGAGTAGCTGCTTCTACCTTAACACGCTCTTTCGCTTCGATAGCTTGGTGTAGGCCGTCTGAATAACGACGGCCATCCATGATACGTCCTGTTTGTTCATCGACAATCATTACTTTATTATCGATAACAACGTATTCGTCGTCTTTTTCAAATAGGGTATAAGCCTTTAATAACTGGTTGATGGTATGAACACGTTCGCTCTTGACAGAATAATTTGATAATATCTCGTCTTTTTTCGCTTGTTTCTCTTCCTCGCTACCTTGCATATTCTCCAATTGAGATAACTCAGAAGTGATGTCGGGAAGAACGAAAAATGTCGGGTCGTCTGTCTTACCAGTCAAAAGGTCGATACCTTTATCTGTTAATTCAATGCTGTTGTTTTTCTCGTCAATAACGAAGTATAGCTCATCTGTCGCTTCATGCATGTGACGCATATTCTCAGACATGAAGTACTCTTCCGTTTTTAACATTTGAGCCTTGATGCCTTGTTCGCTTAAGAATTTGATTAAGGCTTTGTTGCGTGGATAGCCTTTGTATGAGCGATATAGTTGGATAGTACCCTCTTCTACGACTTTGGGGTCATTGCTGGCCATTTTTTTCTTCGCTTCAATCAAAAGCTTAGAGCACAAATCTTTTTGTGCATTTACGACAACTTCTACATTTGGGCGGAATTGCTCAAATAGTTGTTCTTCTCCTCTTGGAACAGGACCAGAAATGATCAACGGAGTACGAGCATCATCAATTAATACGGAGTCGACCTCATCGACAATCGCATAATTATGTTTGCGCTGTACAAGATCTTTGGGGCTGATAGCCATATTGTCGCGAAGATAGTCGAAGCCAAACTCGTTATTTGTACCAAATGTGATATCTGCTTCGTATGCTTTGCGACGAGCTTCGGAGTTGGGTTGATGTTTGTCAATACAATCTACTGAAAGTCCATGGAACATATAAATCGGTCCCATCCATTCAGAGTCACGTTTTGATAGATAGTCGTTCACTGTTACAACATGTACGCCATTGCGGGTTAATGCATTTAGGAATACAGGTAAGGTCGCTACTAAGGTCTTACCTTCACCAGTTGCCATTTCCGCGATTTTTCCTTTATGCAGAACAACACCACCGAATAATTGTACATCATAGTGTACCATATCCCATGTAACATCATTTCCACCAGCTTTCCAGTGATTAGAGTAGATGGCTTTTTCTCCTTCAATTCTAACAAAGTCGAAGCGAGCCGCTAGATCTCGGTCGAATTGATTTGCTGTAACGACAACTTCTGGATTTTCAGAAAAACGTCGAGCTGTATCTTTCATGATAGCGAAAGCTTCAGGAAGAGATTGGTCTAATACCACTTCCATTTTGTCCGTGATACTTTTTTCAATCTTGTCTATTTCTGCCCAAATGGCTTCACGCTCTTCTAGTTCTTTATCTTCAATGCCTTTACGAAGTTCAGCGACTTTTGCTTTTTCGTCAGCGACATAATCTTGAATACGTTGTTTGATTTCATCTGTTTTTGCGCGTAGCTCATCATTTGAGAGCGCTTTAATTGACGGATATACGGCCTTAACCTTATCTACATAAGGTGTTATTTCTTTAAGGTCACGCTGTGACTTGTTGCCGAACAGCTTCGTCATAAACTCATTAAATCCCATGATATTGTTCTGTTTTATTTATTTTCAATTAGTTAGAAAGGGGGATATATAAGAGTAGACAGAAAGATAAAAAATGCTTTTATGCTCTTGTCTCTTATAATCAATATCCCCAAAGTGTTTAAATATAGAGTTTAATAGTTTGCTCTTACCTCCTTTAAGGGCAAACATTGTGTCGCATTTGGTGGTCTGATTCTTAGTACATGGGTTATGGTAGGTGCTACTTCTGTAGCTTTTACTTCGCGGTAGATATGTTGGGGTTTTAACCCATTGCCCATAAATACCAGCGGGGTGATAACCGCATTGTCGCGTATGATTTTTACTTTTTCTTGTGGATCA
The DNA here is from genome assembly GCA_963560035.1 of uncultured Parabacteroides sp. Taxonomy (GTDB): domain Bacteria; phylum Bacteroidota; class Bacteroidia; order Bacteroidales; family Tannerellaceae; genus Parabacteroides. Next base: position 7,069 of record CAUWMZ010000082.1, read on the forward strand.
TCTAAGTTGACTTTCCAGCCTGGCTGTAACTCTAATATAAGATCTCCTCTTTTTAAATGGTGTGTTCCATGGCGGAATTTCGCTGAACCTTCATTCCAATCGCCCATAAGCAGGCTTTTGTCTGTTGTGACAAATTGCACTCCACTAAATTCTTGAATAAATTCAGCCGCTTTCTCTTGTATTGTTTTTAAATCAAGTTTAGCGTCTTCAATGGCTTTATGGTTTAGGTAAATTTGATTGTTATAAAATCCTTTTACCCAATTATGTTGTTGCCCATAAATGGCCATTAAATACATGTTTAGTAGAGCTAAGCAACGTTTGGGGTGAAATTCTCCACCATTAACCATTAGTCCGTCGGAATAGGTCTCTTCGCTAGTGTAATAGCCTGATCCTGTAAAAACGATAAGAGTATTGTTTAGTCCTACTTTTTTATCGATAGCGTCTATCAATTTTTCAATATCTTGATCTAATTGATAGTATGTGTCCTGAATTTCTCGGGTGTATTCTTTATTGATAGCACCTTTATAGTTGCCCGCATAATAAGTAATAGCTAGCATATCAGGACAACTACGTGTCCCAAATGCGCCATATTCAAGAAATTGAAGAGCTAGCCGATTTATCTCTTTGTTGATGTAAGGAGATGTTTTTAGATTTGGATAACAATCTACATATTTTTCATTAAAAGTATAATGAAAAGGTAGGTCATCTAAAACATATGGGAATGCGTTGTATTTTTCCAGAGGAAGACTAGGAGTCCATACCATATTTTCTAATCGAGACGCAAGAGATTCGGGACCATTGTTGTAGCGATCTACATACCATGGAATTCCTTTATAATATGTGGTTGTAGCCCATTTCCCATTGCTATTATCCATCCAAAATGCACCATTAGCTGCATGACCTGCGGAAAGTATAGCGCTTTCTGCATCTGGTGCGATAGAATAAACATCACTTCTGCCTTGTGACGCGATTTTTAATTCATCCCCAACTGTTGAGCTTATTAAGTTTTTGGGAGAATAGTTCTCTTTTGTGTAATTTCCTAAATATTCAGGATCGTTTAAAATGGAAATTTCTTTTTCTTTTTCAAAATCGAAATAGTTATCTCCAGGAATGCCATTAAAACAGGGGTTGCTTCCTGTAAATAAAGTGGCGAAAGCACTCGCTTGATCAATGTTTGAAAATTCAAATCGTATATTATCATATACGACACCTTCACTCATTAAACGCTTAAATCCGCGATCTCCAAAAGTGTTGTAGAAATATTCTATGTAATCGCCCCTTAATTGGTCAACAGTGATATATACCACTAGTTTAGGTGTATGCTGTTGTGCCTCGATGTTTGTAACTACGAGGATCGCAATTAGTGACGATATTAATTTTCTCATCCGATTTTCCATGTCTTTCTGTAAACTCCCCAACCTGAACGCACCCAAATTGAGGCTACAAGCGGAATAAAGGCATTGTTTAAATGTTGTGGAATGAAGTGCCATCCTAACAACATCAACGTAAGCGCCGCAAAGTTAATAAAATGATAATAATATGCAGCTTTCTTTAGCCTTTTTGCGCAAAACAAAATTGCGGCGATTAAATCTAACGGTTGTAACCATAGTAAAGACCAGTTTGGAAAGGTGCAAGGATGGACTGATATAAAGCTGATAAAGAATAATATACAACCAGCTATTCCGGCAAAGGCAAAAAGAATAAAGTCAATAAGAAAAAAATATCTTTTTTTGTGCCATTCATAAAAAGTAATGTAGAAAATGCATATAAAAAGTATCCAGGCAGTGGTGATAGGTGTAAATATATCCCAAATGTCTTTTTCTATTTCGTTTGTTTCTCCAGATTCAATAATATTTGTTTTATTTATAAGAGAGCGTTCTTCTCCTTTTTTGTTGATGATTGTTGCTGTGGAAAAAGCTTCTTTTAAATATGGGGGCAAGAAGAGCATCTCGTGTTGAGACGCTAACCTGTCTGTTGGCGCGCCTAATGCTAAGTCGCATCCAAACGTGAGCCATGGATGATTACGTGTGCAGTGATTTATAAGATCGCGAAATGTTTGTGGCTGGTATGGGTAGTTGTATTTTATTTGGCCGTTTATTGTTTTCTCTAAAATGGCGGCTGGACGGGTTGCGCAATTATCAAAAAAAAAGTTGTAGCGATATGTGCGATTTGTGGGTTTGTAGTTAATGCAAAGGGCTTCCCAAACTCGATTTTTCTCTTCTGTTGTTAGATTTAGTTCTTGCTCTGTGATGTTACTGCCTCTCATTAAATATTCAATCGCATAATCGGGGTAATCTATAACACCTAGTATATAATCTGTTTCGCCTTTGGCAAATCTGTATATAAAGTTGGGTTTTGAAAAATCAAAAATGCCATAATTGAAAATGTAATCGATTTTTTGAATAGAGTCTTGTATTCTTAAGGCTGCATGTCCATATACCGTAAAAACCTCATCGTCATATGGTGCACTAGTCATTAAGCTGATTTTTGCATTTTCGCTCAATTTAGGTTGTGCGTTTATGGAATGTAAAAAAGAACCTAGTGTAGCTAGTGTAAATAGTAATAATAACTGTTTCATTTTTTTTGTTCGATTTGTTTTGCAAAGGTAGATTAATTTTCTCAATGCTCGTTTGCTTTTGGTGAAATGAGAAATGTTGTATGTCGTTTTTTATAGGGGAAAGTTTCTAGAATGAGTGAGTGTTTGAACACTTTTGTTGTGATTTACAATGTATTTTATGTATGTGTTTTTATTATTTATTTTTCAATAAAATAATGTACTCGAGTCATTGTCCGCGAATTTTTTCAAAAAAAGTTGTCATAATATT
>CAUWMZ010000083.1:0-8626 GCA_963560035.1 uncultured Parabacteroides sp.
CTTTTTTATTATCCAAATATTATGACAACTTTTTTTGAAAAAAATTCGCGGACAACAACTCGAGTACATTATTTTATTGAAAATGATAAATAAAACCGATTTTGCTTAAAACAAATATTCCTATCGCAAAAAATCCTTTATACCCACTCTTTCATAGTAAGAGAGTTTTTCCTTAAAGCTTCGTAAAATCAAAGATAAATGCATATTTTTGCCATAAAATCATATTACTAATTTAATTTTTATTCTATTTATGGAATTTTCAATGAAAAAGGTAGCTGTCACAAGCTTGTTAGCCTCTTGTGCAGCATCGTTAACCTTATTCTCCTCATGCTCCAATCATCAACCTAACACACTTTCTCCTGAAGAAATTGCAGATGGTTGGGTTTTACTATTCGACGGGAAAACACTTAATGGTTGGAAAGATTACAACGGCACCACATTAACGCAACCTTGGCATGTTGTCGATGGATGTATTCAAGCCAAGGGTGACGGTAGCGACGCTAGCGGCTATATCGTAACAGACAAAGAATACGAAAACTTTGAACTTTCTTGGGACTGGAAGCTGTCAAAAGGTGGCAACAGTGGTATGCTATATCATGTTGTCGAACGTCCTCAATTCGCAGTACCTTATGTCACAGGTCCTGAATACCAACTTATTGACGAGCCAAACTTCCCTGACCCACTTGAAGAATGGCAAAAGCTAGGTGTGGATTACGCTATGCATTTACCTGATAAATCAAAAATGAAAGTCAACCCACAAGGCGAATGGAACAACTCTAAAATTGTATTTGACAATGGTCATGTAGAACATTGGCTAAATGGAAAAAAGATTCTAGAGTTTGAAGCATGGACAGACGACTGGCATGCCAAAAAAAACAGCGGCAAATGGGCTAATGCTCCAGAATATGGCTTGGCTAAAAAAGGAGTTCTATGCTTACAAGACCATGGCTATCCCGCATCTTTCCGCAATATCAAAATCAAAGAACTTCCTCGCAAAGCAGGTAAAGATGTCCATTTATTTAATAGTGTTGACTTAACAAGATGGGAAGCTTATGGCACTGAAAAATGGTATGTCAAAGACAATCTACTAATTTGCGAAAGCGGTCCCGATAAACACTATGGCTATCTTGCCACACGTGATTATTATGATGATTTTGATTTAACTGTAGAATTTAAACAAGAAGCTGACGGAAATTCTGGAGTCTTTATTCGCTCTTTCATTGAAGAAGACGTTAAAGTTAATGGATGGCAAGTGGAAGTTGCTCCTAAGAACCATGACACAGGAGGCATTTATGAATCTTATGGAAGAGGTTGGTTAGTTCAAATCCCCGAGGAAAAAGAAAATATCCTAAAACAAGGAGAATGGAATACGATGAGAATCAGAGTTCAAGGAGATAACGTACAAACTTGGTTAAATGGAGAGCAAATGGTCAATTTGAATGATGAAAAAATCGGTGCCGGAAAAGGACGTATCGCCTTACAAATTCATGATGGCGGAGGCATTAAAGTCCTTTGGCGTAATCTTAAGTTAACAACTTTATAATACAATAAAATTAAAGGGACGAGAGATAAATGAAAGCCTCTTGTCCCTTTGATGCAAGAAACTTTACTATCAAAAACTATTCCTTCTACCCTTCTCATTAATTTATATTTCATTACCATTCACCCTAAAAACGCATTCACATCTATCATTCTTCAATATACATCCTACTTAAATCGTTAATAAACCCAAATTAGCCTCTTGTAAATTAAACTCTCCCAATATACTTATGTCTATCTTTTCGTAAATAGAAAGATATAATATCATGAAATTTCGGAAATATCTTGAGGCATTACTTCTTATACTTTTTTCAACTATAACATTAGCTCAACAAAGCAACACTAGTATCTACGGAAAAGTCATTGAAGAGAATTCTAACGACCCCATAGAACAAGCGACTATCCGCTTACTAAACGTAAAAGACAGTAGTTTGATAAAGGGAGCTATTAGCTCTCAACATGGAGCATTCACTATCAAAAACGCTCCAAGAGGGAACTACTTACTACATGTCTCTTTTATTGGATACGCTCCCTTTTACAAACAAATACAAATAAGCGAAAAGCAAAGCCCTATTAACCTGGGAAACATTGAACTTCATAACGAAACTATAGAATTAGGCGAAGCAATCGTAATAGGTAAAGCCCCTGAAGTCAGTGTACGAAATGATACTATTGAATATAATGCAGATTCATACAAAATCACAGAAGGATCTGTCTTAGAAGATCTATTAAAAAAAATGCCAGGCGTTGAAATTGATAGTGATGGAAAAATCACTGTCAACGGAAAAGAAATAAAAAAAGTAATGATTGATGGAAAAGAATTTTTTTCTGATGATCCAAAAGTCGCCTCAAAAAATTTACCGGCTAAAATGATCGACAAGCTGCAAGTTTTAGACAAAAAAAGCGACATGGCGAAAATGACCGGATTTGATGATGGCAATGAAGAGACAATCATTAATTTAACCGTGAAACCAGGCATGAAACGTGGCTGGTTTGGAAACGCATACGCAGGCTACGGAAATAAAAAAAGATATGAAGGTAACGCAATGATTAATCGCTTCATAAATAATGACCAAATTACTATTATGGGAGGAGCGAACAACACCAATAACATGGGATTTTCTGATTTAGCGTCAAACATGTTTTCTGGGATGAGAGGCGGACAAGGCAGAAGAGGCAGTTTCAGCGCCGGAAGTGGCATCACCTCTTCCGGAAACGCCGGAATTAATTTCAGCAAAGAGCTCAAACCGACTCTTACGCTTGGAGGTAACACGAATTACTCACACTCGAAAAATGAGGCTCTAAGCAAAAGCAATAGAGAAAATATCCTTCCTGGAGATAGTTCTTCTTTTGATAATGGAATAGCGATGAGTCATACAAAAAATGATAACTTTGGCATGAACTTTAGAATGGAATGGGAGCCTGACACCATGACTCGCCTTATCTTCCGCCCAAGCTTCAACTTTAGCCATAGTATCAACAACGATTTTACCGACGCAAGCACACTCAACAACGAGAAAAACACCATAAACACTAATAAATCAAATAATTATTTAAAAAGTGACGGATACAACCTCAATGCCGGTATCGATTTTAGCCGCAAGCTCAACAACAAAGGAAGAGTCTTTAGCGCAACACTCACAGGTGGAAGCAGCAATTCCAGCAGTGACGGTTTGAATCGCTCTGAGATCAACTACCTAAATCGAACTGACGCCACAAAAAACAATTTGATAGACCAACGCTCACAATTTGATAACAAGAGCTTTAACTATCGCATCTATTTATCATGGGTCGAACCTTTAGGACACAATAATTTCATACAAGCCACCTACAGCATTAGCCAACGAAAACAAGAAGCATTAAAGAACGTATTCAGCAAAGGTGATAATGGAATATACAATAAGCTTGATTCCGCATACAGCCAAAGTTATCGAAACAATTTCATCAGCCAAAGGGCAAGCCTAAGCTTCAAGTCGCAAAGAGCTAAATTTAACTATACATTAGGTCTGAATTTAGATCCCTCCTACTCCAGTAGTGAAAATTTTATTGGAGATACGGTCTTATCCAAATTAAAAAGAAGTGTAATAAACTTGTCTCCTATGGCTCGCTTTAATTATATGTTCAACAAACGGACTAATCTTCGCATCATGTACAATGGACGCACCAGCCAACCCAGCGTGAGTCAATTACAACCTGTAGCAGACATCTCCGACCCAACTAATATCACTATCGGTAATCCGGATCTGAACCCTCGCTATACGAATAATATTTTTATTCATTTTCAACAATTTATGCCAGAAAAACAACGAGCTTTCATGATACTGGCCAGCGGTAGTTATATCATAAATGATATTGTAAACTTTACCTCTTACGATCAAAAAACAGGAGTACGAACTACTACCTATAAAAACGTAAACGGCAACTTCAATGGCAATCTTCGCATCATGATGAACACCCCTTTACGCAATAAGAAATTTACCATCAGCTCTATGAGTATGGGTTCTTTCTCCAACACCAATGGCTATATCAACAAGAAAAAAAATACCAATCATAATTTGATCCTTTCTGAGCGAGGTAGCATCGATTTTCGATCATCTTTTTTGGATCTCGGCATAAATGGTAATATCCGCTATAACACCAATAGCAACTCTTTGCAAAAAGAAAATAATAGAAACACATTTAATTATGGAGTAGGCGGATATACCACCATCTATCTTCCGCTCGATTTCAAAATAGAAAGCGATATAAATTGGCATAGCAATTCTGGATATGGTGACGGATTTAAACAAAATGAAACTCTATGGAATGCCTCCCTGTCAAAATCGTTCTTAAAAAATAATCAAGGGACATTGCGCTTCAAGATCTATGACATACTTCAACAACGCAGCAATATCTCTCGAAGCATCACCGCAAATTACATACAAGATTCCGAATATAACACTTTAAGCAACTATTTCATGATACATTTCATCTATAAATTCAGTATTTTCAAAGGTGGAGCCACCGCAAGCGATGCCACCCCCTCAGGAAGAGGAAGACATAGCAGAAAATTTATGGGCACACACCTAAGACACCGATACTGAAAAAGAAGATAAGAAATGAGCCACAAAGACTTTTTAACACATCTCCATGGCAAAAGAATAATCATTGAAATAAGAAAGACTTCTTTTTGACATATAACAACAAGATATCAATAAGTTATACAAAAAAGAAAGCTTTTCAAGCAAAGCATTATTAACAATTAAACCACACTATTTTTACTTTTTTTGTGTGAATATTAAACTAAAACATACGTTATTTGTTCAGAATATATTAAGAGAAAGATATAAATATGAGGAAGTCTACAATTTGGTTACTTGCGATCGTTATGGCTTTTGCCTTTGCCGGATTATTATATCTTCAGGTGAACTATGTAAGTATTATATTAAAGACACGCAGCGAACAATTCAACGAGACTGTAAAAAGAAGCTTGCGCCAAGTATCAAAAAACTTGGAGTTAGATGAGACTCGTAAATATCTTGAAGAAGACATCAATCGCGACGAGACAAATTTCATGTATCAAAATGCGCCAAACGCACAAAGTCTCGGACAAGTTATTAATCAAGAAAAATATCAATTACAAATAAAAGATTCTAATGGCACTGTTCGTCAAATAGAGATGCAAAGTTTTAGCTCCCACAAATTTCAGCCATTAGCTTCTCTCTCTAAAAGACAATCAACAAACAGTATCATCAACACATCTAAAGACTTACAAAAGACACTAAAAAGGCGCTATCAATATCAAGGTGGACTAATCGAGGAGGTCATCTATAACATTTTATATACGGCCAACTTAAAACCCATCGAAGAACGCGTGGATTTCAAAAAATTAAACAACTATCTGAAAGCGGAATTTATCAATAACGGACTAAACTTGCCGTTTATATTCTCTGTTATTAATAAAGATGGAAACGTAGTTTACCAAAGTGGAGAAATTCAAAAACAACCTATAGCCTCTGATGTGATCACGCAAGTTTTATTTCCAAACGATCCTCCATCAAAACTAAATTATCTACGGGTTTATTTCCCCACAAAAGGAGATTATATCAAAAGCTCTATTACGTTTATCGTCCCTTCGATTATTTTTTCATTGATACTATTGATAACATTTATCTTTACGATCTACATAGTATTCAGACAAAAGAAACTATCTGAAATGAAGAATGACTTTATCAATAATATGACCCATGAGCTAAAAACTCCTGTATCAACTATCTCTTTAGCAGCTCAAATGCTAAAAGACTCTGACATCACAAAAAGTCCAGATGTATTTAAGCATATATCCGGCGTTATCAATGATGAGACAAAACGATTAGGATTCCTAGTGGAAAAAGTTTTACAAATGTCTCTATTTGAACGTCAAAAAGCAGCATTTAAACTAAAAGAGATTGACGCGAACGACCTTGTGGCGAATGTGGCGAATACTTTTGTCCTCAAGGTTGAGAAGTATGGAGGAACAATGGACATCGACCTTCAAGCGACTGAGTCTGAAATCTATGTTGATGAAATGCATATCACAAACGTGTTATTTAATTTAATGGATAACGCGGTTAAATATAGACGCCAAGAAGTTCCTCTTACACTTATGGCACGTACATGGAATGAAAATGGCAAATTATTAATATCCGTCGAAGATAATGGCATTGGTATCAAAAAAGAATATTTGAAAAAAGTATTCGACAGATTCTTTAGAGTGCCTACCGGTAATGTACATGACGTAAAAGGCTTTGGACTGGGACTCGCTTATGTACGCAAAATTATCGAAGACCATAAAGGAACAATCCGTGCCGAAATTGGAGCCGGAAATGTAGGAACAAAATTTATTATTACTTTACCTCTTATAAAAAATTAGTTATGGAAGAAAAACTAAAAATCTTCTTTTGTGAAGACGATGAGAACTTAGGTATGCTTTTAAGAGAATACTTACAAGCCAAAGGGTATATCACAGACTTGTTCTCTGATGGAGAAGCTGGATATAAAGGATTTACTAAAGGCAAATATGACCTTTGCGTTCTAGATGTTATGATGCCCAAAAAAGATGGTTTCACTTTGGCACAAGAGATCCGTTCTATCAATCCTGAAATTCCTATCATCTTCCTTACCGCAAAAACAATGAAGGAAGATATCCTTGAAGGATTCAAGATCGGCGCAGACGACTATTTGACAAAACCTTTCAGCATGGAAGAGCTTTTGCTTCGTATCGAGGCTATCCTTAGACGTGTAAAAGGTAAAAAGATGAAGGATATTCCTTTCTACAAATTAGGGAACTTCCTGTTCGATACTCAAAAACAAACATTAGCTATCGGCGAGAAGGTAACCAAACTTACAACAAAAGAATGCGAACTTCTTAGCTTATTGTGCGCTCACGCAAATGAAATTCTTGAACGTAACTACGCATTGAAAACCATTTGGGTTGATGACAACTATTTCAATGCCCGCAGCATGGATGTTTATATCACTAAATTGCGTAAATTATTAAAAGATGATCCAGGTATTGAAATCATCAACATCCATGGTAAAGGCTATAAATTAATCACTCCATCCGGAGAAGAACAAGCACGCGAAGAAGGCATCCAAGTACTTTAAAAACACTCTATATAATCAAGAAAAGGTGTGTCGTTATGAACGATGCACCTTTTTGTATTGATGGTGACAATAAAAAATATCACAAAAGTCACTTCCTTTATCAATAAACTTATTAATAATAGAAAAAAATATATACTTGAAGAAAAAGAAAACACATATAGAAGTATACAAAAAAATAATACATTTTTAAAATCCATACATATGAAAAAACTATTCACATGCTTAATGGCATTTATTATCTGCTCTATGCTATCTTTAAGCATCGCTAAAAAACCTATTCGTGTCATTGTTTTCGGTGCTCATCCAGACGACTGCGATCTTAATGTTGGTGGAACTGCAGCTCTTTTCGCTCAAATGGGACACAAAGTAAAATTTGTTTCTCTAACAAATGGAGATAAAGGACATCATAAAATGTCTCCGAAAGATCTTGCAAAACGAAGAAAAACAGAAATGCAAGAATCCGCCAAACAATTAGGTATAGTATATGATAATTTAGAAAATCATGATGGAGAATTAATGCCAACAATAGAAAATCGAAAAGCCGTTATTCAATTAATATGTGACTGGGAAGCTGATATCGTTATCACACACCGTCCAAATGACTACCACCCTGATCATCGTTATACAGCTACAATTGTCCAAGATGCGGCATATATGATTTCTGTTCCCTTGATGAATCCAAACGGAAAACCTCTGTTAAAATCACCTATTTTCCTATATATGCAAGATAGTTTTCAAAAACCAACCCCTTTTTCTCCTGATATTTTTATTGACATAACCCCTGTAAAAGAACAAAAATTAAAAGCAATTTGCTGCCATAAATCACAAATATATGAATGGCTGCCATGGAATGGCGGATATGAAAAAGATGTTCCTAACAACACGGAAGGGAAAAAGAAATTGGTTATAGATCATTTCCTTTGGAGCGAAATGTCTAAAGAATTCATTAAACCGGCAAAAAAATGGTATACAAATAAACAAATCAAAAACATTTCTTATTTCGAAACATTTGAAATTTGTGAATATGGGAATATTCCTTCAAAAGAAGAGATCCTAAAGCTCTTTCCTATGCTTTCCTCAAAAAAGTAAAAACGAATTATTGATCTTCACAAATTGAGGCATAGGGGCCACTTATTTACCCTTATAGGAAGTTGCCTCTATGCTTTTTTATTCGCAAAAGACATCTACTATTAAGGCCTGTTCAAGTGATTAACTAACGACTTGTCGTTAGATTAACTTACGACTACTACTAGTGATTAACTAACGGGACAACAAGTGATTAACTATTCACTTAACGATCTGTATATCAATCCATTACAATTAGACAATAAATCACACGAAATTCTTATGCAACACATTTATAATCAGACGTTTATAGCAAACGATATGATATAAATAAGCTAAAAAATAGTAAGTATTCGGCCAACTACAGGTATTAAACCTTTATATACAACAATAGCGA
>CAUWMZ010000084.1:0-7980 GCA_963560035.1 uncultured Parabacteroides sp.
CAAAGCTACAACCAAACCTCAAAGTGTAAAAGGTGCATTTCTTCGAATGCTTACACCTTTATCGGAATCTTTAATAAATACTAGTAAAAATGTGCTCAAAAATAGTTTCTCCATTACCATATGGAAATTCAACAAAGAAAACCACACTTAATAGAACTATAAATATGAATATAATAATAATACTTCCCCAATATAGTAAACCGACAGGTATTGATCCAAGTATTTTTCTAACTTTATCCGAGCGCAGTTCTATATTCTTTAAATTCTTAATATTTTCTTTTACCATATTAGTTCCCTAACTCTAATTGATTACGAATTAATTCAAAATAAATACCATTTTTCTTAATAAGTTCGCTGTGTATTCCTTTTTCTACAATCTCACCATTATTTAAAACTATTATTTTATCTGCATTCTTTACTGTACTCAAACGATGTGCTACTATTACTACAGTTCTACCTTGATAAAATTTACTCAGATTTTCGACAATTACACGTTCATTTTTAGCATCCAATGAATTAGTAGCTTCATCAAGGAATATATAATCAGGATTTTTATATACAGCCCTTGCTATTAGAATGCGCTGTTTCTGACCTTGACTTATACCAACTCCGTCACGCCCTATTTTTGTATCGTATTTTAATGGCAAAGACATAACATAATCATGAATACAGGCTATTTTTGCAGCCTGTTCCAAACGCACAATATCAATTTCATCATCATTTACTGCAATATTTCTTGCAATAGATTCAGAAAAAATTACTCCATCCTGCATTACCACTCCACATTGTTTACGCCACCATTTTTTATTAATTTTATTAATATTTATCCCTCCAATACGTATTTCTCCACTTAACACAGGATAATAACCTAACAGAAGTTTTATCAACGTAGTCTTTCCGCTACCTGATGCTCCTACTATAGCAGTCACTTTCCCTTCCTGAATGTTGAACGATACACCATCAAGTGTTTTCTTCAAGGCATGTGGGTCATACTTAAAATCAATTCTATTTATATCGATTTCTCTTCCATAAACAAACCTCTTAATTTGATCAGCTTCGCTCTCTTCATTTTTTAATTGATGAATTTCATTGATACGTTCTAATGAAATTTTCACATCTTGTATTGAATAAATAAAATTCATAAATTGTTCAACGGGTGAATTTAATTGTCCTACTATATATTGAATCGCAAGCATAGTACCAAGAGTTATTTGCTCATCTATAACTGCTGTTGCAGACATTACAGTTATAAGAATATTTTTTAATTCATTAATAAAAATACTCCCTGCTTCTTGAGACTGTTGTATTTTTAATGATTTCATTTGAACTTTAAATAAATCAGCTTGAATATTTTCCCATTCCCAACGCCTGCGCTGTTCACAGTCCTGCAGCTTAATCTCTTGCATCGAAGTAATAAATTGGTATGTCTTACTCTGATTTATAGCTTGTTGTTCAAACAATTCATAATCAATTATTTTTCTTTTTCTCAAGAATCTGGCAGTCCATAAGCCATAAAGAATACTTCCCAATAAAAAAATTGAAAAAATTAATTTATTGTAAATAGCAAGTACAATTCCAAAAACAATAAAACTTAGCATAGTAAACATTATGCCAAGCACCTGATTCGTGAGGAATGATTGAACTCTAGAATGGTCGTTCATACGCTGAAGCAAATCTCCCATTAATTTTGTATCAAAGAATGACATTGGTAGTTTCAGCAACTTAATAAAAAAATCACTAACAAGTGAAATATTTATTCTCATAGATATATGCAATAATAACCAACGACGTATAAAATCAGTTGCTGTACGTCCAACGACAATCATCAATTCTCCTATCAAAATAAGCCATATTAATCCAACATCTTTGTGTTTGATACCAAGATCAACAATGCCTTGCGTAAGAAATGGCATAATTAGTTGAAGAATACAACCGAGAAATAAGCCACACAACAATAGAAAAAAATATTTTCGATACTCTCTTATATATCCTAACAAAAAACTGAATGAACGCTTTTCTTTAACTTCTTCCGCTTTATTTTGATAAAACGTTGGCGTAGGTTTAAGAAATAATGCAATTCCTTTTTCTTCTCCACCAGATATAGTACTAATCCAATGTTCATTTAAATCTTTATGAGAATAAACAATAAGTCCTTTACCAGGATCTGCTATACAAAATTTTTCATTCTTTTTTATTTTATACAACACAACAAAATGATTTTGATTCCAATGCAAAATACAAGGAAGTTTTGCTTGCGACAACTGTTCAACTGTAACTCTACTACAAATAGTATCAAATCCTATTTTTTTTGAAGCTTCACTAATTCCAAGCAAGGAAACTCCTTCTGTAGTTGCAAAACAATACTGTGAGAGATATTCTATCGAATATGATTTTTTATAAAACTCACATATCATTTTTAAACATGCAATACCACATTGCATACTGTCATGCTGAATTTGTAGTGGGAATTTTGTCATTTTACTCTTTTGTTACATTCTGTTTAACTCCTCTGCTGCAGCATCAGTTCCTTTGTATTTTGAACGTGTTGCATTAAAACGATATCGTAGGTTTATTTGGATATTTTGAGTGTCATAATATTGCGAAGTGTGAAAACTACAAGCTGGTGATATTGCAGAATAGTTATCTTTATATGTTCGAAGAATATCATTGAACAATATATCTACAGTTAAATTTCTCCATTGTTTTACTACATATAAAGAAATGCGTCCTTTCTCTGAAAGTTTTAACCCCTCTTCACTGCAACCTTTTGTCTGATAGAGTGTATAAAAATATATATACCAATTGCGAGGAAGAATAAAAATATGATTAAAATTAAAAGTTATAAGTGGCTTATTCTGTTTATATATTCTATTATATTGTTCAAATTTATAATTACTCATTAGCAAATCAACAGTTAATTGTGGTTTCCAAAATCCGATTTTCTTTGAATATGAAGCTTCTGCCTGAAATAAATTTACTTTGGGGTAATTGTCATAACTACATAATAGAACTGTCTGTTCAACATCATAAAATTTATAAGTATAGTATAATGGATTCTTCATCAAAATATAATCAGCAGACACCATTAGCCCTTTATAAAGAATTGATAGTTGCATATCATGTATTGTTGACGGCTTTAGTAATGGATTCCCTCCTCTATATAGATTACGAGATATATATTGCAAATTTCCATCTAAAGCATTATACTGTGGTTTTTGTGATTTTATAGAATAGCTAATGTTAGCATCCACATTTCTTATAGGACGAGATACTGAAAGGCTTGGATAAACATTCTTATATATTTTACTTTGCTCATCAATATACTTATTGTTTTTATAATAATCGTATTTATACAATTCATAACGTAATCCAGCATCAAATTTCCATTTTTCCAATGATAACTGATAATTTGCATAAAGAGCCCATTTGTTTTCTTTGATCTTCTGACAATCAACTAATTGTATTCCACCTTCACTATTATAATCATTAGTTCGATGAATATAATTATATGTTGTTCCTGCTTCAAAAATACTATTACCTTTTTGATATCTGAATTTTAAATCGGAAGCAACCAGAGTATTCCCTAAACGATTATTAGTAGTAGCATTTTGTTCTCCATGCATTTCAGAGTTTCCATTAATAAACTGGAACTGTTTTTCTTTAGAAAAGTAAATATCATTATTAAAATTTATATCTACAGAGCCAATATGTCCCAAATAATATGCATTTACTCTATGAGCAGGGGAAGATATTCCGTTTTGTGACTTATAAAATTGATTATCAATCATTTCGAGATTGTTATCAATTATTGTGTTATCACTATTACCGTTAAGATCATTATAAACATATGAATAATAAGCACCTATACTCTGACGTTGCGTAAAGTAGTAATCAAAGCCAACTTTTCCTGTATACCGATTTCTATAAATATATTTTTTTTGAAAACTATTTAAGGTAAAAGGGCTGTCAGATATTATATCATAACTACTATTTTCTGTCTCATAATCATTTGCTTTTAAATAGTTAAAATATGCGAATACATCAAATTTATTTGAGCGATAATTTGTTTGAAAAGTTTCTCCAAATCTTGTACTATGAGCTAATTGAAAATATGATTTAAAATCTACACTAACCCCGTCACCTTTCTTTCGTACTGTCCGTATTTTTACTACTGCCTGTGACGATGCAGAATATGCAGCCCCAGGATTCCTGATAATCTCAACTGTAGAAATATCAGATGATTTAAGTCTTTCTAACTCAGTCATATCTGTCAAAATACGACCATTTAGGTAAACAAGAGGTTTGCCTTTTCCCAAAACATATAAGCCCTCGCTGTTGTATTGTAACCCTGGTATAAATTCTAACATTTTGCTAACATCTTCCAAATGACTCAATAATGTATTTTTTACTGACACTACCAACCTATTGCCTTTCATTTCATAACTTGGAGCAGTAACAGATACTTCAGATAGTATATTAGTTTGGGGTATTAATTGGATTTCTCCCAAGCTATCTTTTTGACATACAATATTAAGTGTTTCGTAACCAATATAAGATATCCTTAATCGGTACTCTCCATATTTTTTGTGAGATGTTTTAAAATGAAAATTACCAGAAATAGAAGTTACTGTACCATCGATAAAAACTGAATCTTCTGTTAAAAGAACAACATTTGCGTAACTTATTGGTTGTTCTTTTTCATCTACAATTCTACCATTAATAGTTTGTGCAACTACATTTATAAAAGAGAATAGCAGACAAATTACAGTTATATAATATTTCATGCTTGCCTTGATTTATAATGATTTATAATATTCGTATAATTGATCACATAGACCTTTCTCATCAAAAGAACATAGATTATAGTTGGTACCTATTTCTCTATTATCTATTCTACGTCTATTACATCCACCCTCACAAATAGGGAATAACTTACAATTTAAGCAATTGGAATCACCGTATTTATCAGAGCCTACTACATATTTTGCGATTAAATTATTATTTCTTATTCCGCCAGAAACATTACCAACACAAAAATCATCCATTCCTATATCATTCCAACATTTATACAAATTACCTTTTGGATCTATTATATAACTATGTTCAGCAGTCGCGGAGCATCTGCCAATCTGTAATTTAGGAATAATATTTCCTCCTTTAAAATGATACTTTTTCTGAAGCAGTAAATTAAACTCAGCTTTTTCTCGAGGAGTACAACAATCCACCTTACAGTTATCATTAGCTAAAACGAATGCTGGAGCTATATAAACGTTTTTGCCTTTCCAGTGAAGGGCGAGTTGATTATATAATTCTCCATATTCATTTTTATTGCCATTATGTATATTTGTTCGAACTACAATTTTACATGTTGGAATTATTTCAGCAAGCATATCTATGTTTTGCATAATTGTATCGTAGGTTGGTTCTCCTGATTTTAGGATTCTTGATTTATTATGTGTATCAGGATTACCATCAATAGTTATCTGGGCAAGATTTAAATTTCGTTCTTTAAAAAAACTGCATATTTCAGGTGTCAATAAGTACCCATTTGTCACTATAGCATGTTCACTTATTTTTAACGACGTTTTTAATGCTATTTTCGAATAAAGGGATTTTATCGTTTTAAATCCTATTAATGGCTCTCCACCTTCCCAGCAAATTTCAAGTTTGTCACATACAGTTTCATACGATTTGATAAAACGAATTATATGATCTTCCACTTCTTCAGACATTATAGAAACAGGTAAATTAGCTTCATAACAATATGGACAAGCAAAATTGCAAGCTAACGTTGGTGCAACAACCAAAGATAAAGTTCTTCCACTAAAACTCTCAAACCGTTTTCTATACTCCATTTTAACACAAACGTCACGCGCTGAACGTTCGTCATCGGTATCTATAAAATTCTTGCTTTTAAGGAAATCAAATAAGTTCTTAGACAAACTAACGACACTTTCTTTTCCTGCAATAACTTTTAATATGTCTTTATAATCTTTTTCGTCAATTTTAAAAAGAGATTGTGTACTTGTATTATATAAAAAGAACAAACCATCCCTTTCAAAAATTATAGCAAATCTTGATATTTTCATGATGAACAATTTTATAAAAAAAAGAAGATGTACTATAAAAATGTACATCTTCTTACTAAACAATACTACATTCAATCCATTACTTCTACAGAGGACTGATCATCAGTTCCAATGGAACAATGAGCTATAAGGCCACCACCACATTGAATTTTAGCAACTTCAATTCCACCTCTTAGAGCTTCCATTTCTTCATCCAATAACTTAGACTCAGAAATGATTTCTTCAAACTTCTGAACGTCTTTTTTCATAATATTCAGTATTAAATAGTCATGCACAAGTATATCTTGTACATAAGGGAGTCCTTTTAGAATTCCTCATTGCAAATGTGATACTTTTTTACATAAAATACAATTATTTAGAGAAAAACACGAGCAATACTCTTATATAAAATCTTTCCTTATAGAAAAAAATAAAAAACAGATTTCTTTGCCAATAATGCCCGATTTTGGTTTCGGGCATTATTGTCGGTTTCTGGTATCAGATACATTTTCAAATACTCGTAAGAGCGTTGTCCGTTACGGTATATATCCAGATATAGGCTGTAGTTCCCATTTGTGAGTGCCTTCATTCGGAGCCGGACAGGTTCTTTGACCCGTGTTGATTTTTTCACTCGTGCCATAGGACATATTCTGTTGCTTATATAACAAAGTTATATGATTAAAATTGATGAAAGGAAATAAATAAGAAACAAAATTTTCCTTAAAATCAATCATGGGGCACATCCTGATATTAAGAGTGAAATCTATTCTAATTCTTTGAATAATAGATAATTTAGTTAATGAATAAAACTGCTTAATTATTTTGAATTTTGACAGCTTAATAAATTTATATATTAAAAATATAGATTTGTTAGAAAATAAATTAAAATAATATTAATCCTTAATTAAAAACGGGTTATGGACTCGTTTATTTCTATTTTGTGTTTCCCTGTAGTTGTTCGTAAATTTTTCCTGACGGTTTCAAATAATGTATTCACAAACCATTCGCTGAATGTCTCTATTACAAACGTTGCTGTCGCTTCGCTATTGAGACCATATTGAAAAGCAATATTCCAGGCAAAGTTCTTCAAGGAAATTTGGGTTACCGACATTCGTTTTTTATGTGAATGCCCTTGATGGAAAGAACCTTACGATTGGTAACAAAATAACGGACGCATTCATTTATTTGAAAGATTTCTGACTCATCAAATCCCAATTGCTGAAATGTATCACGTGTATATTTTAATACGGCGCATAGTTTCTCGTTTTCTTCTTTTTCCTTTTGTGAAATGTATTGCTGATGCTCTTGCTGATATTCATAATGAAATGGTTCCATTCTTTTTTTCAATAGAATCAGATCATTCTCTTCCTGAGTAACATTTTGAGAAGTATCACCATTTACTCCATCTGTGAAAGGTGTTGATTCCGGTTCTTTGAACATATATATAAAGTAATAGAAGATAAGTTTGAGTGGAATATAGATGGACACAATAAATACAGGCAGTAAGATGAGTTTTGCACCAAACAGATACATGCCTGGAATGCAAACATTGATGCCAACAGTATTGTTATGGCTTGTACTGTTAATGACCAGAGTAGGTTTCGTTTTAGGCTCATATCTATTTTTATTTATTGATGTGACAAAGATATAATAGTTTTCCATAAATAAAGAAAGATAACGACTATCTGAAAAATTGTAATATTTTGATTTGTATCTTGTTATGAAAAGAAGAATCAAATAACTGCAAATAAAATCTCAAAAATGAAAGCTAATGAAAATAAAAAACGGTTAGTAAAAAAATACAAATATACCTAGCGCAATTTTTTTTAGCCCAAATAAACTCCTTTTTTGTATGACTCGTTCTTAATCGTAGAAGTATGAAATTTATATATACCCTTTTTGAATGAAAAAA
>CAUWMZ010000085.1:0-7444 GCA_963560035.1 uncultured Parabacteroides sp.
TAGAATACATGCCTGTCACGCATGGGGTCGCGGGTTCGAGTCCCGTCCAGACCGCGATATTATTAAATTATCGTAAGATATAAAGCGAGCACTTAATTTTGCGCCTAATAAAGTAAAATTAAGTGCTCACTTTATTTATGTATATTACTTTCCTGTGTTATGAACTATTCCCGTGATTTTGGAAAATCATGGGAATAGTTCATATATCTTCTTTATATTTTCCTTTCAATAATAATGTTGTGCGGGTGTCCATCTTGAAAGCTCGTCTTTTTTATTTGTAACCCTTTTCTGTTTATTGACACTTTGATATTTTGATATTTTGTTTTTCTCATTTAATTTTTTATGGCCAGTCTTGTTTCGCGATTAATTTATGTGTTTTTGTATATATCTGTATTACAATGTTTTATTGTCGTTGTACAGGAGCTGTTGATGGCTGTTAAAGTGAATAGTTAATCACTGCTTGTTGGATTAATATACGAGTAGAGGTAGTGAATAGTTAATCACTCGATAAGTCGTTAGTTATTCACTTGAAAAGTCTTTAATAGATCTGTTTTTTGTGAATAAATTAAGTCAAAAAGTCGTTTTTGAAGAAATGCATCATTTCTCTTTTTTCTGAATATGCTTTTATAATGTTTATTTTATGATAGATTTGATTTCTTTTTGATATTTATCTATTAGTCAGATGCGGTGGATTTATCTTGAAAAGAGAGTTATAGTTTTTGTAATTTACTTTCTATAGGTTATTTTTGTTGCGGTAGACAAATCGAAAAAATAGTTTTTTACCATTTGTGTAAATGGCATCAGTGAAATAAAAAAGAGCTGAAGAAAATTTTTTGCTAAAATATCTTGAGATTATTTCAGGCATAAATAGAACCTGTTAAAAATAAGTCAATAAATATGTTATAAAGGAACAAGGCATTATTAGAATAGTCTATTATTAAAAGCGTTTAGCTGTTAGAAAACATGAAAAAGAATTCTTTTTACATTATTGTAACAACTATATGAGAAAGCAGGATGATATGTTTCGCTCCCCCTTTTTTAGAGTATTATCAGTAAGTATTCTTATTGTTTTTTTGTTCCTTTCCTGTGAAAAGGAACAAGTTTCTTCTGTCTCAAGAGAATGCGATAGTGTTAATAATGTCTTCTATTCCACGCAAGGTGTAGATTCGCTCATTCGGTTGCAGAGGCAAAAGGAGCAGGAAGGAGATTTATTGGGTAGCATCCTTACATTGAAAAAAATAGGATCCCAACTTTATAAAGAATATCGTTTTGAAGAGACTTTGAATGTTTATTTCAAAGAATTATTGCAAGCTGGAAATATCGGCGATACATTGGAGTATGTTCAAACGCTTAATGATATCGGTCTTATATATAGGCAAATGGGTATGCTTGATATGGGATGTGAGTATTATTATCGCGCTAATAAAATGAGTGGTGAATACGCTGATACGTCGTCTGTAATGCTGAAAAATCGGGCTGTTTCGCTCAATGGTTTAGGTAAAATATCAATAATAATGGGCGATTATTTTCATGCTGACAGTACCTTGCGCCTTGCTCTATCGATAGAGCAAAAGTTGTACAATAAAAAAGGACAAGCTGTTAATTATGCGGATATCGGTTTTAATTATGAGTCTCAAGGGAAAATAGATTCCGCTTATATCTATTATAGTCGTTCAATGGAGCTTTATCAAGAGATTGGTGATATTTTAGGCTTGTCACAATGTTCGGCGCTTTTTGGCTCCCTTTACACGAAGCAATTGCAATACGACAAAGCCATCAAGGAATATGATACAGCGTATAAATTGATGAAATCAGGTAGGGATGAGTGGCATGCGTTGAATGTTCTTATTGCGCTTGCGAAGATATATATTGATCTTGGAGATAATACTCTGACATTGGAATATTTAGGCAATGCGTTGAAAGCCTCTGAACTTTTGAATTCAAAAATGCATTTGAGTGAAATATATACTCTTTATTTTCAATATTATAAACAACAGAAAAACTATCGGGACGCATTGCGATATAGTGAATATGCTAATGCCATATTAGATAGCATCAAAGATATAGAAATGGCATATCGTGTTAAAAAGACCGGATTGAATATTGAACGAAGCAGGCAGATCAAGAAGATGAGCGAGGTGCGTACGCAATTAGAGCAGGAGCGTATTTATCGTTATAGAAGTTATATCTTTTTCACTCTTATTTTTGTCCTTATGAGTGGCATTATCGTTACATTGTTTTATATACATCGTTTACGTCGGCGTAATCATAATACGCTGAAACAAATTTCTATAATGCGCGAACGCTTCTTTACAAATATATCTCATGAGTTTCGTATGCCATTGACGGTTATTCTTGGGCTGAGTCAGGACTTGCAAAATACGACTTTTGGTGATGTTAAAGAGAAGATCCAGGCGATAGAGCGTCAGGGTAAAGGGCTGCTCGAGCTTTTGAACCAACTTCTTGATATTTCCAAAATAAAGTCTTCTGTCGGAAATGCGGAATGGTTTAATGGAAATATTGTCGCTCACGTCTCAATG
This sequence comes from uncultured Parabacteroides sp., assembly GCA_963560035.1. Classification (GTDB taxonomy): domain Bacteria; phylum Bacteroidota; class Bacteroidia; order Bacteroidales; family Tannerellaceae; genus Parabacteroides. The sequence goes on from CAUWMZ010000085.1 coordinate 2,541, forward strand.
ATTGTTGAAACTTATCGAAGTTACGCAAGACATCGTAATATTGATTTTTCGTTTATAGCGAAAGAGGAGGTTGTGCTAATGAATTTTGTGCCGGATTATGTAAGTAAGGTTATGAATAATTTAATATTCAATGCGTTTAAATTTACACCTGATTATGGAAAAATAAACATTATCATGTGGAGAGTGAGGCAAAATTTATTTGTCGATATTCAGGATACAGGAAAAGGGATTGACGAGAAGAGCATTACTTATATTTTTGATCCATTTTATCAAGGTGAAAACGCATATAGTGATATAGGTACAGGACTTGGCTTAACTTTGGTGAAACAGATTGTTAATGCGGTGAACGGTAAGATAACAGTAGACAGTGTGTTGCATAAAGGCACAACATTTCATATCTGTGTGCCGATTCGAAATAATTGTAAGCACAATATCGCAGAAACAAGTCAGATAAATGTTCCGATTGTACCTGCGGAAAAAAAGGAGCCTCCGATCGTGAGCGACTCAAATCAGTGTAGAATACTTATTGTCGAGAATAATCGTGATATCGCGGTCTATATGGGCTCTATCTTTTCGAATCATTATGCTATTGAATATGCGTTTAATGGGACTGAGGGGTTGGAAAAAGCTATAGATGTGGTGCCGGATCTTATTATTACAGATTTGTTGATGCCGGGTATTGATGGATTGGAATTGTGTCGTCAGGTTCGAAAGAATGAGATAGTTAGTCATATCCCTATCATAATGGTAACGGCGAGAGTGACGGAAGAAGAACGAATTATGGGTATAAAAGCCGGTGCGGATGCGTATCTTCCAAAACCTTTTAATAGCGATGAGTTGCGTACATTGGCGCAAAACTTATTGAATAGGAGGATATCGTTACAAAAGAAATTCTCTAAGCAGATTTTTGATCGTAAAGAAGAAAAAGAGATAAAGCCTGTTCAAACAGCGAGAGATAAAGCAGATCAGAAATTTCTTGCAAAAGTTGTTGAGGCTGTTTACTCGCAAATAGATAAGCAGGAAGACATAGATGTCTCGCTTGTCGCTTCTAGTGTTTGTATGAGTTATAGTCAATTTTATCGAAAGATCAACGCGTTAACGGGGTATACTCCCGTTTCTTATATTCAGCATATCAAAATTAAAAGAGCAAGGGCTTTGATTGAGCAAGACGCTCAAATAAGTTGTTATGAGGTAGCGGAAAAGAGTGGCTTTAAGGATTACTCTAATTTTGTAAGAGCTTTTAAAAAGCTATGTGGTATTACGCCCGCGGAATATAAAAAGAGTATGAATATGGATGTCAATGAAGAGTGGCAGTGATGCTTTTATTGGAGAAGAGTTAATAAAAAGAAGGCAAGACTAAATGTTAGCCTTGCCTTTGAAAAAGAGATTTGCGAAAGTTTAGCTACGAAATAGATTGGCTAAGTTCTTGATTTTTTCTAAAGCTTTAGAGAATGAAGATTGTGCGTTTGTTTTGTCAGAGTTAACAGAGCTGATAATCTTTTTGATGCTCGCATTTACCTCTGCTATCTGTTTGGCTACGTTGCTTTGTGATGCATCAAGTTTGTTTAATTGTCTTTCCATAGAAGAAAGAGTAGCTGAGATAACGTCAATTTTCTGGTTGTAGTTTGGTAATGCATTGACGGCTTCTATAATCATATCTAATTTATCTGAGTATTTCGGCAATGTGTTGATTGCTATAAGGATTGTTTCAAGTTGAGAGCTGTAATTGGGCATATTCCCAATTGCTATTTTTAATGCATCAAGTTTGTTGTTATAATCAGGTAGCGCTTGGATGGCAGTGAGGATAGCACCTAGTTTTTCTGTGTAATTAGGTTGAGCGTTAATAGCATCTTTGATCGCTTGAAGAGTAGCCGTGTAGTTTGGAGCAGACTCAATAGCGTTTTTCAATGCTTCCATTTTAGCGTTGTAGTCCGGAATATTTTTGATAGCAGTCGCAAGTAAATCCATTTTTGTCTCTAACGATAATGTTTGAGTTTTCATGGCTGCTTCTATCGCTACTATTTTATCAGCAAGAGTAGCGGAAGAGCTTTCGATCATAGATTGTATCATATTTAGTTTGTCTGATACTTTTTGGCTGAGGTTATCGATCGCGATAGCTAATCTGTCAGCCATATCTTCCTGCTTCAATGTCTGATTATTGATGGCAGTGGTCAAGAGCTCCATTTTCTTTTCCCATGATAATGTTTGTGCTTCCATAGCAGCGTCAATCGCTGTTAACTTATTTTCTAAAGAAATGGAAGAATCTTCAATGATAGATACTATCGCATAGAGCTTGTCTGAAATCTCACCGGTGAGATCATCGATCGCGATAGCTAACACTTTCGCTGTCTCTTCCTGTTTTAGTGTCTGATTGTTGACTGCGGTAGTTAAAAGCTCCAGTTTATTTTTTAATGTTAATGTCTGTGCCTCCATAGCGGCATTAATCGCTGTTAACTTATTTTCTAAAGAAATGGAAGAATCTTCGATGATAGATACTATCGCATAAAGTTTGTCAGAAATCTCACCGGTGAGATCATCGATTGCGATAGCCAACATTTTTGCTGTTTCTTCTTGCTTTAGTGTCTGATTATTGACAGCGGTGGTCAAGAGGTTCAACTTCGCTTCCATACTCAATGTTTGTGCTTTCATAGCTGCTTCTATGATAGTCAATTTGGTGCTCACATGGGTCGCTAGAGAGTTGATGGCTTCTATAATCGCTTGCAATTTGTTTGCCTGATCACCATTCATTTGATTGATGACAGCGGTCAACTTATCTATTGCTTCAGTATGTTTTAGAGAACCTTTGTTGATGGCATTTACTATTTCGTTGAAATCATTCTTCACGGTAATATTGACTGTGTAATCAATTTCTGGGGCATCTTCTTGACAAGAGGTAAAGATACTGGTTGTTCCCACCAGCATGATGGCGGCAAAAGAGAATGAAAAAATACGTTTCATATTAATTGTTATTTTAAAATTATTATTAATCATAGATTTATCTATTATTCTACAGTGATGGTTACTCGACGTGCTTCTGCTGAATCAATGCCGCGTTGTGAGCCAATAGCAATAGTAGGATTGAGATTGTCAGCAGTAAAGCCCATTTTTAAAAGGGCGTCGATTACTCTTTTCAGACGGCGTTCGCTCAACATTTGGTTGTATCTTTTAGAGCCCGGTTTGCTTGCTTCAGCTATTAAAGATAATTTTTGATCTTTGTGCTGTTGAGCAAAAGCTTTTAATGCTTCCGCTTGTTCTTTGGAGAAATACGAACTATTGTTGTTAAATAGAATGGTATGTTCAAGTTTTGTTACGACTTTTGTTTTATTTTGCTGGCAGTCTTCAAGATGGCGTTGTAGGTCTGCTTTTTCCATCTCCATGTGATGACAGGCTTTTTCAGCCTCATCTGCACGTTTCTTCTCAGCTTCAGCCCTATTGTTGGCACTGTTTATGTTGGCAGTCATAGCAGCTATGGTACTATCGTAATGTCTTTTAAGTTTTTTAGCTTTGCTTTGAACAAAGTTGTAACGGATCGTTACCATGCCGAAAGCGAGGTTTTTAGGCGCTATACTTTTTTTGTTAAGTATCCAGTCCATTTCTCCCTTCACCCCAAGCGTTACCTGACGACTGACATCAAACTCAACATGGAGTGATGTGGGGATATATAATTTATTGAATGAAAGATGATTATTAGAAGAGTGTACATTTCCATGAATCTCTACATTCGAATTATTATTGATTTTAATTTCGTGAAAAGCTGGAGTGGATATTCCGTTTTGGGTAATGGATGTATTGAAATAGATACCATGTTCATTTCCCCTGGCCATCATATAGCCTACACCTGTACTAGCCCAAATATTAAGCCATTGTGCTTTACGCTGCGGCCATAATTCCATAATGTTATAGCCTGCGTTTAATTTAATATTATGGTAGCTCATCGCGTAATTTCCATATGCTTTTATGGGCATTGAGGATGTGTTGAGAGAGGAAAAACGTTGTTCTCTACGGTGATATGAATAAAGATATTCTGTACCGATGCGTATCCATGGGCGGATTGTGAAATCTATGCCGCCTCCTATGGCAGGAGATATGTCATAGCTTTTTTTTGCGTTTATGTTTTCATACCATGTACCAGTAGTCCATGATAGGCCACTTTGTGCATAGATGCTCCATGTCCCTTTACGCACCTCTTTATTATACTCTAAATGGTTTGGGATTTCGTTTTTCATCTCTTGTGAATGTGCGGGACGTACGAAGAGGGACATGGTTAAGGCGAGTAAACACATGCCTGTTGTCCTGCCTCTTGATGTCGGGAGTAGAAGATTAGTTCTTTTTTTATTCATGTGTAAAAGTCAGCTTCCCTTTAAACCCTTTTGGGGAAATACCGTATCGAAAGCTTGGGTATTTATGTTTGTGAATATTTATTGTGCTTGTTTTATATATTTCTATATTCTTTCTTGTTGAAATAATATGTTTATGATGTATTATATAGTATCAATATATTTGATTTGTTTTATTGATAATAATGTATTGTATTGTTGCTTATTTTATAATTATATTATTGTATATGTATTATTGTTTAGACATATATAATGCTATTTTTCTGCTTTTAATTTCGTTGCCAAAATTATATATTAAATGTTTGAGAATAATTTGCTATTTCTGTCAAAGTTCTTGCATATTTTATCATTGTAAGTTATAATCGTCTTGCAAAATCTAACATTTAATGGTGCTGTATGATTATTGTATATATCTTGAAATAAGACTGTTATTGTTTGTATGAATTAGTTTTTTTTGTCGTGGTGAATAAAGGGACTTGAAATAGGAGTGTAATGATAGTTATTTGTTTTTTATGGTAAGCATTCGAAGAAATGCACCTTTTACACTTTGAGGTTTGGTTGTAGCTT
>CAUWMZ010000086.1:0-7084 GCA_963560035.1 uncultured Parabacteroides sp.
ATTTTATCATACGCGAAAATTTCGTCTCGATAATATCTACCTAATCCTTTTTTCATCCCGCAAGCATCACATAAGATAATGTGACTCGACATAAACTTATGTGATAATTCCTCAGAAAAATTAACTTTGCATTTCTTAAACGATACATAAAAATTCACACAAATAATATTTGCAATATGAAATGGATTCTTACATGGGGCATTTCCCTATTTCTATTCTTTATCGAAACAGCTTGCACAAATATGCGAACTTACGACTTAACCCAATTCGGCCTATCTCCTGAAAAGGCAGACAATGCCCCATTAATGGCAAAAGCATTAAGCATCATTTCTGAAAAATGCACTAACAGCCACAAAATTATTATCACCTTGCCAAAAGGACGATATGAATTTCATCCAGATAGTGCCGCTGAACGTATTTATTTCATATCTAACCATGATCAAGTAAATCCCAAAAAAGTTGGGCTTCCTTTTGAAAACATGAAAAATATTATTTTTGACGGCCAAGGCTCTGAACTAATTTTCCATGGTAGAATGCTTCCAATCTCTCTTTTGAATTCGACAAATTGTGTTTTAAAGAACTTCAGCATTGATTTCTATAATCCACAAATATCTCAAATCAAAATTTTAGAAAACGACACGATTCATGGTGGCATAACTTTTGAAGTCGCACCATGGGTTGAATATAAAATCACCAATGGTTCATTCATCGCAAAAGGAAAAGGCTGGGAGTTAATGCATCAATCTGGTATTGCATTTGATGGAAACACTCACCATTTAATTTATAACACTAGCGATATTCCTGTCTATTTACAACAACTTACAGAAATAAAACCTCATGTTATCTCCTCACCAAACTGGAAAGACAAACGCTTAAAACCAGGAACGATTGTAGCAATGCGCTCCTGGGATCGACCAGCTCCCGGAATTTTCCTATCAGATGACATAAATACCACATTACGCAATATTCAAGTCCACTATGCAGAAGGTATGGGACTTTTAGCGCAAATGAGTGAAAACATCACTTTAGACAGCTTCTCGGTATGTCTTCGTGGAGATAAAGATCCTAGATATTTTACGACACAAGCTGATGCGACGCACTTTTCCGGGTGTAAAGGGCAAATCATATCAAAAAATGGATTATACGAAGGTATGATGGATGATGCGATCAACGTTCACGGCACTTACCTAAAAGTGGTAAAAAGATTAAACGACACGACTTTGATTGGGCGATATATGCATCCTCAAACATACGGATTTACTTGGGGATACAATGGAGACTCTGTACAATTCATCAACTCTAATACAATGGAGCTAATTGGAAAACAAAACCAGATTTCAAATATTCAACCCATCCAACCCGATAAGCAGGAAGGTACAAAAGAATTTGAGATTCATTTTAAAGAACCGATAGACACAGTAATTCATGAAGGAAAAAGCTTTGGCATCGAAAATTTAACATGGACTCCCAATGTTTTATTCGCCAACAATGTAATACGAAACAATCGTGCTCGTGGATCTCTTTTCAGCACTCCTCGTCAAACAATTGTTGAAAATAACCTTTTTGACCATACATCCGGGACAGCCATTCTTCTTTGTGGAGATTGCAATGGTTGGTTTGAAACGGGCGCTTGTCAAAATGTTGTGATTACAAATAATAAATTTACCAACGCATTAACAAATATGTTCCAATTCACAAATGCAATTATATCGATCTACCCAGAAATACCGAATTTGGATGCGCAGAAAAAATATTTCCACAAGAATATTATAATTGATTCTAATGAATTTGACACGTTTGATCAGCCTATCGTTTATGCGAAATCTGTTGATGGACTAACATTCACCAACAATATCATCCGACAAAACAAAGACTATCCTCCCTTCCATTGGAATACTCATCGCTTTTTATTCCAACGAGTTATTCACTCAACAATAAAAAACAACTCTTTTGCCGGAGGCTTTGACTCACAAAAAGACATTTTAGAAGAAAATTATTAGCAGGAAAAATTTCTATACAACTTATTTTCCCTATCATAATAAAAAAGCCTCACAATATGTGAGGCTTTTTTATTTCAATTATTCTATAATTTATTTATCAACAACAACTCATCTATAAGAGCCCGATCATTACTCAACCTCGGTATTTTATGTTGCCCTCCCAATTTCCCCTTCCGCTTGAGCCATTCATAAAAAGCCCCTTCATGAGCCTCTATCACCTCTAATGGCTGAAGAGAAATCTCTTTATAGCGCTTTGCCTCATAATCAGAATTCAACTTTTGCAGATTCTGATCCAGCAAAGAGGCAAATTCATCCAACGAACATGGTCGTTTATCAAATTCAATAAACCACTGATGACGACCTTTTGCCTTGTCTAAAATAAATAATGGCGCAGCTGTATACTCTTTCACCTTTGCTTCTGTCTGTAGACAAGTCATAGCGATAGCCTTATCTGTGTTATCCACCATCAACTCCTCACCAAAAGCGTTTATAAAATGTTTCGTTCGTCCAGAAATAATGAACTTATGAGGGAATAGTGAAGTAAAACGCACAGTATCCCCTATCTGATAACGCCATAGTCCACCTGATGTCGTGATTACCATCGCATAATTCTTTCCAATCTCAACATCCGCCAAAGGCACGACCAAGGGATGCTCCTTTCCAACTTCACTCATCGGAATAAATTCATAGAACACACCATAGTCAAGCATCATTAATAAGCTTTTATCGTTCGGATCATCCTGCAGTCCAAAAAATCCCTCTGACGCATTATAAGTCTCCATATAGTGCATCTTATCAGAAGGTATCAACGATTTATACTGTTCCCGATAAGGTTCAAAACTAATACCTCCATGAAAAAACACTTCCAAATTGGGCCATACATCTGTCAAATATTCTTTTCCTGCTCGTTTTAAAACCGCCTTAATCAAGACCAACATCCATGAAGGCACGCCAGAAAGGCTATTTACATCCTTACACCAAGTCTCTTTCACTATCGCTTTTATCTTACTCTCCCATTCATCCATTAGTATAATGGACTTCTTAGGTACACGCATCAAATTAACAAGTGGATTCAGATTTTGCAACAAGACGGCAGACAAATCGCCTTGATGAGCTTGAGCGTTTAAAGATGAAGGGCTATGGCTTCCCCCTAATATTAAACCTTTTTTAGAGAAAAAGTGGCTTCTCGGATTATTACGAAGATATATAGCGACACTATCAAAGCCTCCTTGATAATGGCATCCTTTTAATATGTCAGGCGTTACAGGTAGAAATTTGCTTTTGTCGTTAGTTGTCCCGCTGCTTTTAGCGAACCATTTTACGACCGATGGCCATAACACATTTCTCTCCCCATTAATCATTCGCATCACATAAGGCTTAATATCATCATAGTTCTGCAATGGCAAACGTTGACAAAAATCCAAATATGAACGGATTCCCCTAAAATCATGCGATAATCCCCATTCAGTATCACGAGCTTTTTTTATCAACATGCTCAACTGTTTCTGTTGGATTAGCTCTACCTCTTGCCCAAACCGTTCGATCTCCGCCTGTCTACGACGAAAAAAGAGTGAAATAGTCTGTGTTAAAATATCCATGCCCTTTCCGTTTAGTAAAGCGCAAATGTAGGCATTCTCTTTTTATTTATATCTTTGCTTGTTGCTAAATTAATGTTACGATGAAAATAGGTATTCTCTCTTCAGGAGGCGATTGCCCCGGCATAAACGCCACAATTCGTGGCGTAGGTAAAGCTGCTATTATGCACTACGGAATGGAGGTCATCGGTATTCACAGTGGTTTCATTGGTCTCCTAAATAAGGATATTCAAGAATTTGATGAAAGAAGCTTATCCGGCATTTTAAATCTAGGAGGAACAATTCTTGGCACTTCACGAGAAAAGCCCTTCCGTAAACTGCTCGCTTCGGGCAACTCTGATAAGCCTGGTATTATTAAGAGAAATTACGAAGAGCTTGGATTGGACTGTTTAGTCTGCATTGGTGGCAATGGCACGCAAAAGACAGCCAATCTTCTCTCCTTATTGGGCTTGAATATCGTTGGTATTCCTAAGACTATTGATAATGATGTATGGGGTACTGACGTTACATTTGGTTTTAACACCGCAGTTAATATCGCTACAGAATCTATAGACCGTCTGCATTCTACCGCCAGCTCTCACAAACGAGTCATGGTTGTAGAGGTCATGGGGCATCATGCGGGATGGATCGCTCTTTATGCAGGAATGGCTGGAGGCGCAGATGTCATCTTACTCCCTGAATTAGGTTATAACATTGACAAAGTCAACGAGGCAATCCTTGACAGGGCACACCGAGGTAAGCCCTATTCCATTGTTGTCGTAGCTGAAGGTATAGAAACTCCCGACAAAAAACGACCTTCAGACTATATCACTCGGGCCATAGAGGCCGCTACCGGCATAGAGACTCGCGATACGATTCTTGGATATACACAGCGAGGAGGCAATCCTTCACCTTTTGATCGGAATTTAGCTACACGATTGGGAGGTCATGCAGCAGAACTTATAGCGAACAAACAATTTGGACGCATGGTTTGCCTAAAAGGAGACACTGTAGACTCTATTCCGCTAGCCGAAGTGGCAGGAAAATTAAAATTAGTAACATCCGATAACGACTTGATCATTCAAGGCAAACGGATGGGAATAACCTTTGGTATATAATAATAAATGTCCGCTCCACTTAACTGGAGGGACATTTATTCCTAAATATTAAAAAAATAGAAAAGAGGCGTATCATTTATATGAGCGTCTCTTTTTACCCTTCTTCCTCTTCTTCTGGAAGTTCAGAAAAGACTTCGCTCTTTTCCCCTAACTTCTTCTTACTTTCCGAAATCCGCAACTGCAATGCTTTATCTGTTCGCAGCCTCTTAACCGCCATTTTAGATGCGATCTGTTGAGATTCTTTTTTCGAATAACCGATACCAACACCTATATTTTCTTCAAGCAAGATCACCGCCGTTTGAAACACAGGATTTCCCTCATTATCGACAAACGACTCCAACAATTCAAAAGATATTGAGATCTTATTCTTTTGGCTCCACTCTATTAGGCTAGATTTAAAATTCACCTCTTTATACACAAGCTTATCGACATTTAAATGCTGTCCGATCAACACGTCTCGAATGAATTTATAACAGACATCATAACCTTGATCCAAATAAATGGCGCCAATCAAAGCCTCAAGAGCATTACCATAAACATGGCTATGATGAGAGTTTACCCTTGTTGAATAAACAATTAATTTATCCAATCCCAACTCCACGGCCAGCTTATTCATTGTCTCACGCTGCACAATACGCGAGCGGGCATTCGTCATAAATCCCTCTCGCTTATTCGGGTAACGCTTATAAACAATATCCGCCACTACCGCATCCAATATACCATCACCCAAGAATTCCAATCGCTCGTTGTTGATCCATTTCCCATCATCTGTCTCTACTGAAGATGACTTATGCAACAACGCCAACTCATATATCTTAATGTTTTTCGGAAAAAAGCCTATGATCTTATACAAAGAAAAATAAGGCTCCTTACCTGAATATTGTAGAAGCCTTATTTTTTGATATAGCTGTTTATATAGCTTTCCAAACACGTTATTTCACGAATTTTTTAACAATAGCACAAGCATTATGACCTCCAAATCCGAATGTATTTGACAATGCGGTCGTTATCTCTCTCTTCTGAGCTTTGTTGAATGTGAAATTCAGATTATAATCAATTTCAGGATCATCATCTCCCTCCGTATGGTTGATTGTCGGCGGAATAATACCGTCTTTAATCGCCATAATACAGAAGATAGCCTCTATAGCGCCAGCAGCACCAAGCAAGTGACCTGTCATTGACTTTGTAGAGCTAATATTCAGATGATAAGCGTGCTCACCAAATACATCTTTGATAGCTTTCACCTCTGAGATATCACCCACTGGTGTAGAAGTACCATGTACATTGATATAATCGATATCCTCCGGTTTCATGCCCGCATCTTCCAACGCGTTACGCATAACCAATTTCGCTCCAAGGCCTTCCGGATGAGAAGCTGTCAAATGGTAAGCGTCTGCGGACAATCCCGTACCTGCGATCTCACAATATATTTTAGCGCCACGTGCCAATGCATGTTCCATCTCTTCCAACACCAAACATGCGCCACCTTCGCCCATCACAAAGCCATCACGACTTGCGCTAAACGGACGTGAAGCGGTCTCTGGTGAATCATTTCGAGTAGACAACGCATTCATAGAGTTAAAACCACCTACACCAGACTCTGATATAGCGGCTTCAGCCCCACCTGTAACGATTACATTCGCTTTTCCTAAACGGATATAATTAAATGCATCACTCAACGCATTGGTAGAAGACGCACAAGCGGATACAGTCGCAAAATTAGGTCCATGAAATCCATAAAGCATAGATATATGTCCCGCAGCGATATCCGCAATCATTTTCGGAATGAAAAATGGGTTAAATTTCGGACCTAATGTATCCTTAATCTTCGCATAGCCCAATAATTCCTCATCAAATGTCTTAATACCACCTATTCCTGAGGCAAAGATAACACCTATACGGTTCTTATCCTCTTTGTCCAAGTCCATAGCTGAGTCCGCGATCGCCTGCTTTGCGGCATCTATCGCCAATATACTATAACGATCACATTTGCGGGCCTCTTTACGATCCATGATTGTCAACGGATCGAAGCCTTTAACTTCGCATGCAAATTGTGTCTTGAATTTGGATGCATCAAACTGAGTAATAGGTCCTGCGCCACTCTTTCCGTTAATAATACCTTCCCATGTTTCCGGGAGGGTATTACCTAGGGGAGTAATAGCTCCAAGACCTGTTACTACAACTCTTTTTAATTCCATACCTTTAATTAAAAGGATTGATTACTTCGCGTTTGCCTCGATGTAAGCGATAGCGTCACCTACAGTTGTAATCTTTTCTGCTTGATCATCAGGAATTGAAATACCGAATTCTTTCTCAAACTCCATGATCAATTCTACTGTGTCAAGAGAGTCTGCTCCTAAATCGTTAGTAAAGCTTGCTTCGTTTGTAACTT
>CAUWMZ010000087.1:0-7065 GCA_963560035.1 uncultured Parabacteroides sp.
TAATCCAGTGATTACCAATTTTTAAAGAGACTTTCTTATCCCGAACTCACGTATATTGTTCTTTCAGCATCTATATTCCTGTAAAAGCATTAACTTTGCGGATGCGATAAGGATAGATTAATCACATAAAACAAGATAAATCATGCAAAAACCTTCCATTCCTAAAGGAACTAGAGATTTTTCGCCTGAAGAAATGGCGAAACGTAATTATATATTTAACACAATTTGTGATGTGTTTCATTTATATGGCTTTCAGCAAATAGAGACACCAGCCATGGAAAACCTCTCTACTTTGATGGGTAAATATGGTGAAGAAGGTGATAAGCTATTATTTAAGATATTAAATTCTGGAGATTGTTTTTCAACTCTTTCAGATGAAGAATTGATGGCTAAGAATCCAGTGAAGTTTGCGGCTAAAGCTTGTGAAAAGGGCTTGCGTTATGATTTGACCGTACCCTTTGCCCGTTATGTGGTGCAGCACCGTAATGAGATTAGTTTCCCGTTTAAACGTTATCAAATACAGCCTGTATGGCGTGCGGACAGACCTCAAAAAGGACGTTATCGTGAGTTTTATCAATGTGATGGTGATATCATAGGTTCTGATTCATTGATAAATGAGGTGGAATTGATTCAAATAATGGATGAGGTGTTCCGTCGTTTTGGCATTCGGGTATGTATTAAAATGAATAATAGAAAAATACTTTCCGGTATTGCTGAAATTATTGGTGAGTCTGATAAGATTATTGATATCACAGTTGCTATTGATAAATTGGATAAGATTGGCTTAGACAATGTAAATGAGGAGTTGCGTTCAAAGGGATTGCCGGAAACAGCTATAGAACGTTTGCAGCCAATCATTATGTTACAAGGTACGAATGAAGAGAAGATAGCGACATTGAAGAGTGTGTTAGCCGCTTCAGAGACAGGATTGAAAGGAGTAGAGGAGTTAGAGTTTATTTTAGAGCGTATTTCTCATACACCGATTCATACTGCCTTGGAGTTGGATTTAACATTAGCACGAGGATTGAATTATTATACAGGTGCTATTTTTGAGGTAAAAGCCTTAGATGTACAGATTGGCAGTATTACAGGTGGTGGACGATATGATAATTTAACAGGTGTGTTCGGCTTGCCGGGTGTATCTGGAGTTGGTTTTTCTTTTGGCGCTGATCGTATCTTTGATGTGTTGAATCAGTTGGATTTATATCCTAAGGATTCATTAAGTCGTACACAGCTGTTGTTCGTTAATTTTGGCCGCAAAGAGGAAACCTATTTGTTGCCTATGATTGCGAAAGTACGTCAGGCTGGTATTTGTACGGAGCTTTATCCAGAGGCTGCTAAGATGAAAAAGCAAATGAGTTATGCAGATGCGAAGAAAATTCCATTTGTAGCTATTGCTGGAGAGAATGAGATAGTGGAAAATAAAGTCAATTTAAAAAATATGACAACGGGTGAGCAGATCTTAATGACTGTTGAAGAATTAATAGAGCATCTGCTGAAAAAATAAAGTTATATAAGATAAAGACGTAGATGCGTTGTCTTGTATACGTATCCAAATATGACGCCGCGATTTCCTGTGTATGGGAGATCGTGGCGTTTTCAGAACGATATTGTATATGCCTAAATACAAGGATGATTATGAGAATATTTGTGGTTATATGTTTGGCCCTTTATGTTTGCTCTTCTTGTTCTTTTACCCCCAGAGCTCGTTGGGTGATGACAACGAAAGATTCGCTTTGGGTAGAACGTGAAGAATTGGTTTCTGCGTTAGTCGATACAATTGATACGATAGATGTGAAGGTTCTGACCAAAGAACCACAACAAAGAGTAGAGGGTTTTGGTGCTTGTTTTAATGAGGCAGGGTGGCTCGCTTTGAATAATTTAGATCCACAGATAAGAGAGCGTGTGATGGAGGAGCTTTTTTTTCCGGGATTAGGTGCTAATTTTACGCTTTGTCGAATGCCAATAGGAGCGAATGATTTCGCTCGTGACTGGTATTCTTATGATGAAGTAGATGGTGATTTTTCAATGGATCATTTTACAATAGCTAATGATTTGCAAACACTAATACCATTTATACAGAATGCTTTAAAATATCAGCCTGATTTACGTTTGTGGGCTTCTCCTTGGTGCCCACCGTCTTGGATGAAATATAATAAGCATTATGCGTCTGTACCTACAAATGAGAGTCTAGAAAAGTGTTATCAAAATGACTTGCCTATGGATCAGATAGGGCGAGAAGGCACAGATATGTTTATTCAAGATTCTCTTTATCTTCGGGCTTATGCACTTTATTTTTCTAAGTTTATAGAGGCGTATCAGAAACAAAATATTTCTATTTTTGCTGTGATGCCACAAAATGAATTTAATTCACCGCAAATTTTTCCGAGCTGTTGTTGGACGGCAGTTTCTCTTGCCAATTTTATAGGTAAATATTTAGGACCGGCTTTACGAGAGCGGAAGGTGGATATAATGTTAGGTACGGTTGAACGTGCAAATGAATTATTGATAGATACAATAATGGCCGATTCTCTTTGTCGCACATACATTAAAGGTATTGGTTTACAATGGGCCGGAAGAAAGGCTTTGCCCGGTATTCATAAACGTTATCCTCAAATGCCTATTTATCAGACAGAGCAAGAATGTGGTGATGGAAATAATGATTGGAAGTCGGCTTTTTACGCATGGAATCTGATGCGTTATAATTTTGAGCATGGTGTTTCGGCTTATATGTATTGGAATATAGCGTTGGAGTGTTGTGAGCGGAGTCGTTGGGGCTGGGCACAGAATTCATTGGTGGTAGTTGATCCTAAAGAGAAAAATTATCGTTTTACTCCTGAGTATTATATAATGAAGCATGCAAGTCATTATGTGTTGCCGGATGCATATGTCTTAAAGACAGAAGGTGCATTTACTAATATCTTGGCATTTCGTAACGAGGATGATAGTATTGTGCTGATTATTGCGAATGAGACGAGCGAAAGTAGGACAATATCGGTTCAAGTCGGCGATAGAGTTTATAAGCCATGTGTTAAGCCTTATTCGATTAGTACATTATTTATTGATTAATTAAAATATGGAAAATATCATCCACTGCGACCGATCTATAAGAAAGGTCGTAGTGGAACTATCTCATCGATCTTTTTATTTGAAAAAACATACCATAAATACCCCATTTTATCAGGAAGATTAGACAAGTTGTCAGTATGCCTGCCTTGATTTGCTCTTATTCTTGTGAAATATTGTCAGTCCATCTGTTTGAAAGCCATTTGGCACACTATTCGTATAAAATTAGTTGTGAACAGCAGGTTCACAGATTAAAGTAGTAATATTATTAACAATTAAAAAATACCAAGAAAATGAACATTAAACCATTAGCAGATCGCGTGCTGATTAAACCGGCCGCTGCGGAAGAAAAGACAGTAGGTGGAATTATTATTCCGGATTCAGCGAAAGAAAAACCTTTAAAAGGAGAGATCGTCGCTGTCGGTCATGGAACGAAAGATGAGGAGATGGTTGTAAAGGTAGGTGATAACGTATTGTATGGCAAATATGCAGGAACAGAGATTGAGCTAGAGGGTGAGAAATATCTGATCATGCGTCAATCTGACGTTTTAGCTATTATCTAATTCATTTTTTAATCACACATAAATTATTGAAAGGACAAATATCATGGCAAAAGAAATTAAATACGATATGGATGCTCGCGACCTTTTGAAAAAGGGCGTAGATGAGTTGGCGAATGCCGTTAAGGTAACATTAGGCCCGAAAGGTCGTAACGTTATTATTGAGAAGAAATTTGGTGCTCCTCACATCACAAAAGATGGTGTATCTGTCGCTAAAGAGGTAGAGTTGGCTTGCCCGTTTGAAAATATGGGTGCTCAATTGGTTAAGGAAGTCGCTTCTAAAACAAACGATAATGCCGGTGATGGTACGACAACTGCTACAGTATTGGCTCAAGCTATTATTGGTGTAGGCTTGAAAAACGTAACAGCAGGTGCTAATCCGATGGACTTGAAACGTGGTATTGATAAAGCGGTTGCTACAGTAGTAGAGAGCATTGCTAATCAAGCTGAGGAAGTGGGCGATAAGTTCGAGAAGATTGAGCATGTCGCTAAGATTTCAGCTAATGGTGATGAGGCTATCGGTAAGTTGATCGCAGAGGCTATGCAACGTGTAAAGAAAGAAGGCGTTATCACGGTTGAAGAGGCTAAAGGTACAGAAACTACTGTTGATGTAGTTGAAGGTATGCAGTTCGATCGTGGTTATATCTCTCCGTATTTCGTAACCGATACAGAGAAGATGGAGTGCCAGATGGAGAATCCGTATATCTTGATTTATGATAAAAAAATCTCAGTATTAAAAGATCTTCTTCCTATTCTTGAACCGACAGTACAGAGCGGCCGTCCTTTGTTGATCATCGCTGAAGATATTGATAGTGAGGCATTGGCTACATTGGTTGTAAATCGCTTACGTGGTTCTTTGAAGATCTGTGCAGTTAAGGCTCCGGGCTTTGGCGATCGTCGTAAAGCTATGTTGGAAGATATCGCTGTATTGACAGGTGGTACAGTTATTTCTGAAGAGAAGGGCTTGAAATTGGAAGGCGCTACAATGGATATGCTTGGTACTGCAGAGAAGGTTACTGTAAATAAAGACACAACTACGATTGTAAACGGTGCTGGTGATAAGGATGCTATTCAGGCTCGTATCGGTCAGATCAAGACTCAGATGGAGAATACAACTTCAGACTATGATAAAGAGAAATTGCAAGAGCGTTTGGCTAAGATGGCTGGCGGTGTAGCTGTTCTTTATGTTGGTGCTCCTTCAGAGGTTGAGATGAAAGAGAAGAAAGATCGTGTTGATGATGCATTACACGCAACTCGTGCTGCTATTGAGGAAGGTACTGTTCCTGGTGGTGGTGTCGCTTATATCCGTGCTATTGAGTCTTTGGAAGGCTTGAAGGGTGAAAATGATGATGAGACAACAGGTATCGAGATTGTTAAACGTGCAATTGAGGAGCCGCTTCGTCAGATTGTAGCTAACGCAGGTAAGGAAGGTGCTGTTATCGTTCAGAAAGTGAAAGAGGGTAAGGGTGACTTCGGTTATAATGCTCGTAAGGACTGCTTCGAGAACTTATGTGCGGCAGGTGTAATCGATCCCGCTAAAGTAACTCGTGTCGCTTTGGAGAATGCAGCTTCTATCGCAGGTATGTTCTTGACAACAGAGTGTGTAATCGCAGATAAGAAAGAAGAAACTCCGGCTATGCCCGCAATGAACCCGGGTATGGGTGGCGGAATGGGCGGAATGATGTAATCAGACTCCCGTGATTAATGATATGGCGGCTGCCCTGTAAGGGGTGGCCGCTTTTTTTTGCCCGTTTATTTGTCTCCATAAAAAAAGGGTCTACCTTTGTGTTCGGAGTGAATAATATGAATATGTTCGAAAGATAAAATAGATACAGATCTGTTTCGAGCTGATTCTTGGAAATATAGTTCAAGATAGAAAAGATGCAATCCTATACAGAGAATGAAATAATCGCATTATTGCAAGAGCCCTCACAGCGGCGTGAGGCTTTCTCCAAGGTTGTGGAGCTTTATGGAGAAAGATTGTATTGGCATATCCGGAAGATGGTGCTGAATCATAATGACGCAGATGATCTGTTGCAAAATACATTTATGAAAGCGTGGGCCAACATCGATCTATTCCGTGGGGAGGCCAAGCTTTCCACGTGGCTTTATAAAATCGCTATTAATGAGAGTCTCTCCTTTTTGAATAAGCAGCGCAACAATAATAACGTTTCTTTAGATGAGGTAGACACCTCTTTATTAGAGCGTTTGAAGAGTGATACATACTTTGATGGGGATGAGATTCAGTTGAGGCTTCAGCGGGCGATACTATCTTTGCCAGATAAGCAACGTTTGGTCTTTAATATGAAATATTATGAAGATATGAAATATGAAGAGATAGGAGAGGTGCTTGGTACATCGGTT
Source organism: uncultured Parabacteroides sp. (assembly GCA_963560035.1). Lineage (GTDB taxonomy): Bacteria > Bacteroidota > Bacteroidia > Bacteroidales > Tannerellaceae > Parabacteroides. The sequence goes on from CAUWMZ010000087.1 coordinate 5,991, forward strand.
GGGGCGTTGAAAGCTTCTTATCATCATGCGGTGAAAAAGATAGAAGAGAATTTAACAAAAGAGGTTTAAACCATTGTAAGGATTTGTAGTCAAAGACAACATAAACAAGAGAGATATGGAAAAAGAAGAAAACACGCTGGAACATTTAAGGGGTACAAATCCTTTTCGTGTTCCGGACGGTTATATGGAAGGGTTAACAGAGCGACTAGTGGAGAAGCTTCCGGATCAACCCAAAGAGATTGAGACTACGGTCTCTTTGATGGATCGTGTTCGCCCATGGTTATATATGGCTGCTGTTTTCGCCGGACTTGGTCTGTTCTTTAAAGCGATTGTGGGTTTGAATGGCTCGCAAGCGAATACTGCTGATTCTTTGTTTGTGCAGAATGAGGTATCTGAATCTGTGTGGTATGAAGAGAATTTAGATGAAGATGAGGAGTATTTAAATGATTTGGAATTTCAATATATAGAAGACCTTTGGGAGGATGAGATGGCCTCTACCGAGGAGTATTGAAAATGATAATTTTATCAAAGATTTTTTGTAATAATATTTGTATGCGTAAAATATTTTTCATTACATTTGTGGCGATTTCAATCTTAACTGCTATTGATGCTAACGCTCAAAGTGGAAAAGATCATAAACATTTTGATAGAGAGGCATTTGAAGCAAGAAGAAATGCCTATATTACGGCAGAAGTTGACCTTACACCAGAGGAAGCCGCACAATTTATTCCTCTATGTGAAGAGTTAAGAAAAAAGAAGTTTGAGCTAGGTCGTGAAAGTCGTAAAATAACGAAGGAAATTAGACATTTGGAGAATCCGACAGATGCAGATTATACAAGAGTAATTGATGTCGATCTTGATGTTGAGATAAAGAAAGCTCAGTTGGAAAAAGAGTATTATGAAAAATTCAAACAAATACTATCTCCAGATAAAATATATAAGTTTCGAAAAGCGGAATATAAATTTGTACGTGATTATATGAAGCAAATTCGGAATGAAAGGAAAATAGAAAAACAGAAAAAATAAAATATTATCATTATTTGTGTTTTTTGTTTAGATTTAGTTTTGGCGTTTA
>CAUWMZ010000088.1:0-6870 GCA_963560035.1 uncultured Parabacteroides sp.
ACGAGGCTGGCTAGCATGTTCAAATAATCGTTTTTCATAATGCGAAGTAAGCAATGCTTCACGAAGATAAAAAATTATCCCCACGAAGAATCTACTGACCCGTGATGTCTTCTTTCTGTAAAATTTATCTGATCCTTGCACACGATTATAATTATTTGTTTTCTCTTGTCTTCATGTGTGTAAAAGTAAAAAGACTAGGCAAATTTTTTAATAAAGTCTTTATCTGCGCTGGAACTTATCAGAATGTGAAAATTTCAGTTTCCTAAGTATGTTAAGAAATAGGGGCTGATATGAAATTTTTCATGTCCCGACTGACATATATTATATACGTGGAGGGTTGCCTTATACAATAATTTGTGTAGTGATTTTATACCGCATAAAAATAGTAGATTATTTTGAAGATGAAATGCATGTAGAAAAGATCTGTTTTATCGGGTGAATTTTGGAGAAAAAGGCTCTATTAATAGTGTATAAGTAGCCTAAAGCGTAGAATAAAGTTGAATTATGCATTTAAGTTGCTGAAAAACATAAAAATAAATTGATAATAATTTGTTTTGTAATAAATAAGGTTTACCTTTGCATTACATAAAAATGGTTGAGACAAGATAAAACCAAAATCTTAATTATGGATTGATGAATAATTAAGGCTTGGCAAGGATAAAATGTCAAGCTATTTTTATTAACAACCAAAACCATAACTATGTTGCGGGTACGTAGCGGCAAGTCGTTACGTGCCCGTTTTTTGTATGCTCGGCATGAGTATTGTCTAACAGGTGTAAGTCCCCAACGAGCTCTGATAGCGGGAATCGTATAGCCAGAGAGACAAGGGTGTCCATCGCGAGGTGGAATCTGAAAGGAGTCAGCGGCAAACATCTGACCTAACGCACAGAAACTTGATACAAGGCTACCGTATGAGGATAAGGCGGCAAAATGCGCTGAAGTCCGATAACTATCCGGAACATACATAGTAAATCAAGTAGGTATAAGATGGAAAGACAATGCCCTTATCCGAGGAGGTCTCACGGACGAGGTAATTAGTTACTTTTATAAAAGCCATGGAGTAAAGCTTGCCGTGAGAAGTCAGCCGAAGTCATAGTAGTGGAGTAATCGGTAAATCTTCACGAAGAACTGAACCTAATAATTAAGCGATAGTAATTGAAAGTTACTTTATGAAAGACAGAATGCAGAAAACATCAGCCCTTGCTAAAGACTACCCTCAAAGAGATAGGACAGAATCCGATTGGTATGGGGAGTGCAGACTATCATGTGGATGACAGCAGACAACATCGTGGAAGTTCCAATCGACAAGGAGCTTCTATTGGAAGTAATTCTTAGCCCTAACAACCTCAACGAAGCCTACAAGGCAGTGGTGAGGAACAGGGGATGTGGCAGTATCGACAAGATGTCGTGCGAGTAGTTGCTCCCTTGGCTCTTGGCTAATAAGGATGAACTGATACGCTCCCTGCATGATGGTATCTACCATCCGAATCCCGTCTGAAGGGTAGAGATACCCAAGGACAAAGGCAAAATGCGCCTATTGGGAATATCTATGGTGGTCGACCGCATGGTGCAACAAGCCATCAACCAATTACTGACGGTAATCTATGAACCCCAATTCTCCAAGTGAAGCTTCGGCTTCCGTCCGAGAAGAGGATGCTTGAACGCATTGCGAGAAGTGCAGAAGATAGTCAATGAAGACTACAAGTATGTAGTTGACCTTGACCTCGAACGTTTCTTCGACACAGTGAGCCACATCAAACTCATAGAGATACTCAGCCGAACCATCAAGGACGGCAGAACAATCAGCCTTCTACACAAATATCTCCGAAGTGGAGTCATAGATAAAGGAGTGTGGCATGCAAGCGAGGAGGGCACTCCGTAAGGAGGACCACTGAGCCCATTTCTCAGCGACATAATGCTGAATGAGTTGGACAAAGAACTGGCACGCAGAGGACACCCCTTTGTGCGCTATGCCAATGACTCGATGGTATTCTGCAAAAGCAAGCGTGCAGCAGAACGTGTGCGAGAATCAATAACTAAATTCATTGAAGGAGAACTATTTCTGAAGGTGAACAAAGAGAAGACCATAGTTTTATACATCAAGGAAGTGAAATATCTCGGCTACTCCTTCTATGTACACAAAGGCAAATGCCAACTCACCGTACATCCGAAGTCCAAAGCAAAGATGAAGTCAAGATTAAAAGAGTTGACAAGTCGAAGCAACGGATGAGGGTATGGGAAGAGGAAACAGAAGCTTAAAGAGTACATACAAGGTTGGGTCGGGTATTATCACCTTGCCAATATGAAACGTTTCTGCCAAGACATCGATGAGTGGCTAAGGCGTAGAATACGTATGTGTATATGGAAGGCTTGGAAACTCTTTAAAACCCGAATAAGGGACCTCGTCAAGTGTGGAGTTCAAGAATACAATGCACGACGGTGGGGATATTGTAAGGGCTATTGGAGAGTAAGGTGCATGTAGATGGCAGTTTCTACTGTCAATCTCCGTAGAGCGGGCTACTGTTGCTTGTTGGATTCGTATCTAGAATGGAACCCAAAATAGGAATCGCATGTACGGTGGTGTGAGAGGTCGGTAAACATGAAAATAGGTGTTTATCTCCTATTTTCATGTTTACCTCCTACGCGATTCATAAAACTTTCCTTAGGTAAAGGATTTGCAGAAGCTTCAGATTTGTATTTATTAAACAAATATTTTTGATATTGTTTGAGCGACACCAGTTGTTTTTATTATTAGATAGGGTTGTATACATATTTCTATTTCGTTTATATGTATTTATGAAGTATTGTTTATTGAGTAACTAATAGAGTCGCATTATATATTTGGAATATTTACGTATTGATTTTATCAATGTACACTTAAGTTTTCTAATATAAAGAATAAGGAAAGAAAACAGTTTTCTCGGGTAGATTTTATGTTAAAGACCTTATTAATAGCATATAAATATCTTAAAGTGTAGGATAAAGTTGAATTATGTATTTAAGTTGCTGAAAAACATAAAAATAAGTTGATAAAAATTTGTTTTATAACAAATAAGGTCTACCTTTGCATTACATAAAAATGGTTGAGACAAATAAAACCAAAATCTTAATTATGGATTGATGAATAATTAAGGCTTGGCAGGATAAAGTGTCAAGCTATTTTTATTAACAACCAAAACCATAACTATGTTGCGGGTACGTATCGGCAAGTCGGTGCGTACCCGCTTTTACTTTAGAGAACTTTTTGTGATAGTGTGTTGTTGATGGTATTCAATTTAAAGTAGCATTAATGCCTTTTCAGACAGCATGAGCTATTTGTTTATATTCAGTGGATTTATATGTCAATTTGGTATGTTCCTTTATATAAAAGGATGTGATGTTTTTGTTTAATTTTTAAATTAAATTGGAAGTAAGATTTTTCTTGAGTCGCATCATAGTGTGAAGACATAATAATATATAGTTGAAATAATCGTCTATTTTTAGACACAAAGAGATATTAAACAAATCAACTTTTATGGAGAATTTAGAGTACTATGCTCTATTATTGACGTAAAAATGTTTTAGAACATATAAAGAATACAGATTATGCATTTAAGTTGCTGAAAAACATAAAAATAAGTTGATAAAAATTTGTTTTGTAACAAATAAGGTTTACCTTTGCATTATACAGAGATAAGAATAGTTGAGACAAAATAGAAAACCAAAATCTTAATTATGGATTGATGAATAATTAAGGCTTGGCAAAGATAATATGTCAGGCTTTTTTTTATAAACAACCAAAATCATAACTATGTTGCGGGTACGTATCAGAAAGTTGATGCGTACCCGTTTTTTTGATCATTTAGTTTTATGCTAAAAGTTTTTATTTGTTTACTTCTATTTTGATCATTACAGGAAAATGATCAGAAGGAACACGTGCTGAATATTTTTTCATAGAAGCATCTTTTGGGAAATTTGTGTTTTGTTCATTAGCAATCTTCCCATTTATTTCTGAACGATATGTATCAGTTAATACTCCATACTTTTTTACTTTAAATTCTTTTGTTAGGAATAGATGATCAATGCGACTATCTGTTTTACGGTTTGTGTGGAAACCATTGAATGTGCCGGTGGGTATATACCGAAAATTAGCTATTTGATAAGAATCTTGTAAAATACCAGAATTATCTAATAAAAGGTAAGACTCGTTGTTTTGATCAACATTAAAATCTCCAGTCAATATTGTAGGTAGCAGTTCTGGGAATTCTTTTATTTTTTTGAGGACGAGTTTTGTGCTTTCTGTACGTGCTTGTATACCTATATGGTCCATATGTAAATTAAAAAATAAGAATGTAAATCCAGTTTGCTTATCTCGAAATTTACCCCATGTACAAATACGGGGAAGAGCAGCATCCCATCCTTTATTGGGGCTATCTGTTATTTTAGATAGCCAAAAGTTTCCATGGTTTAATATTTCAAACTTGTCTTGCTTATAAAATATAGCAGAGAATTCTCCGCCTAGTTTACCATCATCCCGTCCTACTCCAATATAATTGTAACCAGACATAGTTCTTTTCAAATCTTGTAATTGATGATATTTACCTTCTTGTGTGCCAAAAATATCAAAATCATGAAATTGTATTAACTGTGCAATATAAGGGTAACGTTGTCCCCAACCGTTGCCATTGATAGAGTCTCATGTATTAGCATTACGTAAATTATAGGTAGCGACTACAAAGGATTCTGCATGTAAAGTTATAGTGCAATAAAGGGCAAAAAAGAATAAATAAATTAGTTTTTTCATATAAATGTAATTAATTAAGAATTTAAATTTGAAATTAAGTATAGCGATATTATTAGAAGTTTACAAAATTCAATAATAAGCAATCTGAAATTATGTTTATAGTAAAATATCTATAGAAAAAGAGATCTTTACTGAGTCTTAAGATCTCTTTTTCCAAAAGTAGCATATAAAAATATTACATGATCAATGCTATTAATTACCAGCCAGGGTTTTGACTCAAGTTTTTATTAAATTGAATGACGACTTCAGGTATAGGATATAGATATTGACGAGCAGGCCAGTTACGTCCGGCATAATTATATTTCATCAAATAACCACCTGAAACAGGTTTTATATTGAGTGTGTTACTTTTGTTAGTACTAACATAAACACCAATTGCGGCATATTGCTCATTGATAATTTTATCTGTATCATAGAAATAAGCATCATAAGTACCATCACCATTAATATCTAAAGGTTGATTAAGAGTTGGTATAAATATACCTTCCCAAGGATCATTAACCCAAAGATCACAACAATTCCAACGTTTTAAGTCGTTTAAGCGAAATCCTTCTAAACAAAGCTCAATAGCTCGTTCCCGACGAATTTCTAATAAAGATGGATTAGAAATTGTGGGATAATAGGATGCAATGTAAGGTTCCGGAGATGAGGGACAAGTTGTTAATGTTCCAGTCTCAGGTGTACCTCCTGTAATACCGGCACGAGAACGAAGCGCTCCAATTGTAGCAGTCCAGTCTGCATCCGTTAGTTCTCCTAATTCAGCTTTAGCTTCAGCGTAATTTAATAAAACTTCAGCATAGCGTATGATAGGTATATCATTGTCGTTTGTGGCAGCATCATCATATGCTGTATCGTCTATGATAAACTTTGTAAATTGATATCCTGTTAATGTGTGTCCAGTGAAATTAGCTGCAGTTAATTCATAAGAGCCTGTAGCATTTTTGCGACTATAGTCTGCTCCTCGGATTGTTTGATTTAAACGGGTATCACGTCCAGTTGTTTCTTCTATGAAACTTTTATAGTTTCCATTTGATTTTTTTTCTTTGTATGGAGTACCATCAGCATTTAAATAGGATAACATAAATTTTCGGCTCATGCATAAATGTGGTCCATAAGTTGATGAGTTATACCACCAGTTTTGTTCGCCTAGTCCTAATACTTTGTCTGTTTCAATTGCTAACATAACTTCTGAGGAAACTGTTTTGTCAGCAATGAATAGTTCGCGATATGCTCCACGACCATTGCTATAAGTTCCTGTTGTATAAAGTTTGTATGGCCCTTTATCCATGACTTCTTTAGCAGCTATTGCGGCTAATTTATATAGATCTTTAGTTGAATATTTCGTGCATCCTGTACGAGCTATATCAAGTTGATCTGAAGCATGATATTTACGCCAAGCAGCTTCAAATAAGCAAACACGTGATTTAAAAGCAGCAGCTGTCCATTTGTTTACGATGGTAGAGTTATGTGTAATATTTTCTTCTAAGATATGTTCATAAGCAAAATCTAAATCTTCTAAGATATGTTCAATAATCACATCTCAGGTATCGCGAGGGTTATAGAGATCAGGATCATTAGCCTCATTAAAAACTTTGTTTATCCATGGAACTTCTCCATATTGTACTAGTTTGTCAAAATAAAAACGAGCACGGAATAAGCGAGCAATACCATTATAATTATCACGGATGCTAGCGCTAAGTGACTCATTAATATTGTTTTCTAAAAAGAAATTTATATTTCTAAGAGCTGACCACGACCAACTTGTAGCGCTATTCGTGGTATAAGCGCCAACTTCCATGCCTCCCAAAGAATTTTTTACGCCATAATCAGCTGTTTCATCACGACGAAAAGCACTATTACGTGAGGGTAATACGTTATAAAAAGAGTAGGCATATGTTTTTAATCCATTTTCAGAGCTAAAAACCATATTTACGGATGCTTCTGATCTTGGCTCTTCATTCATTTCACATCCTGTAAATATGACTAAAAGAGCAGCCAAACTACTTAATAGTATATTCTTTTTCATTTTATATAATAGAGTTTATATCGAATAATTGATTAAAGCGTTCTTTGACTTATCTTTGTGG
>CAUWMZ010000089.1:0-5368 GCA_963560035.1 uncultured Parabacteroides sp.
TTTCGTAGTCTATAGGCGGTTCTTCCGGCAGATGTTCTTCCAAAAACCGGTCTGTTTTTTTCATCAACGTATCTACTTTGCCCAAAATGTTATCTATGCTTCCCATCGCCTTTTGGTGGTTGTAGCTGCACCCTGTACACGAGCTGAGTGCGGACAGGCAAAGCAGTCCGAAGCATAGGGCAACGGCTGCCGGAGCGGGTATGAATGGATGTTTGTTCATATTATTGTGATTTATAGTTTTACATTTATTATTTCTGAAAGTTCCTATTTTTAGACCAATTTACCAAGTATTGATATCTTCCATTCTGTGTATGAGCCGACAATGTATGGACAAAATCAAAAGACTAAACGTTCTTACAATTGGATCTTAATACACAATGCGGTGAAACACTTTTAATCCGCTCCCCTGGTTAGGAGATAAGCAAAACCCATTATATTACGAAAATAATAAGAATATTTTGTTTGCTTTCTCAAAATTGAAGATTTTTGTAGCTTAATAATAAAAAATAGGATTAATATGAATTATCCCATTCTTTTTGTGTCGCTTGGTCCAGGTGATCCGGAGTTAATAACGCTCAAGGGACTTAAGATTTTACGCTCTGCAGATAAAATATATTGTCCGGCAACGAGGGGTACAGATAAAATCATTTCTCGTGCTATGGAACTGTTAAATGCGCTTGAAATAGATTCAAGTACCGTATTTCCATTTTATCTGCCAATGTCTAAGAAGCGATCAGGAGCCATCATGGCTTATGATAAGCTCTTTAATCTTGTGCAAATGGAATATCAAGCAGGAAAAAAGATTGTGATCGCTGTTGAAGGAGACGCAGGCTTTTATTCTTCTATACAATATGTATATGATCGTTGTCTCGAAAAGAATATTCCTGTTGAGCGGATAGCGGGTATACCTGCTTTTATTGCAGCAGGGGCGTTAAGTGGTATCCATGTTGTTAAGCAAGATGAGCGGATGTTGGTTGTACCAGGGACAGCTACTGTTTCAGAGTTAAGTGATTGGATAGAGCAGGGAAGGGTAATAGTTATTATGAAACTGTCTCGATGTGCCGAGGCTATTCATATGTGTGTTTGTCGATTTGCGGATGAAATGGAGTTTCATTATTTTGAAAATGTGGGTACATCGCATGAATTATACACAAATCGGCCATCCGATATTATCGAGAAGGAATTTCCATATTTTTCTTTATTGATCATTCGTCCTAAGGAGCATTAAAGCTATTTGATGAAATGATCATTTTTGTTTTGACACGCCCTCTTCTTTATTTTTGTTAGGATGGAGGTATTCTGTTTTTGGAAAATTCGTGTTTAAAAAATTGGAAGAAAATGAAACTAGTAGATATCGTTTTAAGTGATTAACTAACGGCTTGTTGTTGGAATAGTTAATGGCTGTAGTAGTGATTAGTTAATCTAAGGAGTAGTGATTAATAGTTTACTTGAGCAGCTATTAATAAGTTTATTTATGGTGCTTTAATTAACTGATAATTAATATGTTAATTAAAGCATACAACTATTTTTGCTATTGGTTTAAAACGAAAGTAGAAGGTGTGTCAAATGCACGCCTTCTACTTTATGCACAAAGCCCCGACTTTCACAAGCTGGGGCTTTGTTATTACCTAAAGATTTTGTGTCTTTAAGCATAAGATTTTCAATCTATGACAAAGATGTATTATAAGCAAATTTGCGATATTTAAGGAGAAATCTCATTGCCGCTTACAATATCTATTGCTTATGTGAATTTAATAAAGGACATGGCGCTTCGTATATCATCCTTTTTAAATAGAAGTTTGTAAATAAAAAAGCAATTGTCATTCAAACATTATTTAAATAGTATTTTGAATGACAATTGCTTTTTAGACTAACAACTTTCCTTAAACTGTTACTTAGAAAATTATTTTTTCTCTTTGTGGATTATAAAAGTAGAGACCTCTCATCTTTGTTAAAGAAATTTGTTTACAGACAGCTTAGCACTAACTGGTTGGCTTGATCTACCACATGTGTATCCAAAGAAGCAAGATAGATACGTGTTGTTTTTTCCGAATCGTGTCCCATACCTTCGCTAATAACGGCTATCGGAATATTTTTGCTTTTTGCGATATTGGCCCAGCTATGTCTTGCGCAATACATGGATAAAGAATAGTTGTATCCTATTCGTGTGGCGAGTAGTTTCAGCTGTTTATTGATGCGACTCATATTCTTGCGATAACATTGATAGGTATCTTTCTCTTCCTCCATTATAATGGGTAGCAAATAGGGGCTTCGTTCACACTGTTGAGCATATCGAGTCACAATTTCTTCCATACAATATTCCCATTTAATAAAGAGCATCTGTCCTGTTTTGCGTCTTCGATATGATAAAGAACCATTATGTAGATCTTTTTTGCGAAGGAAAGCGATGTCAATAAAAGACATTCCGCGAGTGTAGAAGCTGAAGAGAAACAGATCTCTAGCGAAGCATAGATTAGGATTTTCTGATAAATCTATTTCTCGTATTTGTTTGATGACAGAGATCGGCAATGCTCGTTTTATGGTTTTGTCCACTCCCACATAAACGTGTCGAAAGGGGTTACGTTGATAAATTAGCTCCTTTTCAACTGCACGATTATAAATCGCTCGTAAAATTCGCATATAAAAAGAGCTTGTGTTCATGCAAACATTTTGGTGTTCAAGCCAAACTTCATATGATTTTATTAGGTCGCTATCTAGCTTTTGTAATGGTAGGTCGATACCGGCACGAAAACGCATGAAGCTGTTTAATGTGGAAGTATAGGTTTCTGATGTACGTATTTTCCCCCATGAACGTAATTGATAGATGATTTCCTGAGCGAAACGGAAGAGCGACATTCCTTGTCGGGGTAGAGAGAATTTGTGCGCGGTTTCGTTCAAAAGCTTGCGCTTATCCTTAATATCATGAAGAGAGTAGAGAATGAGTTTTAGCCGTTTTATATCCCACGCTACAAAATCTGATATTATATCTAAATATTTGTTTTGTGTCTTCTTTTGCTTTGGTTGTGTCAGTAAGAATGCAGAAAGCTCGTTCCATTCGTTTGAGTTTATAAGCAAGTCGCTTTTGATGTTTATGCTCAATTCGTTTGAAGCAATTAGATAAAAAATTTGGCCCTTTTGCCTATTTGGGCGATAAAAAGGCATTACTGTAATAGAAGTGATCATTCTTGTTAATTTATATTTGTTAATGATTGGATTATTTTCTCGTCCATTATTGCTTTCAAAAGCAATAATGGACGAGAAAATAGTATGAAATATTTTACTTTAAGGCATATATTGAGCTTTAATAAAGGATGAATGCAGTTTAGAGGCTTCGTTTTTGGTATTTAAAATGAATTTTTATCGTTTTTGCCATTTATTTGTTTTTGTCAGTCAAACATACGAAAAATCAACAGTTTTTGCTTACCTGTCGCTTCTTGGAGAACAGCAAACGTAAGAGCTTGCCATTTTGATATTTTCAGAAATTCAATTTACTTTGTTCGCTATATAAAAATTCACAAAGCAATGAAATCAGATATAGAGATAGCGAGAGAAACAGAGTTGCGCAAGATTAAGGATGTTGCGACAGAGTTAGGCATTCCTCGTGAGGAAGTTCTTAATTATGGTAAATATATCGCAAAGGTACCCATTCATTTGATCGATAAAGAACGGATGGCTCAGCACAATTTAATTTTGGTGACAGCAATTACGCCGACCAAGGCAGGTATAGGAAAGACGACTGTCTCTATCGGTTTGGCATTGGGATTAAACAAAATTGGGAAAAAAGCTGTTGTTGCGCTTCGTGAACCTTCATTAGGCCCATGTTTTGGCATGAAAGGTGGAGCTGCAGGAGGTGGACATGCACAAGTGTTACCGATGGAGAATATTAATCTGCATTTCACAGGCGATTTTCATGCGATTACTTCAGCGCACAATATGATTACAGCGTTGCTTGATAATTATATTTACCAAAATAGACACAGTAATGTTGGATTGAAAGAGATCAAGTGGAAGCGTGTCCTTGATGTAAACGATCGAAGCTTACGTAATATTATCTCAGGATTGGGTGGATCTGTCAATGGTGTGCCTACGGAAACAGGCTTTGATATTACTCCGGCATCGGAGATTATGGCTATTTTATGTTTAGCTACAGATATTGATGACTTGAAGCGACGTATTGGCAATATTTTATTGGGCTATACTTACGATGATCAACCTTTTACCGTGAAAGATCTAGGTATTGCGGGTGCGATTACGGTGTTGTTGAAAGATGCGTTGTTGCCTAATTTAGTGCAGACTACGGAGAATACGCCTGCTTTTGTGCATGGTGGACCATTTGCGAATATTGCTCATGGTTGTAATTCTGTTTTGGCTACTCAAATGGCTCTTACGTATGGAGATTACGCTATAACAGAAGCTGGTTTCGGCGCAGACTTAGGGGCAGAGAAATTTTTCAATATTAAATGTCGTAAGGCGGGTTTATCTCCGAAACTTACTGTTATTGTGGCTACAGCTCAAAGCTTAAAGTTGCATGGTGGAGTGCCAGAAAAGGAGATTAAAGAGCCGAATATCGAAGGGTTGAAGAGAGGTTTTGCCAATTTGGATAAACACATTGAGAATATGAAAAGTTTCGGACAGCAGGTAGTTGTTACATTCAACCGTTATGCGTCTGATACAGATGAGGAGATTGCATTAGTTGCCGAGCATTGTAAGGCGAAGGGTGTTGGTTTTGCGATGAATAACGTATTTGCGGAAGGAGGTAAAGGAGGTGTCGAGTTGGCTAAACTTGTAGTTGATACGATTGAGAATAATCCATCTGATTCGCTTCAATTCACATACGATGCAAATGATACCATACGAGATAAAGTGGCGAAAGTGGCTAAGAAGATTTATGGAGCATCTTCTATTGTCTACACAACATTGGCAGAGAAAAAACTTCGACAAATCGATGCTTTGGGTATCTCTCATTTCCCTATATGTATTGCCAAGACTCAATATTCATTTTCGTCAGATCCAAAAGCGTATGGAGTAGCGAAAGATTTTGAATTGAAAGTGCGTGATGTGATTATCAATAATGGCGCTGAGATGATTGTTGTGGTTATGGGTGAGATTATGCGTATGCCGGGATTGCCAAAGGTTCCTCAAGCGCAAAATATAGATATTGTAGATGGTTTAATCGAAGGATTGAGCTAATAGCGATAATTATTGTGGCTGGAGGAAGATCTCTCTAGCAGCGTTATATGCCTCAATAGCCTTTCATAAGGTTATCGGGGCATATTTTTTATTGGGCAATTTTCTATATGCAATACAACCTTTATGTAAGTATTCGGCCAACTACAGGTATTAAACCTTTATATACAACAATAGCGAC
>CAUWMZ010000090.1:0-5351 GCA_963560035.1 uncultured Parabacteroides sp.
CCATACATCATCTCAAAAATATATAGCAGAAATTTAATTTATTCTATACTAGAAAACCTGTATGTTATGGGTAACGAAAGTAATTATAAGTGGTTAATGGAATCCAAAGAACAGTTAGAAAAAGGAATGTGTGCAATCCGGGAATTATAAGATGTCATGCAATGGATGATTTCTCATCAACAAGCACGCCGCAACCTCTCTCCCGGCGAATTGATTTTTGCTAACTCTATGGTTGCTGAAGAGATTGCTGAGGAAAATAAGAAAAAAGTATCAAAAGCAGTATCGGAATCAAATAGAAATAGAAATTCCAATTCCGTCCACGTGGACGGAACTGAAAATAAAAATTCTGAACCCAAATCTCACACTTCTCCTACTCATACTCGTGAGCAAGTTGCAAAACTCTCCGGTGTAGGAACTGGTACTGTTGCAAGATATGATGCGGTGATGAAAGAAAGGACATATTATGGATAAAAATAATATTACACAATGTAACATAGAAAAACTGCTGCATATATTAATAGAAGCAGAGGATGATGTAATAAGCGGAAGAGTAGCACCAATGCAACAGACGTTTGATGATATCAAGAGCAGATTAAAAGAATCATAGGAAGGAAATTCAAGATGAGTAATAGAATTGATGATGAAATGGAAGATGATATTTTCTGTGAAAATCTTCTACAGAAATACTTAAATGATGACAGTCCAGATAAACATGATACGATTACAATAGAGGAATTTGCAGAGCAGGAAGGAATTACACTATAAATAACATAGTCATATCGTTTACTAAGCTGTAAATGGTGGCTGTGTTATTTTTTTACTCTTAAATAAGAACATACGTTCTAAAAACAATTGACAAGAACGTATGTTTGTGATAACGTGGAGGTATAAAAGAGTTCTATAATAAGTATTCCTTTGAAATTTTGCAAGATATAGTTGTTTAATCAGCGCAATATGATATAATAAAGAATGTTAAAGGTTATCAAAAACCAAAAGAAAAGGAGTATGATATAGAATGATTGAAAAAATACAAGATTATTTAAAAACTAGGGGAGTAGTTCGTGCTAATAGAATCATTTTTACTGTGTCATCTATACTTTTAACAATAGATGTTACTAACATTATACAAATATTTAATCTTTTAAATAGTAACGATGATGAAAAAATGTTATATAAAAAAATGTGCATATATATTCCAGCGGAAATTCGAGATGCGATTAAAGAATTGATGGAGCGTCAGAGTATTTCTAAAGAGATGTTTAAATATGTTTTTGAGGAACTGCTAAATCTTTCTATAGAAGATTTAGTTCAAATTGTTGAAGACATAGATATTGATGAAGACATAAAAGATTTCAGGATTTCGGATAATAGAAACACAAATCAGTTGGTAATAAAATTATTAGAGACATCTAAGGGAAAGACATTATTGAATGCTGATTGTGGAAGAGGAAAATTTATCATGCAATCCTGTCATGAAAATTTAGGAAAAACCATGACAGGATATAGTTTTTCTGAGGAAGATTATCTGATTGCGAAGATAAGAGCATATTTAAAGAAAGAAGTTGTAGTCAATATTATTCAAAAAAGTTTTTTAGAAGAAAGTGATTCTGAAAAATATGATATGATATACGCTTCTTACCCATTTGCATCTGCACATGATATGAGAGAAGTTTTACCTATATTAAAAAAAATAAATATTAAATTTAGTTCAAAAAGAATAATACGTTTTATAAATATGATTGCAACATTGAATCTACTTGAAAATCTAAATGAAAAGGGAATGTTGGTATCTATAGTTCCGGAGGGTACTCTTTTTAATTTACTAGATATAGATTTTAGAAAGTTTATGGTAGATAACAATTATTTGGATACGATTATTTCTTTGCCGCCAGGACTTTTGGTACCTCATACAAATGTAAAAACATCATTTCTTATTTTAAAGAAGGATAGAAATATTTCAGATTCGGTATACATGATTGATGCAACAGAAATATGTGAAAAACTAAGAAGAGGAGTAAACTTTTCAGAAGAAAACATTAACGAGATAGTATCTATATATGCAGAGAAAAGCGGTATAAGTATTACAAAAGAAGAAATTGTTAAGAATGATTATTATCTTGGAGTAGAAAGATATAAAAGAGGTAACACCAATTTAATAAATCCAATATCCTTGAACCAAGTAAGCAAAACAATATTTAGAGGTTATCAAATAAAAGCATCTGAATTAGATGAATTAGTTACAGATGATGCAGAAGGAACAAAATATAGAGTAGTAAACATATCCGATATCCATGCAGAAGGCTTTGTTGATAAAAAACTCACACCAATTATTGTTAATGATGAAAAGAAATTTGAAAAATATTGCTTGGAAGACGGAGATATAATCATTACTGCGAAAAATTCAACAGTTAAGACAGCGGTATATAGACAGTATGGAGATACAAAAGCAATTTTGACAGGAAACCTTATAGCAATCCGCTTAAATAAAGAAATAGTATTGCCGTATTATCTGAAAACCTTTTTGGATAGCAAGGGTGGACAGGCTGAAATTAAAAGCATACAGACTGGTACAACTATTATATCAATTACACCTAATAATTTAAAAGAAATAAATATATCATTCTTGCCACTTAATGAGCAAAGAAAACTTGCTGATATGTTTAAAGAAAAAACAGAAGAGATAATAGGGCTTTTAGAAAAATATGAAACAACCAAAGAGGAATTAGCAAATCTATATGATAACATGATGAATTAGGTTGTTAAAAACTTTTTAAATTAGGTTTGTAAAAACCTATTGTATTTTGCAAGAAGGTGTGATATTATAATCTCATGAAAAAGAGCTTCGATGTTTACCAGACATCAAAGCTCGAAATAAGAAAGAGCGTTACCAGCGTTCTTTCAAATATTATCGTACAGATACCACACAAATGATAACTATACTATTAATTTAACCAAACCAAGTATATCACAAAAAATCATTTCGTGACAAGTGGGAACATCTGTTCTCACAATCTGTCGGTAATTTCCAAACACAAAAATTGAATGAGTGGAGAATGAAATATATGAGCATTATTGTTCTATACAGAGCGCATATGTCTAGTTTTTGTACTCAAAATGAACCTTGACAATAGAATAGTAAATTCGGGCAAGGGTGAAAACCCTATTTATTTTTTGAATTTGCGGTATCGTCAGATACATTTATATTCAATGCTTGTGAAATTTCTTTTTAATAAGTAGTTACTATGAAGAAGAGGTGAAGTATATGAAAGAAACTGTAGACTTGAACCGTCTGGAATTTCTGATTCTGGAGACATTGCATGAGGGTGGTAGTGAGGACAAATATCATGGAATGACTATCACAGAACTTATGGAAGAAAACGATGGTGCTTTAGGAGCCAGGATGACGGTTTACAAAAAAATGAAGAAGCTGGTTAGTAAAGGATATATCCAAAAGGGATGTGTAGATAATCATGCGGATACTTTCTATTTCCATTTGATTTTCATAAATTTATTGATGAATTTAGTAGTGAGTTATCAGAAGTACATATGTGTGATGCATGGGATACCCCGGTTAGCATTGAGGAATTCCGCAGGGCAAAGATGATTGTGACAGATAGTCAGCTAAAGTTGAGAAAGTATTACAATTCTATGGATGAATACCGAGAATGCTTTAAGAAATCGGGTTTGTCTATCACAGTTAATAACTGCGCCCATGAGCCGGGAGACGAAGTGAAAGTAGCATATCAAGCATTTCAAACTATTCCGAAAGAAAATATGAGTGATGATGCCGTAAAAAAATTAGCAGAGAAGACGGTAGATTACATTAACAAAGCCAAAGAAGATAACAAGTATACATTGAGAATGCTGGTGCTGAATTTAGACAGATTCCACAAGGAGCAATCGTTTTCAATGATGTTCAAACCGAAGCTTTATTAAAGAACGGTAGAATTGATGGACGAGGCAAAGCTTTGATGTCGGGAATTGCATATTCTTCTGGAAGTGGAAAGCTTGGAGGTGGTAAATCTACATCTTCCAAAAAGAAAAAATCCTCATCCTCAAAATCTTCCTCTAAATCCAAATCTTCCTCAAAATCAAAATCCGATGCCGAAAAAGCAACCGAGGAAGTATTAGACCATATCGCGACTCTGTTAAAACGTGTTGCCCGTCAGACAGAAATTGCGGTGGATGCTATTGAGAATGCTATCGGATTAGCAAATAAGCAAACGGCAACAGCAAATGCTATCTCTAAGGTACAGAATGAGATTGCAAAGAATCAAGAAGCTAAGAATGCTTATATGAATAAAGCAAATTCTGTTGGATTGAGTTCTGATTATATTAATAAGATTCAGAATGGTAGCTTGAACATTGAGACGATAACGGATGAATCGCTCAAAGAGAAAGTGAAAGACTATACCGAATTTTATGAAAAAGCACTTGACTGCGAGGATAAAATCCGCGACCTCAAGAAACAAGAAGGTAAATGAAATAATGCAGCAGCACAGGCAGAAAAGAAACGTCTTGAGGCAGAGCTTAAAGCAGAGCAAGAGTCACTTGACGAAATTAAACGTGACCATAAAAATGAAATTCTTGACCTCGGTGACGAGAAATTAAAAGAAGACCTTCAGACCATGCTTGAAGACATGGAGTATGAAATTGCTCACTCTGCCGAAAAACAACAGCAGATTATTCAGGATATGCTCGACAAAGTAGTAGGCAATTACCAAGATGCTTTTGACAAAATCAACGGTATCATCGGCAATACTGGCTGGGTAGGTTCTGAAGACTTCGATAAGAATCAATCAGACCTCGGAAGTCAGCAAGGCGCACAGAATCAGAAGGACGATGCAATTCAAAATCCTACTGTGAAACCGCCATCAGGTAGTGCAGGAGGAACGGTTACAGATAAGATTCCGGGTGATGAAGACTTCAATCATAAGGTTGAAGGTGACATCATGCAGAAACCGAATACAGATAATCGTCCAGTAGCAGAATTAAAAGCTACACCTACTTCTGTTACTTTGGAAGAAGGTAAGTCTACAAGTATCAGCACAACTATCAGACCGAATGATGCAAAGAACAAAACGCTTGCATGGAAATCAAGCAATGAAAGTGTTGCGACAGTATCAGGCGGTACGATTCGTGCGGTGAAAGCTGGTTCTTGTCAAGTCACAGTATCTACAACAGATGGTAGCGGTTTGAGTGTATCTATTGGTGTTACAGTCAATAAGAAACCAGAACCTCCTAAACCATCGAAACCATCTACGGGTGGCGGTAATGGTGTGCCTGAAGTTGGAGATACTCTGATAGTGAAAGTTAAAGGCTCTGCCTTCCTGCTTGCCATAAGCTTCAAG
>CAUWMZ010000091.1:0-5264 GCA_963560035.1 uncultured Parabacteroides sp.
TTCAGAATCAGTCACAAAATGAGTCATATAACAAATTAATCTATATAATGTCTAAGGAATATCAAGAATATTTTATAGATGTACTTGAAGGCATAGATGAATAGATATTATGTAGCATCAACCATCCTGACAGTGTGATGATTTCTCATGAAAAGATCTCTTCACTAATGGAGTTTACAGCGAAAGTATCATCAAGACGAAAAGGAATATTATAGACGAAAAGGGATATTATAATTGATGCATTTATAGGTGATTTGACAGCGTGGACATAGATAAATGAGCATGATAAGTTTTTAGTAAGAGCATGGATGTCTTTTTATGATGCGTGTGACTCCGGTGGTTCAATTAATTCATAATGCGATAAAGAAACAAGTGGATAAGAGTATCATTCGATTATACCATATCAAAGCATAAATTCAATTTATCGCGTACCTTTGTCGGAAGTTTTAAATATCAATCATGATCAAAGAAGCGATTATACACTATTTACGGAAACAGCATCAAGTCGAATTACGACCGAAAGCAGTCTTATTTGATATGGATGGCGTATTATATGACTCTATGCGTTTTCATGCCAAATCATGGCTAGAGGTTGCCAATAAGCATCATCTTACAGCAAATATATCAGATTTCTATCTTTTTGAAGGTAGAACCGGAGAAAGCACCATTAATGAATTATTCAAACGCACATTCCATAGAGAGGCCACCAGCGAAGAAAGACATGCCATTTATCAAGAGAAAGCAGCACTTTTTACCTCTTACAACGATGGAGCGCCTATGAATGGAGCCGCAGATGTCTTGCGAGAGGTAGAATCTTCCGGATTACAGCGATTTGTTGTCACCGGTTCTGGACAAAAAAATCTTATCGATAAATTAGAACATACCTATCCCGGGCACTTCAATCGCCAACAAATGGTTACTGCTTTTGATGTTAAATATGGCAAGCCGCATCCCGAGCCCTATCTTATTGGACTTCAAAAAGCGCAGGCGCAGGCAAACGAAGCTTTTGTCGTTGAGAATGCGCCCATGGGTGTAGAAGCTGCTGTTGCCGCCAACATTTTCACTATTGCCGTCAATACGGGACCGTTGCCTGATCAAATATTATTAGATGCTGGAGCGAACCTACTCTACCCTAGTATGGAATGCTTAGCCAAGGACTGGAAACATATTATAGAGACAGCGCGAACAATCAAGCTAGACGCATAATAAGCAAACAGGCTGTACCCAAGAAGATACAGCCTGTTTTTCATCATCTTTTATTAGTGATGATTATTTCACGTAATCCGCTTTGTTCAAGAAATCAAAGCTCTGTTGTACACTTGCGACCGGATCATTATTAGTATATTGCTCAACCTCAACATACCAATCCTTGATATTATTTGCATACATTTGATCGAAAATAGGCTTGAAGTCCATCTTACCGCTAGCGCCAATCTCTTTCTCATCCTTGATATGGATAGCCTTAAATTGACTTGGACGATTCTTCAAATAAGCGACAGGATCACCGCCTCCAACTGTTACCCAGTAAACATCCATCTCAAAGAATACATGATTTTGGCTAACGTTATCTAGCAAGAAATCGTAAATCAACTGATCGCCAATCTTTCGGAATTCAAAATTATGATTATGATAACCAAAAGCGATACTTGCGGCCGCAGTCTTATAACCTACCGTGTTAAAATAATCGCAATACATCTTCAAGTCATCCAATGTTGTTTGATCATTTACAGGCATCCATGGCTGAACGATGTATTTAACGCCCAACTCATTATGTGCATCAATTGCTTGATCCCACCAACTCATCACCTCTGCCTCTTTATCTTTTGTAAAGGCTTGTCCTAAGTGAGCGCTGGTACATTTCATGCCAAGATCTGTTACGATTTTCTTAAATTCTGCGGGAGCTAAACCATAGATTTTTCCATTATCATAGCCTGCTGTTTCCAAATTTTTATAACCCATTTTTGCCGCTGTCTCCAAAACCTTTTGGATTCCAGACTCCTTCACCATATCTCTCAATGAATATAGTTGAAGACCTATATATTTTTCAGAAGCTGTGGCTGCGGCTTGTCCTGATTTTCCACCGCAAGAAGATAAAATTTGAGGAGCTACTAAACCTCCAGCAAGCAATAGGGACGCTTGCTTTAAGAAATCACGTCTGTTTTGCATAGTACTTTTATTAAGTATTAAATTTAATTGAGAATTTTCACAAAAGTAAGACTATATTTTTAGCTTTATATAGACTTAATTGTTAAAGTCTTTAAAAACATAAATATCCCTCATTCTTTACTATCTAGATATTTATAAGCGGAAAAAAGCAAACAAAAATCTGATTTTACGAAGAGAATCTATATCTTTGAATTTTGCAATTTATAATCTTAAATCATTTAGATCATGAAAAAATTATCACTTTGGGCTATAAGCCTTTTACTTCTTTTAACCAACGCTTGTAGTGTTTCGAGCAGTGGTACTCTTTTTGATGGAACAGATTGTAGCAAATGGAAAACAACCGGCGATGTTTCTGTTCAAGACAGCATGATGACCTTAAGTGGAAATAATGCTTTAGCCCTTTTGAAAAATGGAAATTATAAAAATTTCGACCTTACTTTAGAGCTAAGAACCACACCTGGAGGCAAGGGCGCTATTTGGTTTCATACCGACGCCAACCTAAAAAAAGGTTACCGCATCGCCATCAATAACGATCGTGAAGATAAAGTATGGTGGAAGATGACCGGTAGCTTATTATCAGTACGCAACCTAACCAAAAGTTTCGTTAAAGAAGATCAATGGTTTAAGATGAATGTTCACGTAGCCGGACAAGAAATCGACGTAAACATCAATGGGGAACCTGTAGTGGAATATATACAACCAACCGCCCCCTATCGCACCGAAGCTAATGCTTACGCACTGTTATCTGAAGGCACTTTCGCTATAGAGAGTGAAGGAGATGGCAAGATACAAATTAGAAATATTAACGTAAATGTTGTTGATGAGTCAAACATCAATCTCGATGCCCAATTAACCGCCGCCAACGATGAACAAAACGATGAGATCATCAAATTGCATCAAACAGATTTCCCTGTATTAGATTATCATGTTCATCTAAAAGGAGGACTGACCAAAGAGGTCGCCGCTAAGCAATCTCGACAAACAGGCATCAACTATGCTATCGCCCCAAATTGCGGAATCGGCTTTCCCATCACAAACGATGAGCAAGTCTTAGCGTTCTTAAATGAGATGCGTTCTGAACCTTTTATCTTAGCCATGCAAGCAGAAGGAAGAGAATGGCTAACAACTTTCTCGCCTGAGACAGTCAATGAATTTGACTATGTCTTTACTGACGCTTTGACTTTTAAAGACAACAAGGGCAGACGCACTCGCCTATGGATACCTGAAGAAACATGGATCGAAAATGAACAACAATATATGGATATGATTGTGGATCGCATCTGCTCCGTATTACAAGAACCGGTAAATATCTATGTCAATCCGTGCTTCTTACCCGCTTCCATGGCTGACAGATATGACGAATTTTGGACTGAGAAACGCATTGATCGTGTCATTGAGGCTTTGGTAAAAAGCGGAAAAGCGCTTGAGATCAATGAACTTTATCAAATTCCTAGTAAAGCAATTATCCTTAAGGCAAAAGCGGCCGGTGTCAAATTTACATTTGGAAGCAATAACGTAACTCCCAATGTCAGCGATCTGTCATATAGTATTCGTATGATGAAAGAGTGCGGATTAACTGCCGAGGATATGTATAAACCAACTATCAAGATCTAAAAATAATACAAGAAGAGTAGCGAGAAGGATATTCATCATCCTGTATTCGCCACTCTTCGTCTCTGTCTATTAAGGCCTATTATCAGAAAGAAATTTCCGTTTCCAATACTGCTCCCGCATGAGGAGCGAAATTCTTCACTCGTACCTTAAAGCTTCCATGCTTAAGAGCTTTCGCTTCTATATCCTTCAATACGACAGCTGTTGTCTTTCCTCCCATCAAAAGACAAGTAGAAGTCACGGAACGATACATCCCATTTTCTAACAACTCCATATCAAAATTTAATCCCGAAAGATTCTCTATTTCCACTATCGTCTGTTTGCCATTTGTACTTAGACAACGTGTCTTCAACGCATTTTTCAATAAACCTTTCAACAGGGATTCCTCTCCATAAAGATAATTTTGAGCGAATGCCACCGTACGATGATGGTCTAACGCTTCACGAATACCCTCCGCTGAACGCTCTTTGACAAAAACAAGTGTCATTGGACGATAACAACCCGGACGCATGCCTACAGAACTATGATAGTCACTATTAGAGAACATTGTCAAATGCTTTTCCTCAGCCCATTTTTGAACCAATGGTATGTAACGGTTGGAATTTGCCACCTCTATACCCATGATAAGTCCTTTTTTAAACAGACGCTCATGGATATCGAACCATTCAGCTATTCCTTTCGGGTTTTTATATGCAGGATGATTCCATAAAATAAAACCTCCTAGCTTTTTGGCTTCCTCCAATGTTTCTTCCAAATTAGAAGGATCATAACGATCCGATTTATTGATAAATCGTTTCAATGGATTTACGTCATTCAAAAACAACACATTAAAATGTCCGGCGGGAACCTCTCTTGTCACCTCCGCACCCGGTATCAACAAAACACCCAAACGATCAGCGGTCTCTTTCGCTATCTCATATTCTCTGTTCAAATTCTCTTCCGCCATTACATCTGGCGCATGTAAATGGTGAAACTCTAAATGATCCGTAATTGCCATAGCGTCCAATCTCTCTCGAAAAGCCTCCTCTACCCTTGTTGTTGGCCAAACAGAGCCATCCGAAAAGACCGTATGCATATGAAAATCACATTTCAAAACTTGATATCCATCTACCTCCGGCAAACAAAGCGGCGTACGATCTTCGGTCAAAATATCTCCAAGCTGCTTCGGATAAGAGACAACAGTTTGGGGATTAAATGGTTTTGCTGAAACATCTTGAGCCTTCAAAGCTCCCGCTTCACAAAAGAAAGATATCACAGATATTAATACGATAAGATTTTTTTTCATGTCCAATTTATTTATTGATTTGTATAAAAAAACAGGTATATCATTCGATTTTTTATATGGGAAAAGATGAACAAAAAAGGGCTTCCCAAGTGATTAACTAACCACTCTTCGTTGGATTAACTAAGCACTTCATAAGTAATTAACTAAGTAGGGTGTCCAGTTTAACGTTCCCAATTTAGCCTACATTTTTAAGCTGTTTGGT
>CAUWMZ010000092.1:0-4637 GCA_963560035.1 uncultured Parabacteroides sp.
AATTAAGTGCTGCTGCCCAACAAACCAAAATTCGTCATACTTCGCCTGATAAAATTAGGGATTGTACCGTATGGATTCCTGAATTAACTGAGCAGAAACGTATTGGCAAGTTGCTTCGTAGTCTTGATCGTAAGATTGAACTTAATCGAGCGATAAATCAGAATTTACCGACACTTGACCGTTCATTAAAAGCGGTAGAAATTCGTTACGCTGCTTAGTAAAATTTGATATTTCTTCTTGCAACTTCACTATCTGCTCAAAGATCGGTGATATTAGTTCCTCAAATCTAACTGCAATATCTTTATTATCAGGTATAGCGATTGTGCTTTGTTGTAAGTGGTCTTGCGTAATATGTCCCATCGTTGTTTTCCTTGCTTCTGCCATTTTTTTAAATACATCAACATAATCTAATAGTTGAAAATAATAAAAAGACTTTGGAAAATCATTTGCAGGCGTAACCTTAAAGATGTGCTGATTAAGTCCTCCAAATCCATAAGCCCAGAGCATAACTTCCAGTGATGCCGACCATGAAAATAGCACATCACCATTAAATACCTTTACTGACTCTGGTATATTTATCGTTACCTTTTCAGTACTATCGGAAATACCATCGTGCATTTCTCGGATCTTAATAACAGGCAATGACTCTTCATCATCCTTTGGTCTGAATTTCTGACAAGCCAATCCATTTGTAAAAGAAGCAATATCAAAGAGGTTTCCACAATGCCAATCAACAGGAATGTTGCGTTTTAATTTCTCATTCCATACCATTTCACCACCACTACTTTTATATGGTTTCCCCTCTTCATTCGGAAAATCAAACTGTACAAACCAGTAATCGTAGAGTTGTTTTGCCATCGCCTCTAAATTCTGATTTATTGGCCTGCTTAGCCATTGAAAATAGGCATAGAATCATATTGGGCAGCACTAATATTAGGTTGCGCTCTCACTTTCTTTATTTTTCCCACCAAAAGAGAAGCAACTTTACTTTAACCTCGTATTCATATATACGTTCATTAAAGTAAAGTCAATCTAAGGGAATAAAAGAAAGGCATAACCCGAACACCTTTATAGCTCTACTTTCTTTTGGTGGTCAATCTACATAAATCCATCTACCGCCTAGGTGAAATAAGCAGCGAAACACGACCATGTCACTATTGAAAAGTTCCTCCAAAAATAAAAGGTTTTCACTTGCTTAGATGTTAATTGAAATTTCCCAATACCCCCCTTTTGCTGGTCCAATACGCTTAAGTACACCTTTTTCTTAAAGAACCTTTAAGTTATACTTAACCCCATCTTCAGTTATATTACCCAACTGTAATGCAATTTCCACACGGTCTGCATAGGGATTTTGAATTAAAAACTCTATTATATCCTTCTGGGTAGAACTCAAATCAAGATGAAGGTTCTTGGGTAGTTTCTGGGTAGTTTTCTGGGTAGTTTTCTGGGTAGCCACTTGCCCTTCATCCTAAATATCAGCACGCCTATTCTCTATTGTTCTTTTGTATGACAAATCAATCTATGAATATCTACATCCAGCACCTCGGCTATTCGTGCCAGTGTATATAAATCTGGCTGCGAATGGTTGTTGCACCACTTCGATACCGTAGCCGGATCTTTCTGTAAAGTCTTGGCGAGCCACTTACTCATAATGCCTTTCTCAGCTAAAACAGCCTTTTTACAATTCAATTCTGCCATAGTGGATTCAATTATAGATTGCGTTAAATACAAACGCTACACAATTAATTTGAATCAGGAGGATAATTAGGAGGATATTACATCTTCATGGTATGATATGGTGGCTTAAAAGTTTACTGTTACCCAATCATCTGAACTCAAAGATAATCATCTAATCTGTGACAACCAACGCAAGTACATTTGATTTTCCCACCAAAAAAGAAACAACTTTACTTTAACCTCGTATTCATATATACGTTCATTAAAGTAAAGTCAATCTAAGGGAATAAAAGAAATGGAATAGCCGAACGCCTTTATAGCTCTACTTTCTTTTTGGTGGTCAACCTACGTAAATCCATCTACCACCTGAGTGAAATAAGCAGCGAAATACTCCCATGTCACCTGATGGGTAGAATGAAATAAAGTCGCAACTATTCTAAAAGACCATTATGACGTTCTCTTGATTACATTTCTTCCATCGTAAGACATTCCGTTTTTATATCATACTTATGAAGTACCTTGTTTCGCAGAGTTTCTACCTTGGCTGCAAAATCCTCCGGCTTGAAGTTCTTCCGCTGCCGTTTGACTTCTGCCACCAATGCTTTCCGGTCTTCAACATAAAGACCAACAATATCAATTTCGCAAGCCTCCTTTCCTTTCTTGGCTTGCCACCAGGAGCCTATATCCATAAAATTCTGGCTTTCCATCATTTGCTGACGGAAATACTGTTCTAGTGTAGAACCAGAATAGGTAGGATAGTCATTCTTGATGAGCTGCCCCAATTGTTCGAAGTTCTCCATTTCTACAAGTTGGTGATACTTGATGAAATAGCGGAACCAGAAGCGCAGAAACAGATCTGAGATTTCAAACCGGACGGTCTGCGAGCCTTCCTTGGCCAGAATGGGACGCTTCCTGACAATGAGTTCGTAGTCTTCTTCGAGTTTCTTGAGATGACCGGCAATGACCGTATCTCCCATGTTCTGCTCAATTTCTGCGGTCGTATTCCGTCCGTTGGCAATGTCAGCCAGTATGGCAAAATAATTGCCGTACTTCTTTCCAAACTCTTGAATGAGCAATGCCTGACCCTCATTCAAGAACGGGGAATCGGACTGCACGATGTAATCTACCATGCTTTCCATATCCGTGCAATCCTTCTGCATGAATAGGTCGATGTACTTGGGGATTCCTCCGGTGAATGTATAAAGCGCCAGAAGATCCTCATTAGTATAGTCAGGCTTATGGTCATGAAGAATCTCCTTCAGTACAGAAGTAGAAAACGGACGCAGCTTGATGATGCTGTCACACCGTCCGTAAAGCGGCTCACGAGCATCCATAAAAATCTGGTTCATCAGCGTATAGACCGAGCCGCTGGCCACGAAATTGACGAACGTGGAATCTTTGTATCGGTCCCAAATATCCTGCATCTTGCTGTAAACAGACGGATTGATGTAGAAGAACTCCTGGAACTCATCGATGACCAGATTATACCTTTCCGTCTTTCCGGCTCGCATCAGCATTTCGAAGACATCCGCAAAGGAATCGATGGCTTCAGGGATGAAGATATTCGATAATACTGAATTGATGTGTTGAGCGAAGCCACGACAAAGCATAGCTTCATTGCTCCGGCTCACAAACAGATGTACCGTCGGACTCTCTTCGCAGCTTTTCAGAATAAGCTTCGTCTTTCCGATACGACGACGACCGATTAACACGGTCATCTGTGAATGCTGGGTGAAGGCTATCTGACGAGTCTTCTCCAGTAAGGCCAGTTCCTTTTCTCTATTGTAAAATTTCATACGCTTCGAATGGATGTTCCTTTTATTTATAGAAAAACTTATTGCTGTAATACTTACGGCTATAAGTTTTGAATAAAAGTACACATTCTATGGCTAAAAGCAAAGAGCCAAAGGTTTATTCTTTTCTATTCCAATGTAAAATTAGAAATTGCTGCCTAGGTGGAGGGTTATTGATGAAAGAAATGGAATAGCCGAACGCCTTTATAGCTCTACTTTCTTTTGGTGGTCAACCTACGTAAATCCATCTACCACCTGGGTGAAATAAGCAGCGAAATACTCCCTATTTTCTATTGAAAAGTTCTTCCAAAATAAAAAGTTTTCACTTGCTTTCACATATCAAAAAAACGCACTATATTTGTACCGATTCAGCGAAGAAAAGAAATACGAAATGGACTTTTCTATCATTTAGATTCAAAACCATTGGTAGTCAATTAGTCCAATATGATGCATCGGAAAGTAAGGTCTTATATCAGGATAACAACTCAACGACAACACGGGTATAATCTGTGAGAAATAACGCCCTGAAAATCAAGAAAGGCGGCTATAACTGAAATTTCTCATAGTTTGTATTCGTGTTGTCGTTTTTTTGTTGTTAATTTGTTGCTCAGAAAATTCAAGCAACAAAAGCAACAAATTATGGGTAAATCAAAAGAGCCTATCAGATTGAGACAGCGAAAGACTTCAAAAGGTCTGACCTCCCTCTATCTTGATATTTATCTAAACGGGGAGCGTTCTTACGAATACCTTAAACTTTATCTCGTTCCTGAGAAAAGCAGAGAGGACAAAAGAAAGAACGCTGAGACCTTGAAGCTCGCAGAAGCTATCAGGGCAAAACGTGTGGTTGAACTTCAAAACGGGGAGTTCGGTTTCAAATCTCAATTCAAGGAAGAAACCCTTTTCTTTGACTACTACGAAGCGATGTGCAAGCAGCGGTTCTTATCAGAAGACAGCAAAGGAAATTGGGGAAATTGGCGGTCAGCGTTGAAACACCTTGAAAAATATGAGCCGAATCGAAAGATAACGTTTGAAAAGATAACACCTGAATGGGTTCAAGGTTTCCGAGATTATTTGGAGAATGAAGCCTGTGCGTGGGGTATGGATTTCCGTCAAAGTGGAAAATATAAAGCCTGTTGACCCACTATTATACTCCCAATTGACCCATCA
>CAUWMZ010000093.1:0-4051 GCA_963560035.1 uncultured Parabacteroides sp.
TAACGAGGGCGTTTTGTACTACGTTTTTAGGAACGTAGAACTGGACACCCTAGCTCTTTTACTAAATAGAATGTACAACATCAAAGTACTTTTCTTATCCCAAAAAATTAAAAGCTACAGCTTTTCAGGAGTAATTAAAAATAATAGCCTAGATAATATTTTCGAAATTATAAGCCTCACTGCTCCTATTACATATGTAGCAGTAGGTGATACTATTTATTTAAATGAAAAAACAAAGTACTAATTATTAACAAATAATAAAAAGCCTATGAGATAATTTGGAATATGTAAAAACAATAGAAGGAACATCCTTCTTAAAAAATTTCTTATACAGTATATCTTCAAAAAATAATACTGATATATAAGCAATTTCTTTATTAAGTTAACTATTTAAATCTATCTACTATCAAAAAACTTATAAAATGAGTAACTTTAAACACTCTTTTCTTCAGACAATTTTGTATACCCAATTATTGTCGAGCTTTTCTGGAGCAGCTATTGCCGCTCAAATATCATTGTCTGTCAAGGATAGGCCCATGAAAGAAGTTATTAAAGAATTAGAAGAAAAAACCGAATACCGATTCTTCTATAATAATGAAATCAAAGGCCTGAACTCTCCAATTTCTGTCAATATTGAAGACGCTGATATCAACTCAGTCATGGAGGCTATTGCAGAACAAGCAAATGTATCTTATATATTAAAATCTGGTCATCAAATCGTTATATCATCTATTCAATCAACCCAGCAACAAGAGAATAAAAAAATAACAGGTAAGGTTACAGATGCAAAAGGCGAACCTATTATCGGGGCAAACGTTGTCGTAAAAGGAACAACGAATGGTACTATAACAGATATAAATGGCCAATTTTCCATTGAGGCAACTTCCAATTCTATTCTTCAAATTTCTTATATTGGATATGTAGCACAAGACGTACTTGTCGACAATAAAAACAATTTAGTTATATCTATTCATGAAGATACACAAAAATTAGATGAAATAGTAATAGTCGGCTATGGCTCTCAGAAAAAGGTAAATCTAACTGGAGCTGTAGAACAAATAACAAATGAAGTATTTGAAGGACGTCCTACCGCAAATGCCACTCAAATGCTAGAAGGTGTTGTTCCTAACTTAAACATTTCTCTATCTGACGGTAAACCTGGTCGTACTGCTGATTTTAACGTACGTGGTGCAGGATCTATAAATGGAGGCAGCGCTTTGGTATTAATTGATGGTGTAGAAGGAGATCCTTCTATGTTAAATCCCAATGACATCGAAAGTATTTCTGTATTAAAAGACGCTGCAGCTTCTGCTATCTATGGTGCACGAGCTCCATTTGGAGTAGTCTTAATCACAACAAAGAATGCGACAAAAGGTAAACCCAAAGTAACATGGTCCTCTAGCTATTCTTTACAATCACCACAAAATGTTCCAGATGTTGTTTCTGACGGATACATTTGGGCACAACATTTTTATGACGCTTATTTTAATTATAATCAAGCAAATCCTTCTGGCATTAATAAAACACAACAATTTTCTGTAGCATGGCTGGAAGAATATAAACGTCGCCATGAAACTGGAAATTTCGGAACTGTTATCTCTGATGGATCTATTGGCACAAAAGGCCGATATATATATTATCCAGAAGGAACTGATTATTATGACCTAATGTATAAAAAAAATGTTTTCGCACAAAATCAGAATCTTTCAGTCTCTGGCTCAGATGATAAATTTGACTATTATTTATCTGGACGTTTTTATAGCTATAACGGACTTTTCAATAGCGATAAACAAACAGATAAATTCAAGACCTACAATATGCGATTCAAAGGAGGTTATCAACTAATGCCATGGTTAAAAATTAGCAATAATTTTGAATTTTCTCACAACAAATATTATAACCCAATTACCTACTCTGAAGGTTCTGGTGTGATATGGAGAAATATTGCAGACGAAGGACACCCATCATCCCCTTTGTTTAATCCTGATGGAACAATGACTTATTCCGCTGTTTATACCGTTGGTGATTTACTATATGGTTATAGTGGCATTACAACAAAAAATTCTAATTTAAAGAACACAACGACCTTTAACGCAAAATTCTTAAACAACCGTCTACGCATAAATGGAGACTTCACCTATCAACAAAAAATACAAGAGAGAACAAAAAAACAAGTACGTTCACCTTATGCTCGCTCCGTTAACGAAAATGGAGAAAGTAAAATCGAACATATCACAGGTACTTACTCTAATTTAGCAGAAACAACAGACCACACAAACTATTTAGCAACAAACTTATTTGCTGAGTATGAAGAGACCTTTGTAGAAAAGCACTACTTTAAAGCTATGGCTGGATGGAACTATGAGAAATCTTCTTTTAAACGTATTTATACTTACAATGATAACCTCTTAACTGATGATGTTGACAACATGAATCTAGTTATGGGAACAGATAACCGAAGTATTACATCCCAATGGAAAGCTTATCAATTTGGAGGTGCATTTTTCCGCTTAAACTATGCTTTTAACGATCGTTACCTACTAGAAATAAATGGACGCTATGACGGATCTTCTCGTTTTCCCAGTAATGAACGTTGGGCTTTCTTCCCCTCAGCCTCTATTGGTTGGCGCATCTCACAAGAACCTTGGTGGAAGGTAAAACCTCAACATATCTCTAATGCAAAAATTCGTTTTTCTTGGGGTTCTTTAGGTAATGCCGCAGGACTAAATAATTATCAATATATCCAAACATTAGATATTAATAAATCAAATTATATTCTTGATGGTTTACGCCAAAACTACATGTCATCCCCTGCCGCTCTTCCAGCAAATTTAACATGGGAAACCGCCACAACATATGATATAGGGGCTGATCTAGGATTCTTTGATAATCGTTTAACAATAAGTGGTG
Source organism: uncultured Parabacteroides sp. (assembly GCA_963560035.1). GTDB lineage: Bacteria > Bacteroidota > Bacteroidia > Bacteroidales > Tannerellaceae > Parabacteroides. The sequence goes on from CAUWMZ010000093.1 coordinate 2,911, forward strand.
ATTATTATATCCGTAAAACAACCGACATGATTGTAAATGGTCCAACCGTTCCTGATGTATTCGGAGCCTCATCCCCAAAAGGCAATTATGCTGATATGTCCACCTACGGCTATGAGCTATCTTTAGAATGGAAAGATGGATTTGATTTAGCCGGAAAAAGATTTAATTATAGCATCAAGAGTACATTAGCCGATTACTATTCTGTAATTGATAGATTTAACAATGCTAATATGTCATTAAGTGAATACGCAAACCAATCATTGGACAAAAACTATTATGAAGGAATGCGCATTGGTGAAATTTGGGGATTTGTTTCCAATGGTTTATGGCAAGACCAAGCGAGTATCGATGCGGCAGAAGCCGCCGCAAGAGCTGCAGGTCAATCCTACTATAATCCACTTATGCAAACATCAAAAACATACAAATTATACCCTGGAGATATTAAATTTGAGGACTTAAATGGTAATGGCTATATAGACCGGGGACAAAATACAGTCGACGATCCTGGTGACCGTAAAATAATAGGAAATGAAGAACCTCGCTATATTTATAGCTTCACGCTTTCTGCCGACTGGAATAATATTTGGATCAGCGCTTTTTTTCAAGGGGTAGGAAAACAAGATTGGTATCCTTCAAATGAAGCCTCTACATTTTGGGGACAATACAATCGTCCATATAACCAAATGCCTTCTTGGCATGTAGGAAATTATTGGACAGAAGATAATCCTAATGCATTCTTACCTCGTTACACAGGTTACTATGCACCTTTCTATGGAGGTCATAAAAATGCCAACACACGCTATTTGATGAATGCAGCTTATTTACGTTTAAAAAACATACAAATAGGTTATAATCTACCATCTGAATGGATCAAAAAGTTACATTTGACAAATGTTGGTATTTATCTTTCTGGAGAAAATCTCTTTACATGGTCTCCTCTTTATAAATATTCTAAAGATGTCAATGTATCAAATATAGGTGAATCAGATAAAGATTTAACATCTAGCAATAGTGGCGATGGATATAACTACCCAATGATGAAATCTTTCAGCATTGGTCTGAATGTTACATTTAAAAAAATAGGAGATTAGACATTATATAGATTAATTTGTTATATGACTCATTTTGTGACTGATTCTGA
>CAUWMZ010000094.1:0-4033 GCA_963560035.1 uncultured Parabacteroides sp.
AAAGGTGGGTCAGGTGATTTTTATAATAGTGGGTCAATCGACTTTGTATTTTCCAACTTGAAACACCAAAGGCCTTAAAACGCCCAATTCATGCGGATATTAAAAAAATCCGCACATGGCTTCACAGTCACATGCGGATCAAACAAATAACAAACTCTACTTATATGAAAAAACAAATACTACTAACAAGTTTTTATGCGATGACTTATATCATCTATATATCTTTTTATAAACAGAACAAAAGTACATTATTAAAAGTTTTGTAGAAAGTTATTTTTGAAAAAATTTTTTTCTTTCAGTAATAAATTTAGTAATGCCTCAATTGTTTGTACCGCAATTATTTTTACTGAATGATTATAGAGGACGAACCCCTCAGTTTTTAGGCTTGTGTCAATCCAGTAGGCACTCTCTTTTATCTCTCTATTCGCTAAAATGCCATTTCGCTGTAAGGCTTTTCTTACCATAGCATATTTTTGTCCATGACCAACTAATCGGATGGAGTTGGCGTAATGGTTTTCGATACGGAATAGGCCACTATCCTCATCAAAAGCAATTCCCTCACGGGCAAAGAAGCTACTTAAATGTCCTTCTAATGCCAAATCCTCCGGAGTGCCAATAGCTATTTCTTTTTGTTTGTCCATTAACCATATTTTATCTGCTATCTGCAATGCCAGATCTAGATCGTGTGTTGACATAAAGATTGTTTTATTCACCTCACGCGTGAGCCTATGAAGTAGCTGCATAATTTCCACTTTACTAGGAAAATCTAGAAAAGCGGTAGGCTCATCAAGATAAATAATAGGTGTCTCTTGAGCCAAGGCTTTTGCGATCATTACTTTTTGTCGTTCTCCATCGGAGAGCGTATGTACCATACGAGAAGTCAGTGATTCAATATGAACTAATGAGATAGACTTTTCTACGATATGCTTATCGTAGGTACTGAGTTGACCCCAAAAACCAGTATAAGGACTGCGTCCCATGCCAACTAGTTCATGCACCATCATGTTTCTAATATCGCATTTATCCGTTAGCACAACACCAATATGGCGTGATAATTCTTTGTCTGTATAATGCTCTATATCTTTGCCAAAGAGTGAAATCTCTCCAGCCAATTTGGGTTGAAAGGCAGATAATGTGCGTAGCAAGGTTGATTTGCCTACTCCATTTGCTCCAAGTAGACAGGTCAACTCACCACTAGATATCATGGCGTTTATATTATTCGCTACATTTTTTGTTCCTTCTTTGGTGTGATATCCAATCGAAAGATTTTTTATTAAAATCGTATCTTGCTTCATCTTATTCGTTCAAATCATTCTTACGTTTACGAAATAATACGGAGGCAACAACAGGCGCTCCAACTAAGGCTGTAACCGAATTGACAGGTAATGCACCTTCAAAGCCTGGCATTCGGGCAATCAAGTTGCAGGCTAAAGCTAAGGCAGAGCCAGCCAATAAGGCAGCAGGCATCAATATACGATGGTCTGATGTTTGAAATATAGCGCGACAAAGATGTGGTACCGCTAAACCAAGAAATATTATCGGGCCGCAATATGCTGTTACGATCGCTGTCAATACACCTGCTGAAGTGATGACTAGTAGGCGGGCACGTTTGATATTTAACCCTAGATTACGGGCATAATTATCTCCTAGTAACATAAGATTTAATGTCTTGATTAATAAAAAAGAGAGCGGTAGTAATATCGCCATAATTATAATGAACAATGTCATCTGATTGCCGGAGACACGAGCGAAGCTTCCTAATCCCCAAATTACATAGGCTCTAATATCCTCTTCAACACTAAAAAATTTCAGGACTCCAATGACAGCATTCGCTACGTAACCTATCATTACACCGATGATCAGCAAGGTGACATTGCCTTTTACTTTTTGTGACACATAGACGATTAATGCCATGACAGATAAAGATCCAATGGTCGCGGCTATAGATAGCGCAATCTCTCCCATAAAACCTAATTTACTTAAGGCTACGCCGCCTAAACTTCCACTAAGTAGTACGACAAAAGCTACACCCATGCTCGCTCCTGAGCTAATACCTAATACGGAAGGACCAGCTAATGGATTACGGAAGACAGTTTGCATTTGTAAGCCGCTTACGGATAAACCTGCTCCGGCTACTAGGGCTGTCAATGCTTGCGGCAAGCGTGATTTCCAAATAATATTGTGCCATGTGATGGGTTCATTACCAACTCCCCAAATGATGTTCCATACGGAATGAAGTGGAATGGAGACAGAGCCAAGAGTCAAGTTTAGGAAAAACAAAATGCCAATAGCTGCTATGATAGCGAACATACCGATTGTGTTTGAGTGTCTCGTTGTTATCTTTGCTTTCATTTTAAGAGGCTGTAATATACCGGTTTATGATTAGGTAATAAGTCTGGGTGAAATATATGAATCAGGTCGGCCAGGACAACTTCTGGCTCTGTTGGCATACTTTCATAAAAAGGGGTCTCTTTCATATTGCAATAGATAACGTTTCGTTCTTTAAACGCTTTGAAGTCAGCGTAACGAGCATCTTCGTCCTTTAATGCCTCATAGCTAAAAGAGCCGGGAAAACTATTTACTATTCGCCAATAGTCTGCATCGTCAGCTTGATTATATACTGTTTCGAAATCGAGGATCACGCCTCCAGAACGATCGTCATTTTTTAAGAAATAGTTTGCACCTGCGTCTTTAAACAATTGAGCCAAGAAACTTTTCCCCCCAACTGCATACCAGTTGCCACCGCGCAATTCGCCACTAAATACGATTGGGCGTTTTTGTACTTTGCTTTTAGTCGTCAATTCTCTAAGTTCATTGTAGCGTTGTTCTATAGCAGAGAATCGTTCATTTCCTTTTTGCTCTTCTCCAAGCAAAAGAGCAATAAACTTGATCCATTCCGCTTGTCCTAATGGTGTCATCTCTTTATACCCTAGATGCGGGATAAGAGGGATACCTACGTCTCGTAGACTCTCATATCCTCCCCGTTTAAAAGGAGAGACCAGTATCAAATCCGGATTCATACTCATGATAACTTCATTGTCGAAGTTTCCTTCTATACCGATTTTGCTTGTTTTTCCTTCTTGTAGGCGGGTGTTTATTTCTTTGTTGAACAAATGACGGGTACTGGTGATACCTACTACTTTATTCAATTCATTTAACTTGATGAAGTTCGATAGTTGTAAAGAGGTCATGCAAATGACGCTGCGGATGGGTAGCTCTATAGGTGTATAGCCTATGGGAATTCCTTTAGGATGTTCACCTCGTTTGATAAAAACATAATGAAAGGTGGCACTTTCTTCATTCTGTGGGTCTTGAATGTCGACTAACACATAATTATCAGTATATGAAAGTCGGAAGCCCTGCGCGTATTTTGGTTGGATATGCTCACACAAAGTTGTCTGTACCATTTTTTCGTTGCTTGTTTTTTCTTTCTTTTGCTGTTTGCTTGAAGGCGAAACGCAAGAAAAGGCCATGAGTATTAAAAGCAAGTAACAGCTCACTATAAATTTATTCATAATGTTTTTTTTAAATATTATTGATAAAAAGGTATTCGTTTATGTCCTTTACCACGGGACAATGACTATTATTTGTTTAAAAACCGGCAGGTCTTCTGACTTACTTCCATTTCAAGCGCCTTCCTGATAGAAAAATCAGTGGCTAAGGTATTGCTTAAATGTGTTGAAGATCACAGCAGCGTGGTCTGTATATGAGTTGCTGTTAATCGTCTTTAAATTTGATAGTTACGCAAAGTTCCATATTCTGTTGTAAATTATTTGTAAAAAAATTGCGAGAAATTGACCTTCTCATACTCGTCTTTGCGCCGGGATTCCCATTTGCAAAAGTGGTCAATTATCCGCAAAATTCTTTTGCTTACTTGTTGGCGGAATTAAATTATAAAAGATTTATGTGTAAAAAGTTGTTCATATTGTTGATAGTTAGAAAATTAGAGGTGACTAAACTTTTAATAGACAAATAAAAGTATGCACAACTTATATGCAATATTCGCAAAATTACTGAACATATGCAAGCAAAT
>CAUWMZ010000095.1:0-3508 GCA_963560035.1 uncultured Parabacteroides sp.
CGCTATTGTTGTATATAAAGGTTTAATACCTGTAGTTGGCCGAATACTTACATTCAATATGAGTATCTGTTTTTTCCATTGTATGTAATATGTATATCCTTTAAATGTGCTTTACCCTTACAAGAGAAGATGGAAAAAGAGTGGATTTGTGATTAATTAACATATTTAAGTCGTCCTCCTATTTTTTCAGGTAGACAGGGGATGTTTTTACTAAATATATTGGTGTAAAAAATTTCAGTAAAAAAAAGTGTGTGAATAATGAAATCGTTATAGTAGGTTTATGTATTCTTTTATGACTTATAGGTTATAAAAGTTAGCGATATAAGATAGAGAAGGCCATCAGCGGTAAGTCTATCTCGTAAGAAGCGTAAAGCTCTGCCTATTTGTGTATCTACAGTCTTTTCTGAAATTGATAGCTGTTCTGCTATTTCTTTATGTGATAAATGTTCATAACGACTTAAGCGAAATATCTCTCGGCGTGATGGGGGTAATTCTTCTATTAAGTTATTGATATATTTTCGTAAAGATTCTGCATCTATTTGTTCTTCCATAAGTGAGTCGATATCCGATAAATGTTGTTGTATATTTTGTGTCATTTTTTCGGATAGTAATAAATTTACAGTTTCTTTATAGGCTAAATTACGTGCTATAGTAAACAAGTAGGCATTGAAATTTTGATCTGTATCGATTGTTTTACGTTTTTCCCATATTTTGAGGAAAACATTTTGGGTTAAGTCTTCTGCCATTGATTTATTATATAGCAATGAATGAAAAAAGTGATATACATGTTCGTTGTAGTTCCAAAACAAGGTCTCAAAGGCTTTTTCATCTCCATTCTTTAGATTTATAAGCAAATGTTTGTCTATATTCATATTACTATCTCTGCTATACGACTCTAATATGATTAAAATCTATAGATTAATTTTACAAAAACTATATATAGTTGCAATTTATTTTTCAAAAATACACAAAAACAACTATTTTACAAAAGAGAGTAGTTGTAATATTCTTGTCTTGACTTTTTCAAAAGTAAAAATTAGTCAAAAAGGTGGGGCGATTTATGATTTTTTGAGTTGAAAATATTATATTTAGTTAGAAAGAATTATGCTTATTTGAAAAAATAAGACGTTTTATTTTTTCAAAGAATACGATCTGAAATCTATTAATGTTTATATTCGCAGAGACAAAATAATAAGAAGAGTATGTTGAAGGAATGGTTTGTTATTAGTTTGTTTATGTGTTGTTTAGTAAATATGTCTTTTGCTCAAGAGACACCAATTGTATTATTCCCTAAAGGTGCTCCGGGCGAGACATCAAAATTGCAAGAGAGGTCAGAAGCTGGAGGAGACAAGGTGGGTAATATGTCCGTTTTGCGTATAACAGACGTAAGTGAGCCGACTATAACAATCTATCAAGCTCCCGATGAAGTAGCTTCAGGTGCTGCAATGATTGTTTGTCCGGGTGGGGCTTATAATATATTGGCTTATGATTTGGAGGGAACAGAAGTTTGTGATTGGTTAAATAATATTGGAGTAACCGCTGTATTATTAAAATATAGAGTACCTCGAAGAGAGGGGTTAGAAAAGTATGAAGCTCCATTACAAGATGTACAACGTGCTATTGGTTATGTACGAGCAAATGCTGAGAATTTGAATATAGATCCAGAACGTATAGGAGTAATGGGATTTTCAGCCGGTGGACATTTGGCGGCTATGGTTAGTAATGCGGGAGATAAGCGAACATACCCAGTAGTGGATGCCGCAGATGTGGTTAGTTGTCGTCCGAATTTTTGTTTATTGGTTTATCCTGCCTATTTGGATGGAAAAGATTTTCAGTTAGCACCTGAGTTAAAGGTTTCTTCTATGACTCCTCCAACGATGTTGATTCAAGCAGAAGATGATAAATCATATATAAATAGCGGTTTGTTTTATTATTATGCGCTGAAGGAGGCTGGAGTTTCTGCGTGGATGCATTTATATAGTAAAGGTGGTCATGGTTATGGATTGCGAGATACGGGAGCTGCTGTTAATGAGTGGCCGGATAGGGCGGAAGATTGGTTTCGAGAGATTGATGTGATAGAATAATAAGTGAAAGAAAATGCCTGAAAAATATTGCTTATTATGGATTAATGTATATCTTTGTGGGCAATGCTAAAAAATAATAGCGTTACAAACACAAGGGGATGACCGGTTTTGACAGCGGGTAGAAGTGGTTTGTAAGCATGTAGTGCGTGGTTGGCTTGCACTATAATCTCAGACAACGAACAATTAACTGGCGAAAACAATTACGCTCTCGCTGCTTAATCGAAGAACAGTAGATTGAAGCTTAATCCCTGCAATAGTTGCGGGGACGTGACATCACCCGGATGCTGTGGCTCCGAAGCGTTCCGATCAGGTGGTGCAGCAATATCGGAGATAGCTTGAGACAGGCCTCAGGTCTTAAGTGAAATTTTAGAGGATAAGGGATGAGTGGGTGGCTTCGGTCTTGCTTATCCCCGACAATGAAGGCGAAGATAAACATGTAGAAAGCAAATTAATTCCTCGTTTGGACGAGAGTTCGAATCTCTCCATCTCCACTAAGGTCTGTGAGTCGCTGATTTTCAGACCTTTTTTTATTAGATAAAGGCTCTACTTTTTGTATATTTTGTGTACGGTTCTTTTTTAATAATCATCATCAAATTTAAGCCGTAAAAAAGAAAACAAAAACATCGTGGAACTTTCGCATCAGAGAGATGTGGGTGACAATATGAGTAAAGTGTGGTTTGTCGAGTTTGGTTTCCGTGATCTTAGGAAAAATGAAACTATTCCGGAAAACTGGTTTTCTAAGCAGGTATATGATGGTGTAATAACTTCTAAGTTACTAGACCAATTTACCGCACTAACCAAAAAAACTTTTTTGTCCTATATGAATGAGTCTATTTCAGATAGATTGCGTACAGCTTTAAAAACAGAGGAAACAAAAGAAATGAAAGAACAACCTGTTGGCGAAGAGGATTCGCACCAAGCGAATATGGATAGTAAGATTGTTACAACAGAGGAAGAAATTGAGAGTTTTTTTATTGTTAAATCTATATTAAGGCCTCATATGGATATTAGTCGTGTAGTGTATCGTGATACACAATCTTACTTTGGAATTTTACTTGATGATAATAATCGGAAACCTATCTGCAGAATGTACTTTAATGCGCAATCAAAAAAGTATATTGCGACTTTTGACGAGAATAAGAAGGAAACAAAACATGAGATTTTAGGGCTGAATGATATAGTATGCTGAAATATTAGCTCAAACTGTCGACAATTATGACACCTTTAAATAAGCTAAAATCCGTACATAAAATGTACAAATTTGTACAGATATATATATAAGATTTCGCTTGTTAATAAAGGCTCTGTTTTGTGTGCGTTTTTTGTGCGGTTCTTTTTTCAACAATCGCCATCATCGTTTTTTAGACGGGTAGGGATATCCCCTGTTTTAAAAGGGGAACCGTCTTATTCGTGAGAATAAGACG
>CAUWMZ010000096.1:0-3137 GCA_963560035.1 uncultured Parabacteroides sp.
TCTCTTTTGAAAACCATTTCAATCCTTCTTTCTTGTTTCTTTCTAAATAGTTATACTCAATCCAATATGTATCGAAATTTTCTATTTCCTTCCTGTTTTCAAATATTAACTTTAAATCTTGATACTGAGTTATCGTAGGATAAGATAATGATTTCTCTTTTGAAAACCATTTCAATCCTTCTTTCTTGTTTCTTTCTAAATAGTTATAAGTACACTTCCATGAATCTACTTGCTTTATTTCAGAATACGCACTGGCTATAATCTCTTTTGTTTCAAACTTCCCGTTGTCTGAAACAGAATGATATTTACTCCAGATTTTGTATGCCTCTAAATACTTTTGTCTTATCTCGTCATATTTAGAGATTACATCATTATAGTAGTTATTCTTGAATATGTATGTAAATATGCTTTTCATTTGATAGGTATATTATATAGACATTTGGGATACTTTACATTATTACACTGAAACATCTTAATTCCGCCTATTATACTGATATTATTATCCTCTATCTTTCCGAAGAGTATTCTACTTCTATTTTTTGTCATAAAAGCATGGAGATCAGAATTTTCACTTCTGGCTATATGCCCTAATTGAAAAAAATAATCTCCGCCTTGGAGTACTACTCCCGAATCCTTATCTGCCAACATCGTTTTTTGTGTGGGAATCCATCTAAGAACTTTGATGGCATTATTATCATATTCATTATCTAATTCTGCAAATAAAACACAGTATTTTTTTTCCAAGGTTGTGTATGGCGCATAATATTGGGTACCAACCAAAGTATACTTTCTTGACAAGTATTCATCAGGTATGTCTAGTAATGCCAATGATTCTATATCGGAAATTTTACTGAATTTTATGCCTATATCATCTTTTATTTTCTTTAGTGATGAATCTGATTTAGATAGACTTTTACCGCTTATGTTGTATATGGGTGTATTCAAATCTAATCTTCTCATAAATCTAAAGGTTATTACATCTTTATTTTTTCTATATTCAGTAATTTGGGCAAATGAAATTCCAGGATTGCTTTCTTTATCTTCACAGTTATGGTTATCAGCTGGAAATAGTAATGCTGCATCAAATTCAATTGGCAGGAATCTACATATTGTATTTTCAATATAAAAATATCCTTCAATTTTTTCGATACATTGGCTTTCTCTAAAATCTACTAGAATCTTTATGCAGTTCCTATTTTCTGTATTTTCTGATTTGCCAAGAAGTTCATCGTGCAACTTCAAGGCCTTCTCATATGCTTGATCCAATTGTAAATGAAGTTCTTTTACTCCATCTACTATCTTAGTGTATGGTTCAACAACTTTCATCATTGCTATCTTATTAATGTCAATATCTCACTCGGTCTAATAATAGCATGCGAATAATCAGAGCGTAATAAATCTGCTTTTTCTTTTGTACCCCAAAAGCACGCAACACTTTCTATACCAGCCGCATTAGAAGCTTGAATGTCTATAACTCTATCTCCAAATGAGATAGTGTCTTTGGGAAGTGCTCCCATTAATTCAAGAGCTTTAAGCATAGGTGCAGGATGTGGCTTTATAGGTTTTGCATCATGATAGCTTACAATATACTGAGTAGGAATACTATAGTGCGACACCAAGCGTTCTATGTAGGGACGTGGCGATGTACTTACAATAGCCATTTTAATTTGGTGTTTTCTAATTATTCCTAGAACTTCGTCCATCTCTGGATACATTGTTGTTTGAGGAATAAGACTGTAAGCTAGATTCCAATTCCTGCTATGACGCGCTTCTTCGAGACATGTTGTATCAACGAGCGTCAAATCCATATCAAATATTATATGTTTCATGAGAACAAATTTGGAAAAAGTGATTCTTGCTGACTCTGTTTTACCTTATTTTTGTAAGACTCTATCAGTTGTTTTGCTTCATCTATTTCTGACGAGCGCAGGGGGTGTGCTTGACCCTCTTGAACAAGCTTTAAATTCCCTTGTACCTTTTCACTGATAGTGTCTTCATTGTTTTTGAATTCTACTGCAAATAATGGTTTTTGCGAATTTATGGTAGCATTCACAGCATGCATAGTTCCGCCTTTAATTCCTGTCTGAATCACTATGGTTGCATATGACAGCCCTGCTTGCAGTCTGTCGCGGGCTACTAAAGAATATCTTCCACAACTTTGCCCAACCGGATATTCACTTAGCAACAATCCACCATTTGACACAATTTCTTTTGCTAAAGAGAGGTTCTCTTTAGGATAAATGGAAGCCCAATCTAGTCCGTTAGCTAAAAATGCAGTTGTAGTGCCTCCTACTGATAACGCACCTTGATGACCAGTTGCATCGCAACCTATAGCAAGTCCTGAAACTATATTATAACCACGTTTCGCAAACTCTCTTGAAAAATGCAATCCAGCCTTTATCCCGTTTGGAGTTGGTTCCCGTGTTCCAATTATTGCTACTCCAGGTTTTCTTAATGCTTCCAAATTTCCCTTATAAAACAGAATGAGAGGTGGATCTGTTTTTCCATCTTCGTTTGTGCATGATTTTAGTATCTCAGGATATTCAGCATCGTAATAAGATATTATACCGACTTTTTCCTCTTTGCATCTTTCTATTATACGCAATGCAATATTATGTGCATGGTATAAGTCATCTTCTGTTATAGCTTGAATTTTTTTCCCTTTTAGAGTTTTCCAAAATTCGCACAATTGACCTATGTGATCAATTGTATTGGTCACATACTTTGCTATTTGGTTGAAAATTGTTTTATTTCCGATTCCGTCCAGTTGTTGAAGGGTCAGAATCATTTCTGTTGATAAATGCATACTTTCGATATTTAATATTTATTTAGTTATGGTGTTAAATATGAGATGTTTTATTAGTGTGAGATTCCACTGATTTATGATTATTATAATCAATTATCTTATGTAGATTAACTTACCGCTTTTGGGAGTATCACTATAATTTATATCAATACACCATAGTAATATTGTTTATTATATTATTTGTTGAGCATATACTACTCATCTACAAAAATACTGATATTCCTACATATAATCTATTAAATATCAAACAAAATATCACGACTATTTCCATTTTTGACCACGGCTCTTTCATTTAAAACAACCTCTATAATCCTTGTTATTCTCCGAAAAA
>CAUWMZ010000097.1:0-3026 GCA_963560035.1 uncultured Parabacteroides sp.
CCACAAAGATAAGTCAAAGAACGCTTTAATCAATTATTCGATATAAACTCTAATGAAAGAAATACACAAAAACATAAAACCGGTCAATAAACTATGATCCAACTTTTCATAGTATTGCCGAATTAACATGCCTGATGAGACTAAGGCAAATCCACGATACAATCCATTTCTATCAGCTTCTCCAAATAAAAATTTATTAAACCGACAGATACCATATACCACAGAGTTAGTCGAATCTAATCCTTGTTTCAAAAAGTAGCCAAGAAGCATCAATATCATAGCTATTGTCCATATTTTAAACAAAGACATACCTAGTCTATGTAGAAAATATATAATTGTTACCGCTACTATTAAGCCTAATAAATACCATAAAGGCCACGCATAGCTAGTTTCTCCTACAAGTATTATAGAATATAAATATGACACTATATCAAAGACAAAACCATGATCATTTATCCAATATCGATATAAAGAAAATGGGAAATATACCACTAACCATAGAGCGTATAACCTCAAAGTTCTCTTTATATTTTCTCTTAAAACATCATATACGTTATTTTTTCTAATAATCTTATTTTGCAATAAAAAACCACTAACAACAAAAAAGAAAGGAACTGCTGTTGAAACAACAAACTTTATAATTAAGGGATAATCAGCAGGACATACAGAATTGACGTATATTCCAACAACAAAAAATGCCATAAGCATTTTTGTTAAATCTATAGTATTATATTTTGCTTGAAGAATCATACATTTTTTTTGCAAAGATAATGTTTAATAACATAAACAATCTTCATCCGCACCTCTATTACTAACCTAAAAAATTATATCTCAACAAAAAGACAACAGCTATTGTTTATTGGATTCCATTATATTCAACAGATTACTAAACAGATAAACAATATACAATCTCTTCAAAATAAAAGACACACATCGCGAATGTTTTTTAGAAACGACTAAAATACTATTTTCGCGCTGTAACTTTTTCTATATATTATGAATATCAGACTATCAAGAAATGAAGACCTGCAAGAGATAATGAAAATGTACGATTACGCACGCAGGTTCATGCAAGAACATGGCAACGGAAATCAATGGATCAATGGATATCCTTCTGAAGAACTTATCTCTTCTGAAATAGCGGCAAAACATAGTTTCATCTGCGAGAACGAACAAGGAGAAGCTATCGGGACTTTTTGCTATATCAAGGGAATAGACCCTACTTACTTAACAATAGAGGGAGGTGAATGGCTGAACGATGAGCCATACGCCGTAATTCATCGCATGGCCTCCAACGGTAAGGCGAAAGGAATCTCTGATGCCTGCCTTAAATGGGCCTTCAATCAATGTGACAACATACGTATCGACACGCATCAAGACAATATAGTCATGCAAAATCTTTTAAAGAAACATGGCTTTAAACAATGTGGCATCATTTATGTCGCCAATGGTACTGAACGTATCGCTTTTCATAAAAAAGTAGTAGATCATTCCTCCTAACGACACCCACTTTCCTTTCTAAACCATCGATAAAAGAGAACATAAAAGGTCAAGGGATAGCGTAGTACTAAATCTTGACCTTTCGCATTGCTAACCTATCCATTCACCTCAATCAACCAAAACCGAGCGTATATCTCCTCCCCCTCGATTTTTTCTTAAAAAATAATTGAATTTACCCATCCACACACAACCTATAAATTACTACTTTTGTTATTATCTTGTAAGTGTACAAGACGAGTTTGTCCTCAAACATCTTTGCGTGACGAACTAAAACAAAAAACGCTTAAAACAACGAATCGAAATCTAAAACTTTTAAATACTTATAGATTATGGATTTTATAACAACTGACAAACTGACCATCGTAGGCGCAGCCGGAATGATCGGTTCAAACATGGCTCAAACAGCCATTATGATGCATCTTACTCCTAACATTTGTCTTTACGATCCATATGCTCCAGGCTTGGAAGGTGTAGTAGAAGAAATGTACCATTGTGGTTTTGAAGGATTAAACCTGACTTTCACCTCCGACATTAAAGAGGCTTTGACTGACGCTAAATATGTTGTTTCTTCAGGTGGTGCCGCTCGTAAAGCAGGTATGACACGCGAAGACCTATTAAAAGGCAACGCTGCCATCGCCGAAGAGTTCGGTAAAAATATAAAAGCTTATTGCCCTGATGTAAAACATGTAGTAGTTATCTTTAATCCGGCTGACATCACAGGACTTATCACTTTGCTTTATTCTGGATTGAAACCTTCACAAGTTACGACTTTAGCTGCTCTAGACAGTACACGTCTACGTAGCGAACTTGCTAAACATTTCCATATCTCTCCAGATAAAATCCAAAACTGCCGTACTTATGGTGGACATGGCGAACAAATGGCCGTATATGCCTCAACAGCGACTGTCGATGGAAAGCCTTTAACAGACTTAATCGGAACTTCCGCCTTGACTTCTGAGCAATGGAAAGAAATCCAAACTAAAGTAACAAAAGGTGGCGCAAATATTATAGCATTAAGAGGTCGCTCTTCTTTCCAAAGCCCGGCATACGTATCTATCGAAATGATCGCTGCCGCTATGGGTGGTAAACCGTTCCGCTGGCCTGCTGGTACATATGTACATAGCCACGGCTTTGACCATATCATGATGGCTATGGAGACCGAGATCTCTAAAGACGGTGTTCACTATAAAGATTTGAAAGGCACTCCGGAAGAAGAGGCTAAATTGAAAGAAAGCTATGAGCACTTATGCAAACTTCGTAACGAGGTAATCGAGATGGGTGTTCTTCCGGCTATTGACCAATGGAATAGCATCAATCCGAATATTAAATAAAATCTGGATATAGCCTGAACTTTATTGTTAACTTCAGACATAAAAAACCGATTCTGTAATGTAAAACCTCATACGGAACCGGTTTTTTTATATAATATTATCACCTTGCTTTTACTCTGTTTTTATCCCCCCAAAACGGCATAAACAGTAAGCATTCGAAGAAATGCACCTTTTACACTTTGAGGTTTGGTTGTA
>CAUWMZ010000098.1:0-2698 GCA_963560035.1 uncultured Parabacteroides sp.
GTTGAGAACTCAAAACAACTGGCCTTATTCTAAAACTTATCCCGAACTCAGGTAATTATATGACAAATGTACGAAAAATTTCCTCTATCATTTGGCTGTCAAAGCAGACTTGTTGATAAACATCTTTAAGAATGTGTGGTGTTATCTTGTCGAAGTCTTTTTTTAGCGGTGTAATAAAAAGTCCACCTATATCTGCCGCTCCAGGGCTTGATAGAAGGTTGTCTTCTTCTTCAGCGGAGTATTGCCAGGGACGATGTTGCTTACGTGGAATGATTGTGATGATCCATCTGTCGTTTGAAAAAGAACCAAAAACATTCATCATCGGCTCGTTTTCGCCCTCCTGCAAAGGAAGTCTCTCGTAAATTGCATGAAATAACTCATTGGCGGCGTTTTGCGTGGAGGCTTGAATGATAAATCCATTGCGTAAATAATTAGAGAGAAGTATGATCTTGTTCTCTTTAGAACCAAAACCTGACTGTTTTACCTTTGTTTCGATCTCATAATCTAGTGGCATGATTCCTCTTGTCACTGCTTGAAAATGAGCATGATCAGGAGCAGAAGCACCACTTCTTGGACCATTATAAAAAACGGTGAGAGGGGAGAGCTTCTTGACGATTGTTAAGAAATCGTCAAGTTGAGGTAATATCCTTTGGGGCGTATGTTGTCTTGTGGGTATCGTAAAATGTTGTGGAAAAATGGGGTAGGGATTGCAAAGCAATAAATGGTGATATCCGAAAGATAAGCGCTCTTGTTCTATCGGTAAATTATCAAGACAAAGGAAACATTTCCTGTTTTTGATGTGGCTTGCATCAATTTTCGCTCCTGTGGAGATAATGCGTGCAGGATTGAACTGGACACGAATCGTGAAACCGTCCATCTCGAAAGATTTGGTAAGAACACCTTTTAGCGCATTATAATTATCTTTAGCAAGAGGCCAAGTGACAAGTTGCTTGGCTAATAGTTCTGTCGCTTGAGAAGCGTTAATCCAATTATTCAGTTTCATGTTTATCCATATTTATGCGGGCCTCAAGTTCCCACGTTCTAATTTTATCTTTATATAAATTATGCTCATTCATTTTGCAGATATCTAAAGATGCGTCAGAGTTGTCCTCCCAGCGTCGGCATAGATATACCACATCATAAATGCGTCCGATCTGATATTCACGACTAATACGTAGACCGAGCGCATAGTCTTCTCCATAACTCGTATTGGGTAGATTAAGTTTTCGTAGCAAAGGAGTATAGAAAGCTCTTGGTGCTCCTAACCCATTGATACGCAAAGCGTTGTTTCTTCCATTGTCGGGAGTCCATTCTTTATGGTCTATTGTTCCAGGTGGGATGGCATTCATTTGAAAATCAGTCATGCGGTAAGAGCCAACAACCATGGCGCATTGCTGCTCGTAGAAGGCGTTAACGATTTTATTTAATGAGTAATTGTCGCTATAAACATCGTCGCTATCTAGTTGTACGGCGAATTTTCCACATGCGGGATGGTGGATACCGACATTCCAGCATCCTCCGATACCAAGATCATTGCGCTCTGGTTGTAGATGAATGATGCGTGAGTCGGCAGATGCGAGCGCACGGATCTTTTCTGATGTCCCGTCTGTTGAGTGATTGTCAATGATGATCAAATTAAACGGGAAGTTAGTTTCTTGCTTAAGAACGGAGCGTATGGCGTCTTCAATTGTGCGAGCACGATTACGAACGGGAATGATAACAGATGCTTCTGTTTGAAAAGACTGATCCTCAAATTGAATCGTCTTAAAAGAAGGAGAAAGGTATCCTCCAATTTTCTTGAGGTAGTCTGTGCATGCCTTTTCCATTTCGATTTGTACGGCTCTATTTTTAGGATTTACATAGTCGAAGATCTTTTCTCCGGATCTGCGTGTATCATTTTCGATTACGGTATATAGATATTCGTTGATATGTGTAATGGTTGAGATGGCGGAAATGTTCAATCGTAGATCGTACAGTCCGGCATAATTATATTCGTCGCGCATAAAAGAGGTGGCAATTTGCAAAATGTTGGCACGATAAAAAAGGATAGAACCAAATTCGAAATCGTCTCGCAAACTGCCTTTTTGATAGTCTATGTTTGGGTGTTTGGATAGACTATTGTTCTTTTTTTCATAGAAATCAGAGTAAAGCAGACCTGATTGTGTGTCATCTGCAAGAGCGGTCAATCGTTCAAGTGCATATTGTCCTAGTTCCAGAGTATCTGTTTTTGTATATATTAGGCAATAATCTTTATTGGCTCTTTTTGAAATTTCTCGAATTGTATGGTTGCTCCATATATTTTCTGTATAAATTAATTCACAAGAAGAAATAGGTGTTGCTTGAGGATCTTTGGAAAGAAGGTAAACCTGATTTACAAGAGGAGATTCTGTTAGAATTGCTATTGTACGCTCAGTGTTGGCCGAATCTCCATATGGAATAAAGCAATTAATTCGTTTCATGCTATTTTATTCTTATAATGTGTTATTAAATGGGAGAAAGATATTAGAAAAATTCATTTCTTGTCTTTACAAAAATACGATAAAAATGGCAATAGTGGATTGGCTTTGTTGCTTTAAAAAAAGTTGCAGGAAAAAATATTATATAGATAGTCAAAAATTTTCTCGTATGATAAAATAATGTACGCGAGTCATTGTCCGCGAATTTTTTCAAAAAAAGTTGTCATAATATTTGGATAATA
>CAUWMZ010000099.1:0-2688 GCA_963560035.1 uncultured Parabacteroides sp.
AGCGCGCCACGTTCGGGACGTGGAGGTCGGAAGTTCGAGTCTTCTCATCCCGACTTGATAAAGGGCAAATATCTATTTTAGATGTTTGTCCTTTATTCGTTTGGAGCTAATGGCTAAAGAGGAGGGTATGGCATGGACGAGAATATGATCAAGAAGTTGAAGATCTTGGCAGAATCCGCCAAATATGATGTCTCATGTGCTTCCAGTGGTACTTCTCGCTCACATAAGAAGGGTATGATAGGAAGTGCTTCAGGGTGGGGTATATGTCATAGTTTTGCGGAAGATGGTCGTTGTATTTCTCTTTTAAAGATAATGTTGACAAATTATTGCATTTACGATTGTGCTTATTGCGTGAATCGTCGGAGCAATGATTTGCCGAGAGCCGCTTTGGCAGTCTCTGAATTAGTGAATTTGACAATCGAATTTTATCGCCGGAATTACATTGAAGGTTTATTTTTGAGCTCGGGTGTAGTTCGTAATCCGGATTATACGATGGAGCGTTTGGTTAAGGTCGTTAAAGATTTACGTCTTGTCCATCATTTTAATGGATACATTCATTTAAAAAGTATTCCGGGCGCTAGTCAAGAACTGGTAAATGAGGCTGGGTTATATGCCGATCGTATGAGTGTTAATATAGAGATACCCAACGAGGATAGTTTGCGTAATTTAGCTCCAGAGAAAAACTTCCAGAGTGTATTTACTCCGATGCGTTATATTCAACAGGGAGTATTGAAGAGTGCGGAAGAGAGAAAGATTTTTAGGCATGCGCCCCGTTTTGTGCCGGCCGGTCAGAGTACACAGCTGATAGTTGGGGCTACAGCTGATACAGATCGTGCTATTCTTACACTTTCTTCGGCCCTTTATCGTCGCCCTACGATGAAGCGTGTTTATTATTCCGGTTTTATTCCTGTAAATACTTATGATAATCGTTTACCGGCGCTTTCAGCTCCTCCATTAATAAGGGAAAATAGGCTTTATCAGGCGGATTGGTTGTTGCGATTTTATCAATTTTCAGTAGATGAGATAGTAGATGCCTCCAATCCCCTCTTGGACTTAGATGTAGACCCTAAGCTCTCATGGGCGTTGCGTCATCCGGAGATGTTTCCAGTCGATGTTAATAGGGAGGATTATGAGATGCTGCTGCGGATTCCGGGTATAGGGGTGAAATCCGCCAAGATGATCATATTATCTCGTCGTTACGCTCGTTTAGGTGCCGATCAGTTAAAGAAGATGGGAGTTGTAATGAAGAAAGCTCGCTATTTTATTACCTGTCAAGAATTGCCGGTGCGTACCATAAACGAGTTGACCCCGGAGTGCGTGCGTCGCTTGTTGTCTGTTAAGCGCAATGAGAAAACGGGTGCTGAGCAGCTGATGATTCCTTTTTAAGATTGATGTTCTCGTGTTGGAATTATGATAATTTTTATTTACGATAAGACTTTTGAAGGGTTGCTGACGGCGTTGTTTGAAGCTTATTCTCGTCGTTCTTTCCCTAATTTATTATTGGGAGAAAAAGACCCATTGCCTCTATTTTGTGACGAGGTGTTTACGGTTTATACCGATCAGCTCAAGGCCGATCGTGTATGGAAAGGATTAGAGAGGCGTTTGCGTAAAAGTTCCCTTTCCGCATTAGCTGAGACCTGGTTGTCGGAGGCGGAAGGTGTTGATATGTTGTTGTTTCGATATATGCGAAAAGCTATTGATGCTCTTTCTTCAATTGAGTATAACTTAGGGGATTCGGATGTGATAGAGGTTGTGAAACTATGGAAAAAAGTTCATAATGAGTGTCATCGTTCCATTCAGTTTTTTCGTTTCCAAAAGGCGCTTGACGGAACATACTTTGCGGCTTTATCTCCTTTATATAATGTGTTGCCTTTAATTGTCTCTTATGCGCTTGATCGTTTTGCGGATCTGCGTTGGTTGCTTTATGACTTAAGTCGTGGGTATGGTTTTTATCACGAGGTGGATGCTTGTGAGGTTTCTGAAGTATCTTTTAAAGATGAAGATAGCCTACCTTTCGATGGTTTGTTGAGTAAAGAGATTATGGATAAGGACGAGTTGCTGTTTCAGCATTTGTGGCAAGAATATTTTCATGCTATTGCGATAAAGGATCGTTTGAACCCTAAACTTCATAAGCAAAATATGCCTGCTCGTTTTTGGAAATATATGCCCGAGAAGTATTAATTCGTTTTCTGATGTAATTAAAAATGGGGGTCATTTCATGTTTGTCCAGATCTGTTTTGCCCGTTCTTTTCTTATGTGAATACTATGCTTATAGGGGTTAAAAAAGTAAGTGGAAAAGCCATGTTAAAATAAATATTGTTGATAAAATACAACTGCTTATAGTTCAATATATAAATTTCTTATTTTGTTTATTTCTGTTTGAATATTGATATTTTTATGCATTTTTTCACCGTTATTTATTTTATTGTGCTCTATTATAATTTTATTTATTCCTTGTGTAAATTACATCGATGATCCACAATACATATAAATTTAATATTGTTGTAATATAAATGTAATATTTGATTTATATCAATGTATTAAATGTGTATAAAAATTGACAGGTGCGTTGAAAAACTTTGTTTGTCATGATTTGTAATCTTTTGTTTATTCTATTAAATATGTACACATACATATTTAATAGAGTTTATATCGAATAATTGATTAAAGCGTTCTTTGACTTATCTT
>CAUWMZ010000100.1:0-2670 GCA_963560035.1 uncultured Parabacteroides sp.
CGAAGGGAACTATTACTCAAATAGCTGATATGAAGGGGTGGGAAACTTTAGTAAATTATTAGCATTATTGATACCACTTGGCCCTGCAGTACAAGAGCATACATTAAAACTTGCAACATGTAGGCATATGAAAGACTTAAAGATACTTATGTATCCTGATATAGAATGGGAGTTTTACTTTACTTATAATTCAACAATCGGTAAACAAAAACTTTTAGGGATGGGGTTCGAAGTGAATGACCTCCATACTGATGAATTTGATCCTAAATGTACAATAGATGTTGAACATAAATTTAGTGTGAACCTTAAAGGTAGCTATAATAAAGGCTCTGAAACTATAATTCTTGGCAAAGAAATATCAGAAATTATAAAAGTTACATTAGATGTTTTTGCTATGATAAAATATCTAATTGTATCAGCTTTCCATTTAGAGAACACCCCCATATCAGATAATCCATCAGGTGCAGAAAAAATAAAAAATGTATCTCTGACAGCTCGCCCCCATAAGGCTTTATCTGTTTATATTTGTACCCCTGAAATTGCTTTAGGGATCAAATGGAAGATGATTCAAAAAGAAATAGGTAAAACAAACCTTGAATTACGGTTCTTTGCAAATCTAGATCCGTTATTAGTCGTTGGAATAATTATTGATGTTATAAGCCTTGCTTCCAGAAGTGGTCCTTGGGGTACAATAGTTGCAACTATTAGAAATGTAATGGAAGCATACGACCAAAAAATAAATCTATTTATTCTTGCGACAGCTTCATCTAAAGTGATAAGTGAATTAGTAGTTATAAACAGAGATGAAACAAGCGAAGAAGATCAAGATATTTTTAAATTTAGGGCAGAAGGTGAGCTTAAAGTCTTATTCGAACTTGATGTACAAGGTAAATTTATCGGAATACAACTGCAATTCAAAACAGAAGCTTATGGAAAATGTGGTCTGTTCTGTGATTTGTATTTTGGCATTGATGATAATGGTATATACTATACTGTTGGATATGGAAATACAAGTTGTGAAATTGCAGCAAAAATAAAAGGAAGCATATTAACAAATACCACTCATAAAAGAAGAGGAAGCATTGTCAAACAAGATTCGAAAAAAGAAGAGGTTTCTTTTGTTGAATTAGAACATAAAATTGAATTAATTCCTGAAAAAACTTGGGGAGATAATATGACAAATAATAAAAAGAAAAAAATAAACATTATATCAAAGTAAAATAGTATGAATATAAAAAAAATTATTATCATGAGTTTATTAGGTTTTTTGGGTATGAATACCAGTGGATGTGCAAATGCACAGAAAAAGAACGAGATAGTTGATTCATTTACGATAGATGAAAAGCAGCCTAAAAATTATTATTTATTGACTATGTCAAGTAATGGATGCAATTTCAGGATACTTATAAATGATATTCCTATTTGGGGCTTTTGGGACGAAGGGGCATATTCTGGTTCATATCCTATAAACCATTTTATTATGAAAAGTGGAACGCAAAAATTAAAAGTAGAATTATATCCTGCATATACACATGAAGATTTAGGAATAAACAGTGAAGAACCGTTATATATTGAAATTAAAAAACGTCTTGATGGTCAAACATTAGATGACTATGTGACTGTATTAACAAATCCAATACCAAAAGTCAAGAAAGGAATACCTTACTATGAATATGAATGTACATTTGATGCTGAAGTTCCTTATAACATATCTATTTTAGATGAATGTATCAGATTAGATTCTATAAGCAACATAGAAGAAATGGCAGTAAAAAAATATAATGAAATAAAAAGTATGTATGAAAGAAAAGATTTTTCTTCATTTAAAGAAGAATTTTTCATTCGAAATGAAAGGATTGGACTTTCAAATTATTACAAAGATGGAGAGTGTGACAGAGAAATGGAAGATCAAATCAACACAATGAAAAAATTATATGAACATGTAGCACCAATACAAGATTATGAAATAAAATTTTATGGCGATAAAAAATTAATCCTTTTATATAGTAAAATTGATTGTACATATGCATTTAGATTAGATGATGGAGGTGATGATATATGGCCATTACCATTCTTTTTAGGAATGCGTAAAAGTAGTGATAAACTTGAAATTGTCTTTTAATGAATACCCAAAATTACAGCAAAGAAGCCATAAAAACCCGTATGTATCGCCATGCGATGAACTACTGGGGAATCAAAAAAGTAGAGAATCTGGATCCATTAGTGAAACTGCTACTCGAAGCACTCTCCAGTGAACTGTTTGGCTTGTCGCACGAAATAGAAGACAGCCACAACCGTATGCTGGACAAGATAGCAAACATGCTGACACCTGACACGCTGGTACATGTGCATCCTGCGCATGGGATATGCCATGCCCTTCCCAATGATATAGCAAAGGCGGAAATCACACGGGATACAGGCTTCTTTGCCAACCTACCGTTCGGTAAAGAAAGACAGAAGGGGAAACTCAGCCTTTATCCGGTGAAGAATACTGTATTATATAATGGTGACGTACGCAAACTGATATGTAGTGGAGATATATACAAACTGGATGCAACTATGACTAAAGAGTTGGTTTACCGTGCCCCTTTGAACATGGCTGGACTATATAACCATATAGGGTGTCCAGTTTAACGTTCCCAATTTAGCCTACATTTTTAAGCTGTTTGG
>CAUWMZ010000101.1:0-2459 GCA_963560035.1 uncultured Parabacteroides sp.
ACTATCAGACACTGACCGATGAGATTATCAGTCGGGAGGAAAATAGGTAAACTATATTATTATATGACTAATCACAAAAGTTATTGGTAACATAGTAAGTAAATCAGCATGTAAACAAATAATAAAGTAAGCAATATGAGTAAGAAGAATTTATCCTTATGGATGGACGGCTTCATGGGTGAAGCTAATCCAACCGACCAGGCAAAAGAATTGCCTCAGGAACAGCAGGTTGAACAAACCGCAGAACAAGCGGAACAGCCAGAAGTTCAAGATGAAAAGAATGAAAGTCCGAAGGCAACATCTTCGAAAGTGATTCCAAAGCAGGAAGCAACAGAAATGGCTGCAACCGAGCAAATGAAGTCCAAGTTGGATGCCAAACGCAGGGAGAATGTGGGTCGCCCCAAGAAAGGAGAAACAGCCAAAAGTTCCAAGAAACCCCAGGAAATCCGCGCCACTTTCATCGTGGATCCGGATTTAGTCCGTAAGGTTAAGTACATTTCCCTCGTGGAAGGCATCCTCTTGAAGGACGTTATCTCCGAAGCGCTGAACAACTATGTGGATGCCTGGGAAGAAAACAATCGAAAAATCAAATTGCCCAAAAAAAAGTAAAAATCTTTCATCATTTGCCTTTTTCTGGCATAGTTCTATGTTTGAATAAATAAGACCATATGTTTTCAATTAATAAGGTTGATAACATATGGTCTTGATAATAAATTACATATTTTGTATTAGACTTTATAAATTATCTATAGGATTTGAATACTCTCTTTCGTGTTTGGTCCTTCCTATTGATAATCCAGCGATAACGTGAGCACCTGCTTGTTCTAATAGATTCTTTGTCATTTCCATTGACTTTCCAGATGTGATAACATCGTCTAAAAGAACAATGTATCGATCTCTAAAAAAACTTCCATCTATACTGATTTGAGCTTGAGTTGTACCTCCCAAATGTTTTGCTTCCCCCTCATGGAGTACAGATATATAATCGTATCCATTATCCATACCTGTTATTGAGCATAATTCATAAGAGAAATCTTTATATCTTCTTTCTGTTACAATTTTCTTAGAAGAAGGAATGCAAACTAAAGTCAGCTTTGAAGTGTTAGAACCAAAGTAATGACTCATGACCTTCTTAAATAAAGGAAGTACTTTATTCATAGCTCTTTCATGCCGACATCTTATTTCAGACTCCGATTGTGGTCGATTGGGGTTTGCCTTGAAATCCCATATCAAATTTCTAACTTCCCACTCATCTTCAGATGCATTCCAATCACAATTTGTGGGATAATAATAAAATAGAGAGAAACACTTTAGAGAACTTCGCGTCGGTTGGAACCAAGTAAAAACGCAAGATAGTAAATAAACGAGTTCTTCTTTTCGTCGTTCTTCCTCCATTTGCTTACGCCTTGCTTCTTCTTGAAGTTTCTCCTTATATATTATTTCATTGTCTAGGTCTTTTATTTTAATGCTATTATTAATGATTTCTTGAATTTGTGATATATCGCATACATCCAAATCAAAATCACTCCATAACGCAGCAAATCCTTTGCTGTAATTCGATTTAATAGACTTAGCCTTATTTCTTAATTCCTGCTGGTTGTTATAATCATTTACATAGTTTGAAAGGTCGCTAGTAGGTATGCAAATATCATAATAATCTGATATATAAACGATGGCTTTTCCATATTTCTTACTATTGTAAGATTTTATCGCATTTTCGTTTTGGCATTTTATACTTACAGCATCATCAAAAGCAACACCAATCTCATCAAACTGTTTTCTATATTCATAGAAATCTGCAATGGTAAAATTGGATGTAAAATTGCATTTATTCCCATATTGTTCTGAATTTAATATTGCTCGCTTTAATTCAGTTTCATTTTGGATATGAATTACGGATTTCAATAGATCTGTACTGTTTGAGCTTTTTAGAGTTAATACTTTTATTATTTCTTTCTCTTGTTCTATGGCTTGTTCAGTAAAAGAGTTTATAGCCAATAACCCTTTGCCATAAATCAGTTTAATCAAGGATTCATGTTCTTTGTAATGTCTTAGATATTCCTCCTTGATTGCAAAGTATTCTTTGTTTATGCCGGACAACTCAGCATACGATATATTCTCAAATGTTCTTCCATTGCTAAATACTCTCCAAGCTTCTTTGTATTGGGATTCGCAGTCATGCCCTTTGTTTATGGCAGATGAGATTTTTTTAATTTTCGTGCGATTTAAAGCAATATTCTTAATATCATTATATGTATAATAGGTATCAGTAAAGCGTCTTATTGCTTCTGAATTAGTTTGCATCAAAATATTATACTCATTCCAATAGTAATCGAGATTTTCTATTTCCTTCTTGTTTTCAAAGATTAACTTTAAATCTTGATACTGTTTTGTCGTAGGATATGATAATGATTTCTCTTTTGAAAACCATTTCAATCCTTCTTTCTTGTTTCTTTCTA
>CAUWMZ010000102.1:0-2253 GCA_963560035.1 uncultured Parabacteroides sp.
AATCAGTCACAAAATGAGTCATATAACAAATTAATCTATATAATGTCTATTCTTTTAAAAAGTTTTTATTCAGTTCTCATGGCTTCTATCGCTGAAATTCTTATAGCCTTGCGTGCGGGGAAATAGCCCGCCAATACACCGGCTATAACGATTAATGCTGTAGCGGATACTGCGATGTTAAGATTGACGGTAGGGTTGAGGAAAAAAGACATCCCGGGATCGCTAGTCTTTGTTGTTTGTGTCATTTCCATCGTGTGGTTGATGAGTTCGGTAATGCCAATGCCCAACACCATGCCTATATATCCGAAAAAGGCGGTCACAAGTATAGACTCCATGATAATCAGCGTTAAAATGGATCTTGGTTTAGCTCCTAACGCCTTACGGATGCCAAACTCTTTAGTTCGCTCGCGCACAGTAATGAGCATGATGTTGCTTACTCCCACAATGCCGGCCATAAGTGTTCCGATGCCGATAATCCAGATGAATAGCGTAATGCCATTTAAAAGGTTATTGGTCATGATGAATTCGCTTAAAGAGCTCCAGCAATGGATGGCGTTGTAGTCTGTTGGATCGAACTGATGTCTTTGGGCCATCCAAGCGCGAAAGCGTTGCAAGAAGTCGTCATTCTCTTTTTGCGTTTTTAAGCCTTGCAGCGTGAAGACTATAAAGTCTAATCCATAGCCTTTATTATATAATAGATGAGACACGCTAAAGGGAATATAGGCGGGAGCGTTGTTGGTTTTATTTACCTCATCATAAACGCCCACTACTTGAAACATTGTGTGATTGCATTTGATGAATTTTCCTATGGGATTCTCGTCATGAAATAGTACTTCTGCCATACGAGGACTCAGCACGATGATCTTCCTGCGATTTTTCATGTCTTGCTCGTTGATGAACCTGCCTTTTTGAGAGCTGACAAACACGTTGTTGATCTGTGAGTGATTTGGAAAAACGCCCTCTGTTTGTCCTACAATGGATTCATTGTTATGATAGAGTGTATCCGCATGTGTGATGCTGGCGGAAGAAAGGGCGATCTCTTTGAAGTCTCTTTTTAAATCGGTCAAATCTGTATCTTTAAAGGATATAGCTCGCTCAGATGGCATCCCTTTCCATGGTTTAGTGGTGTAACCTGCCCACACTTCTACACGGTTTGTGCCGATATTCCTAAAGTTGTAAAGAATACCGTTGCGAAGTCCGTTGCCGGCTCCTAGCATAATAATTAGCATGAAGATACCCCATGCGACAGAAAATCCGGTCAATACCGTACGGAGCTTATTCTTTTTTAATGTGCTCCATATCTCCCTGAAATTATCGAAATCAAGCATGATCTTCTCCCTTTTCGATGTTTTCTATAAGTCCGTCTTTTACTCTTACGATGCGGTCCGTGGCTTCTGCTACGGATAGTTCGTGGGTGACAATCACCATGGTCATACCTTCTAGATTGACATGGCGAAGTAGCTCCATGACCTCTATGGTTGTTTTGCTATCCAATGCGCCGGTAGGCTCATCGGCCAATATGATTTGTGGCTTTGCGATCAGCGCACGGGCGATCGCTACGCGTTGCTTTTGTCCGCCGGACATCTCATTCGGCATATGTTCCGCCCAATCTTTTAGTCCTACCATATCGAGATATTCTAGCGCCAATGCATTTCTTTTCTTTCTGTTGACCCCTTGGTAATAGAGTGGCAATGCGACATTTTCCATGGCATTCTTAAATGAAATCAAGTTAAAAGATTGAAAAATGAAGCCAATCATCTGATTTCTTAATTCTGCTGCTCTGCTTTCGCTTAAATCACGAATTAATTGTCCGTTTAAGGTATATGATCCGGTGTCATATGTATCTAATATCCCTAAGATATTCAGCAAAGTAGATTTGCCTGATCCTGATGCTCCCATGATAGAGACCATCTCTCCTTTCTCTATATCTAAGTTGATGCCTTTTAAGACGTGTAGAGGTGCGCCGTTAAAATACGTTTTGTTTATGTTTCTTAGTTGAATCATTATAATATGTAATTCTTAATATGTATTAGATGTATAATATGTTAAATAAATCAGCTGTTTGCTTGTTTATTATTTTTTGATGATGCAAATATATATAATTGTATGTACTTTGTATAGCAAGGTACATACAATTATGATATATTAACATAATGTATGAATAGTGGAGATGAAAGGTTTGTCATAACTCAATAAAGTTATTAAAGTTTCCCACCCCCAATAAAGAGGGTGGGAAGTAACAGTAATTCAAAT
>CAUWMZ010000103.1:0-2195 GCA_963560035.1 uncultured Parabacteroides sp.
CAAAGATAAGTCAAAGAACGCTTTAATCAATTATTCGATATAAACTCTATTGATGGAGGATATTTGCTTAATGGAACATATGACGAATTTATCATTTATGCTTATGACAAACATCCAAGCCAATACATAATGAAAGTAAAGTTGTTTGCCATGAGTATAGATAATGATAAAAAAGCTAAGAAGCAAAGAATCAAGACAGACCAATGGTATGAATATGCAGGTTCAGTAGAATATTATACAAATAGGTTACAGGATAGATTTAAAGATATTATAAATCAGTGGCCATACGTAACTGACGCTTCTTATGGCGAAGTTCACAACGTTCCTGCTATCATAAAAATTCAACCATATAAGAAGAATCCAAAAGTTTATAATATTTTTTTTGAAGGATATGGCATTGGCATAAATTTAGATTAAAATATGAGAACAATCATTTCTATTATTCTTTTTTGTTTGTGTTGTTCCATTAACGCTCAAACAAATACAACAAGTAGCAACTTGTTATTGGGAACTTGGACATTTACAGATAATGAGTCAGAGAAAGCTGATGACTGTTTTACCAAACACCGATTCGTCTTTCAGCAGGATAATAAATGTTCATATTGGCATGACATAGGTAGAATAAGTACAGGGAAGTCAAATTACCATAGACTTATCTTTGAGGGACTTTATGATTATCAAAACATAAAGAAAGAAATAATCATCTACATTAATGGAGATAAGGATGATATATTGAAGATGATAATTATAAAACTATCAAATGATATTTTAATCATATCTGACGAAGCAGGAAATCAAATGAACTTACGTAAAGAACGATAACGAAATTATTCATAAATTGACGGAGATTTATACTTCATTGACACGCAGATTAGACTAATGGATTTTTTTAGTTGTACTAATCATTACCAGAAATGACGTACCTGTTAAATGAACAAGGCTTTGTTACATCGAAGAGATGTAAGTTTCAGATTATCCAAGACAAGAAGTTATTTGTCAGAACATGGTTAATGTTTTGAAATTACTTTCAAAAGAAGGACAAATTTAGAGCAGAGTCACGGTCTTACAGATCCCAATCTAAATTTGTCCTTCCTCTAAATTCAGTCAAAGTAATAATGACAGTCTTTATAAATAGAGAAGCTAACTTATCTCTGAAAGTAATAAATTGACTTGCCGCTCTAATAGCATAAATAAAACCAAGGTATTATTGTCATTATCAAAAGCGTTAAAAATAAAACATAAAGCAATATTCGTAATATATAGTTCGGACATTTCTTTTTAACAAAAGCCAATACCATGTTTATGTGCGACAATGTATGAATGGCAAGCAGAATGACCAACACTATTCCTGCCCACAAATGAATATCGCCCCAATCATGCCTTCCCAAACCCAACAAGTGTGAGCACCATGGAATTGCACCTTTAAATTTGACAGCATGGTGAGAAGGAATGACTATCTCCAATATGAAACCACTTACACTTACCAATGCCATAGCTGTCAACATAACAATGTCTATGACAATGTTATGTAGCATCTTATTTTTCCTAAACATCATTCTTTATGATTATGTTCATGACATTCCTAATTCTCCCGCGATATTGGATTTACATCCGCATCCTTGTGGAGAAGAAATAGTCTCGCTACTTAGAATTTGGTTATCTTGTCCTACTGTCAGGATTGTGTAATACTCACAGTGACCGAAATGGTTGTCAACTGCATTTTCTCTGATTGGAATTGTAATTTTCATCATAATCTCATTCTTATTAATGTTAATATTACTAATACTTATATCGTTAGAGTAGCATACCGGAAATTCCATTTTACAGATTGTAAGTGCAGACCAGTATACGCCTCCACCTTCTTCATTATAGCAACACCACGAACCAATGCTTGGGCAATTTTCCGCTTTGCACCGGTATATATTCGACAAGAATAGGACGACGTAATACCCCCATTGAAACAGAAGGCATATTATTGATTTTACAGATATTTTTTGGACATGATGATATTAAATATTTATTGTTCTCGATTGCAAATATAATGAATAACCGTCCATAACAAAGCGACAAACTGTTTTTTAACACAACTAGTTAGAGGAAATAGGTTGGCAGTTGGAAATACAAGGATAATGAATCTGGAAAATTTAGTTATATCTCAAAAGTCCACACCGTAATATTTTGTAAACCAGTGATTT
>CAUWMZ010000104.1:0-2153 GCA_963560035.1 uncultured Parabacteroides sp.
GAAGTAAGACCCAGGGCAGGTAGCTAAATGCTAAGCGTGCTATTTTGTACGTTGCTTCCTGGGCTTTCTTTTTTTAGTTAAATATAACACGGCCTTTCTATTTGCTTTTGCCTTGTACGTGTCAATCGTGATATAATTGAGTACGTAAAAGGACTTTATGCGAGGTTTCTTTTATATTAGTGATATTGGCGTATCACTATCAGCATCCTAGTTGGCGCTAGGGTGCTTTTTTTATTTAATTACTATAAGAACCAGTAACTACCTGATTACCAAATTTAAAATATGATAGGCTTCCGCTTCCGTCATCGTTCATTCTAAACTGCATAACAAAATAAGTTCTCGGTTTAGACCCAAAAAGATTCTGAGCATCAACGTATGATGATACTGTTACAAGGTTATTCACTTTCCTCATTCCCCAATCCTTTAGAGGATCTAAAAAAGTTCCTGGATAGTCTGCAGTACTAGGTGCGTTAAGAATCTGATTGACAATCTGCTTACATTCATCCCTTATACGGATTGCTTCGTCTAGTGAGAGCGAATTTCTCTTTTGCTGAAGTTCCTGTTCTGCCTTTAATGCTTCTTCTTCAGCTTTTTTTCTTAGTTCTTCTTTTTGCTCTTCTGTAAGTTCAACAATTACTTTAAATTTGTTTGATTTGACAGTTTTTTCATTATCATCAGTTACTTTACATACAACGGTAGTGGTACCTTCATTTTTTGCTTCAATATTTCCTTTACCACTGATAGAAATGATTTTAGGATCATAGCTAGTATATTCAACGTTTTTAACTACTACCTTATCAGGTGTTATTTTAGACTTTATTTTTTTTGTTGTTCCCTTATATAGGGTTATGTCTGATATTGTTACTTTTTCTATTTCTGGATTTAATGATGAAGCTGAAATAGCTCCTAAAGCTGAAAGCACACATACACCGATAATAGTGTATATAACTTTCTGTTTGACTGTATACTTGCTAGACTTATAAAACTTAATTAGATACTTACCACCATAATAAATAATAGCGAATGGCCAAAAAAATATAATAAGCAGTATCTTCTTCCATGTCATTTTCTTTTCTTTCATTTTTCCCTTCTCCTCTTTTTTAATTACAAGTGTTTGCGACCGTTTTTATGACTGAAAATGGCCGTATTTTATTTTTCTTCTTTTTTCATATCTTCTACAATTTCACTGAGTAAATCCACAAAGCAGTAATCTAATACATTACATATAGTTTCTAATACATCTACACTTATTGATATTTTCCCTTTTTCATATGCATGGATTGTATTTCTTGCCTTGCCTACTCTCGTTCCAACATCATTAAGTGATAGATTTTTAGATTCTCTTAATTTTTGGAGTTTTCTTCCAATTCTAACATCAATATCACTCACTTGTTACACCTCCTTTCCTTCTGATAATATTATAGCAAAAAATGCATGTATGTGCATTCAAATTGTACAAACTAAATAAAAAAATGTCCAATGTGCATTGACAATGCACAAAATAAGGTGTAACATGTGCATTGTAGATGAACAAGAAAGGAGGAAACGATGTATACAGTTAAGCAATTAAGAGTCGGATTGAATATGAATCAAATTCAGTTCGCTAAATTCGTCGGAATGAATCCAGATACTTATGCCAAAAAAGAACAAGGCAAAAGAAAGTGGCTTGCGAAAGAAATTATTAAGATAGCGCTCGCTTGTAATGTAAAAGTTGAAGACATTATCTTAGAATAATTTTTTTAGCCAAAATGTTCATTCACAATGCACATCATTAGAAAGGAGAAAACAAAAATGAATGAATTACAATTATTTAATTTTGAAAGTCATGAAGTAAGAAGTCTTTTGCTTAACAATGAGCCTTGGTTCGTCGGAAAAGATGTTGCTGATGTTCTAGGTTATAGCAACTCAAGAAAAGCGCTTAATGATCACGTTGACGCTGAAGATAAGAATACAGTAACGATTCGTGACGGTATTACGAGAGGGAATCCTAATCAAACTGTCATCAACGAAAGTGGTCTTTATTGCTTAGTTCTCTCAAGCAAATTACCAAGCGCCAAGAAGTTCAAACGTTGGGTAACATCTGAAGTACTCCCAGCACTAAGAAAAACAGGGCAGTACCAAGTGAAGGAGTTGAGTGGCTCAGAATTAATGGC
>CAUWMZ010000105.1:0-2091 GCA_963560035.1 uncultured Parabacteroides sp.
TTGAATTACTGTTACTTCCCACCCTCTTTATTGGGGGTGGGAAACTTTAATAATTTATATCTATCGTAAGTATAGTTTACATCTATGTCAACTTTACCGGATGAGGTATCTATTATAGCTTTTTCTTGATATAAATTATTATTAAGGTTATTTTTAATACTAAATTTGGGAGATAGAACTCCTTCTCTATGTTTATGCATGTCTGTTTCAGCCAACCCGCATCCATCAGTTGAATAATTGATAAGCTCCAAATGCAGATGGGTGTTAAAATTGTCGCATCCTACAATTTCTATAGTTTTTGGCAGATAGTTGAGATTCTCATCAAAAACATATCCTGATAATTCTTTTCTTCCATTATCATCATATATCAATTTTGCTTTTATCTGTGTGTACTTACATTTTTCGAAGTTATTCTCTACAACAGCTAATTCGCCAGTAACCAATGGCTGATTGCTGGGGTTGAAGTTTAATTTATTACGTCGTTTTTCTATATGCAGTTTTTTTGTAGTTGTATACCTCTCACCATTTGGCTTTTTTATATCTTCATCCATTAAACGGAATTCAATAGTAACTTCACTTCCAGGTTCCATTTGTTCTACCCAATCAGAAGATATTAGGAAAAAGAAACAGGCATAATTGTTTGATACTAACGTAGGAATACATTCTTCAACAGGTTGGCCGTTAATTAAAATATCTCCATGTAAGTATCTTCCGTTTACTCCCTCAATATCTAGTACGATATAGCCTATGTCGTTTAAGTATAAGTCTCTATACTTATATTGCGGTTGATAATAAATATCGCACCATTCGATTTGATTGACCAAAGGAGGACACCATGGATAAAATGAAATATGGGCATGAGTTTTGTTTACTATTTCAAGTTTAGTTTCTTCAATATCTTCTGAAAAGATATCCTTGATGGCATTAGCTATGCGTGCATACCATTTGTATGTTTTTTTTTCCACATCTACATATAATGTAACCCATTCTCCGCAATATCGGTTAGGAAGGGATACGGCAACTTTATTTCCTTCGCTATAGGCTGTACTTGAATATACTTTCCACGCATAATGTAGTCTTCTTCCCACGATGTTTTTTGTATGTGCAGTAGCATAGAAACGAATAATATCATTATTCGCTACTTGTATTTTACCGTCATTAGGTATACGTGGTATAAGTTCTAATGAAATTGAAGAATCATTTGTGCTCATATTCATTCTACTTTGATGATGAGTATTGGAGTATCTTTACGCAAGACAGGTTCTAATGGAGTTGTTAAAGGATTCATTTCGGCCATAATATCAGCTGAAACTGAACCAATATCTTCAGGAGCGATATTGGCAGTTTGTCCATGAAATGCAACTCTTATTTTTCCTCCAGGGCATGTCTGGCAATCAGCTTCAGAACATTCTAAAAGCATTTTTAATTCGGCTTCAGTTAGGGTTGCATTTTCATAAACCTTATTCCATATCACATTTGCCATACAAGGAGGTTTAGGAGAAGGAGACTGAACTCTGGGGTCATTACATATACCAAAACACATATTAATAACATTGTTGTCTTTATTGGTCGCTATTTTTCTACTTCCGTTAGCTACAGCTAGAGTTTGACTTGTTATGGTCAGAGGCACTGCTGTAGCAGGAGAATTATTAGTCATTGATTGAGCTTACCGGAGATTCTGTAAGAAAAATTAATGCCAAAAAGAAGTAACATCTGCGGTAGATAATTATAACTAAAACTGACCCGGGTTAAATTGCATTTTTCTTTTCATAAATCCAATGTTTTTTTGATGGGTCAATTGGGAGTATAATAGTGGGTCAACAGGCTTTATATTTTCCACTTATTCCAAAAGCGAACATTTTCAATACAGCATTTTAATATCATTTAACAATTAAAGTGGGGGCTATTTCAATCGCTCTTGCGTCTTTTATCAAAGCATACTAAAAATGGAAAAGCCGCAACACAAAAAAAGCATAGACCAATTATTACATGATAACTCTTTCATCCTTTGGTGCCTATTTCCTACAGAGGAATCAAATAGAGTTTATATCGAATAATTGATTAAAGCGTTCTTTGACTTATCTTTGTGGT
>CAUWMZ010000106.1:0-1785 GCA_963560035.1 uncultured Parabacteroides sp.
TAGACCACAAAGATAAGTCAAAGAACGCTTTAATCAATTATTCGATATAAACTCTCTTATAAGTAACATTTGGAGGAAGATGCATGTTAAATTGGAGAAAATCAATATCAGACTATCTGTATTAATATTAAATAGCTCCTTCCATATTTTCTTCATTTCTACTTGATAATGGAAACGCTTTTTTGCTTCTTTAAAGCCGTATTATAATTTTGTTTCGTCATAGTCAACTGAGTCTTACCATTTTCACAAGCGAACTCAGATACATAATGGCATTCATCGTGTAATAAAGCATGAAATTTTAAGAAATCAGAGGGAGGCTCATCTCCTGAAAAGCGCTCTGAAACTTCCTGGTCTCCATACTTTTCAGTCAACATCTCCTTTAAGTTAAGATAAGATGCTGGTCCATGATTCTCTGTAATTCAATGTCATCAATTCCCTTTTCGTCGAGCTGACGCTGCAGGTCTTCCAACTCAGCGTCACAAAGGGGACATGTGCCATGGCAATCGCCCTCATGTATGCATTCTGTCGGGTGGTATGTCAGTCCATACTGCTCGGCAATCTTCCGACGTATGTCTTTCAGCAATTCGCATTTCTCTTTTCCTCTCATGGCTTTTCTGTATTTGGTGGGTATTTCGATAATCGTTTAATATAGCGAGTTCGTTCAATGTAATTGAATCCAAACTCTTTCAACTCTCTGATACTTCTCTCCACATCTTTGGGGGTGTTGTAGTCAGGTATCAGTGACACCTTCATATGCACATTGTCTATAAGGTTGAGTATCCTCAAGCATTCCAAACTTTGCAGCAAATAGTGTCGTTTCCCCGTGTACAGCAGGTAGATAGATGAGTTCATATCCTTCAATCCACTATCCATTGATCAACCACTTCCGACAACATGTGTATCGTATTATAGGATGCACCATAGAGAGAAGTCTCGAGAGTTATCTTCCATTTCTTGCCGCAAATTTCAGAAAATTCCTTGATGAATCGGGCTTGCATCATTGGCTCGCCACCTCCGAAGCAGATACCACCTTCTGTAGCTTGGAAATAGATGTTATCAATCTTTACGTGGTCATACAGTTCTTGTGGCGTAAGCAGCATCACCCCCTTGCGAGGAGTATTGCCATCCAGTTCAAAGTCCTCGTCATGACATTGGACATTCAGGCAATACGCACACCTGAGCGGACAGCCCATGAAGCACACCAATGTAGTGATGCCTTTACCGTCCGTTCCCAACCGCAATCGGTCGATTGCAAATATCGGTGCTTTACGCCTTTGAGTTTTCATGTAACCTACAAGCTATAATAATACTTCTTTATTTTTGCAGCCATCAATTTTCGACGTTTTTCAAGAAAGACTTCGTATGATGCATAGTCCATCTCTATCGCCTCTGCGGGAACGCAGTTTATCTCCAGGTTCTGATAGAATTTATCTATTTCATTCACAAGTCCTGTCTCTGTTGTCTCACCGCTCAGACATCTGTTCTTCGCTTCCTGGAGATACACATTAGGCGCTTTCTTACCTATAGAGATATTCACAGGACGGTCGAGAAATACGTAGTTCGCATCTTGATTATATAAAGACTTGTCAAAGTGTTTGTCCATGAGATACTGTTTGGGAAAGATGTGATGAACATCACCGCCAAGGGCAATTAATTCCCGTACAGGTACATTATTTGACAAGAAAGAGGTGTCGTTAAAGAATATCTGTGCAGCAAGGAATACCAGATAGGTAGGGTGTCCAGTTTAACGTTCCCAATTTAGCCTACATTTTTAAGCTGTTTGGT
>CAUWMZ010000107.1:0-1595 GCA_963560035.1 uncultured Parabacteroides sp.
GTGGTGCCACCAGGAATCGAACCGGGGACACAAGGATTTTCAGTCCTTTGCTCTTTCCGCTTCAAAAACCTTGACCTGCGGTCAAAGTTTCCGAAGCAACCAACTGAGCTATAGCACCTTATACAGTTACTTCCTTTTCCTCTTTATCATCCAGAATATTCTGGTTTACATCTGAGTTTACATCAGCATTTTGTTAATACTATTGTTAATTATCTCATTTTCAATTTAAATATACGCAAAATCATTTAAGCAAGCAAGATTTAGGCATCTTTGGTTCTTCTTCTATGAAAGAGTGACAATTATAATCGTCTGTCATATTAAATGAAGGACGTGTTATACCATAATCCGTTTTGTTACGAAGTATCTGAATAATCTCTTCTTCCGTATATATCGAATAATACTTGTCTGGATCATTTAGTAACTTTTGTAACACTGTTGCAATGTCATATTCTTCTTCATTCAAATCAATTACATTTTTTGATGTAGCCATTGATTTGATCTGATTGTTTAGACATATATCATGTGGAAAATACTTTTGTAATTCTTGCTCATACAATCCTGTCTTGTTCGTATAGTATGCAATTATATTTATTGCTTGTGTTTCTGGAATAAGATATTCCCTTACAAGCCTGTTGTAAATATAACGTTGCCTGATAAACAAAGTATCGTATTTAAAAGGATTATAGTATTTATAAACGTTACCATAATTTTCCAAATTTACAAATCCACCATCTTCAAATATTTCATCTGGTGGGCTTGTATCTTCTTCTATATCCCCTTCTGACGTATAATATATATTCCAATGCTCAAATTCAAATCTTCCAATTTGAACATTTTCCATTAATTCAATCCATTTGTTTCTTTCTTTCATTTTGCTTGTACTTTTATTATATCCTTGCTACTGGGTGGGGGCTTTAAATAAGAAAAAGTCATTTTTATGTCAAGAAGCATCTTCCTCTTTTTCTAATATATCCTTGAATTGCTCATAGAATATTTCAATCTGCTCCATCATGTTTTGATTTCCATAAGTATAAACACCATATCTATCAATATTATCTTCTGATGAGAGTATGATAAATTGATTGATAGCTATTATGTCATTAGGATGTTGTACGATATGGTCTAATATCGTATGAGCACAAATCATTCTCATTCTATTGTAGCGGTCATTCGGAATCTCTGAATCTTTGGAAGAGCCTAAACTTATTTGCAAAAGACATCTCCAAGTTTGCCATATTTCTTTCAGGTAAATGGTATATGTATTTGATTTCATCAATTGTTCCAAGCAAGGAATTGCAGGATGTTCAAAATCATCTATTTTTGCATGGGCATATTCCAATGTATAAATACATTTTTCATCGAATCTTTTAGAATTGTCTGCTAATTGTTTTAAATAGGCAATGGATAATGAATCATCTGTTCCTCTCAAAGAATAAATGGAATCATAATCCTGTATGATATTTCTTGGATCATATATTTTCCAATATTTATCTTCTGACAGTTCACCATAATGTGAAACATGATACCTATTTACCAATTTATAGGGTGTCCAGTTCTACGTTCCTAAAAACGTAGTACAAAACGCCCTCGTTATT